>JBDTZF010000014.1:0-32814 GCA_040005265.1 Verrucomicrobiota bacterium
TCATAAGTGGGCGCCGACAGCGCGGACGCCCTCCAGGTTAGCCAATCTTGCTTTCCACGGCCTGATTAATTTCTTTGAACCGCGCATCGGAGTTAGCAGTGATCTCCTGAATTTTCTTGAGCATCTCCGCCTTGAATTTTTCATCTTTCAACGCGGCCAAATTAATCCGCACGTTCAACGCAGCGCCGCCGATACACGCGCGCGTCGCCAGAATGCCAACTCCGACATCCGAAACCGAAGCCGGGTTTCCCTTGTCCGCCATTTCGGCAAGCAACTCATAAGACTTGGCCGACGCCTCCATCACCTTTAATGGAATCTCTGCCGCGTATTTCGTTGTCTGTTCAATCGCCGCCAAACGCGCCGCCTTCTCTTCCGCCGATTCCTTGGGCAATGCGAAGGCATCCATCACCTTGTTAAACGCAGCGGTGTCTTCATCGACCAGCGAAAGCAATTCGTCTTTGAGCTGCTGTGCTTTGACCGCCCAATTACTGAAATACTCGATCTGATCGTCCCAGCCGCGTTTGCCGGCAGAGAGGTTCGCCACCATCCCGCCAAGGGACGCACCGAGAGCGCCCATCAACGCCGCCACCGATCCCCCACCCGGCGTGGGCGAATCGCTCAAGGTTTCATTACAAAATTCGCGCAGATTCATTTTCACAAGCGATTTCCTGGAATCGCTGTCGATCTTGAATTCAATCACCTTTTCCTTTGGATCGAAAGGCTTCAGTTCGCTCAGGCCCATCGATCGAACTGCCACGTCGATCAGCTCTTCCTCCGACGCGCCTTCCGACCATTTCTGTTTCCGGAGAAAATAGCGGCCGGCATCGACCAAAGATTTCCTCGGCACCATGCCCACGATCTCCGAGCCCGTGACGCGCAAGCCGCGCTTGCTGGCCGCTTCAACGCAGGCATCGAACGCCAGATGCAACGGCGTTTCCTCAATGTTCGTCAGGTTTATCGAGACTTGCGCAATTCCATATTCCTTCACAAACCAACCGATCGCCTTAACGTGTTTCAGCATTCCGGGAATCCGCACCGGTTCGCCTTTTGCATCGAGAACTTTTTTGCCCGAAGGCGTGCCGTCTTCCGTTTTGAATCGCCCCTGTTCGCGAATATCAAAGGCAACCGAATTCGCGCGTCGCACCGCTTTCGTGTTCAGGTTCACATTGTAAGCGACCAGAAAATCTCGCGCGCCAATTACCGTTGCACCCGACTTCTCACTGAACACCGCCGGTCCGAAATCCGGTTTCCACTCCGCTTGCTTAATTTTCTCCGAAAAACCTTCATATTCGCCCGCGCGAATTACCGAAAGATTTGAGCGCGACTTATCCTTCGCCGCTCGCTCGTAGAGATAGACCGGAATTTTCAATTCTTCGCCAACGCGCTTCCCCAATTGATTCGCGCAAGCGATCGCCTCTTCCCAAGTCACATTGCTCACCGGAATGAACGGGCAAACATCGGTCGCACCCATTCGCGGATGCGCCCCCTTCTGTCTCCGCATGTCGATTAACTCCGACGCTTTCTTGATCCCGCGAAACGCCGCTTCCACTGCAGCATCCGGATTGCCGACAAATGTCACCACCGTCCGGTTTGTGCTCGCCCCAGGATCGACATCGAGCAGCGAAACCCCTTCCACCGATTGAATCGCATCAGTGATCTGACGAATGACGTCCAGATCGCGCCCTTCAGAAAAATTCGGCACGCATTCGATGAGCTTTTGCATAATTCGGCGAGCTGGCTTGTAGCTCTTCCTGTAGCGGCGGTCTGAGACCGTCGCAAATTTTTCGGACAGTCAGCGACGGTCATAGACCGCCGCTACAAGAGACGCAACAGCGACTCGCGCATCCTGGAGGGCGTCCGCGCCGTCGGCGCCCTAACATTAATCTCGTCCCTGCGGCTTCATTGGGATGTCGATCTTCCTAGCTCCGGCGAAATCAATCGCCTTCGAATAGCCGGCGTCGGCGTGGCGGAGGACGCCCATGCCAGGATCGCTCGTTAGAACGCGCTCCAGCCTTCGCTTGGAATTATCAGTCCCATCGGCGACGACGACCATGCCGGCGTGCTGCGAGTAACCGATGCCGACACCGCCGCCATTATGGATCGATATCCACGACGCTCCGGCCGCCGTATTCACCAGCGCATTCAATAACGCCCAATCGGCGATGGCGTCGCTGCCATCGAGCATGCCTTCGGTTTCGCGATTGGGCGATGCGACCGAGCCGGCATCGAGATGATCGCGCCCGATCACAATCGGCGCATTAATTTCGCCGCGTTTCACCAGGTCGTTCATGGCGAGACCGAACTCGGCCCGCTCGCCGTAACCGAGCCAGCAAATTCGCGCGGGTAATCCTTGAAATTGGATGCGCTCCTTAGCGAGCTTCATCCAGCGGGCGAGCGTTTCGTTCTTCGGAAAAATCTCGAGCGCGAGTTTGTCGGTGCGCGCGATGTCTTCGGGATCGCCGCTTAACGCCACCCAGCGGAATGGTCCCTTCCCTTCGCAAAACAGCGGACGGATGTATTCGGGAACGAACCCGGGAATGCCGAACGCGTTTTCGACGCCCGCTTTTTTCGCCTGAGCGCGAATGTTGTTTCCGTAATCGAACGTGACCGCGCCTTTCTTTTTCAGTGCGAGCATCGCTTCGACGTGAACGGCCATCGAATGCATCGACTTGTCGATATACTCCTCGGGATTTTTTGCCCGCAACGCGATTGCGTCTTCGAGCGACATCCCGTTTGGCACATAACCATTCAACGCATCGTGCGCGCTGGTTTGATCGGTGACAATATCGGGAACAACGCCGCGCTTCACGATTTCCGGAAGAACATCGGCGCAATTCCCAACCAGGCCGACCGAGATCGCCTGTCGATCTTTGCGAGCTTGACCGATCAGTGTGAGCGCTTCATCGAGCGATCTTGCGATTTTGTCGCAGTAGCCGCTCTTCAATCTTTTCTCGATCCGCGCAGGATCGACATCGACGCCGAGAAAAACCGCGCCGTTCATGGTCGCGCCCAGCGGTTGCGCGCCGCCCATTCCGCCAAGTCCACCGCTCACGACAAATTTTCCTTCAAGCGAGCCGCCAAAATGTTTCCGCCCTGCCTCGGCGAAAGTTTCGAAAGTCCCCTGCACGATTCCCTGGCTGCCGATGTAGATCCACGACCCGGCGGTCATTTGCCCATACATGGTGAGCCCCATGCGCTCGAGACGATTGAACTCTGCGTAATTGTTCCATTGACCGACGAGATTCGAGTTCGCGATCAGAACCCGCGGCGCTTCATCGTGGGTCCGAAACTTTCCAACAGGTTTTCCAGATTGAACCAGGAGTGTTTCGTCGTTCTCCAGCTCGCGCAGCGATTTTACGATTGCCTCGAACGCATCCCAACTTCTCGCCGCGCGCCCAGTTCCGCCGTATACGACAAGCCGGTCCGGAGCCTCGGCCACATCCGGATCGAGATTGTTCATCAGCATCCGCATCGCCGCTTCCTGATGCCAGCCCTTGCAGGTCAGCTCGGTACCGCGCGGCGCGTGGACGATTCGTTTCCCGCTCATCCTTCAATGATGCAAATTCCGCTCGTCTCGGCAATCATCTTGCGCTTCCAACCGCGGATACGTTTTGGAGTGCGGCAGTGTCCCGCCGCTTTTAAGAATTGTTGAAATTCGAACTGGTCTCAACGCGTAAATCTCTAGACTTCCAATGGTATCAAAAAGCGGCAGAGCGCTGCCGCACTCCAAAACGCAAGCGCCTAACCCACCTCACTATCGAGATCACCTCGCTGGATCGCGGCGGCCACACCCGCGATGTCGCCAGAGAGCGAACGATCCCTGGTTAGCGGTGGCGCGATTTTTCTGAGAACACCAAAGGCGCGCTCGACGCCGACTCCGGCTTTAAGCGGGCGCCGATGTTCCAACGCTTCCGCGCCAGCAAGCAATTCGATCGCCAGCAAATTTTCGGCAAGATCGACAATCGACCGCAGTTTCAGCGCAGCGGTCATTCCCATCGAGACGTGATCTTCCTTGCCGCCCGAGGTCGTCACATTGTCGATGCTGGCCGGATGCGCCAGGACCCGTGCTTCGTTCAACAACGCGGCGGCGGCGACATGCGGAATCATAAAACCGGATTCCAAGCCAGGTTTGCGCGCAAGAAACGCGGGCAAGCCTTCATTCTTGTCCGGATTAACCAACCGATCGATTCGCCGTTCGCTGATGCTCATCAGATCCACAACCGCCATGGCGGCGTAATCGAAGGCCAGCGCCAACGGCGCCCCGTGAAAGTTTCCACCGGAAATCACGTCGCCATTTTCAAAGACGAGCGGGTTATCCGTCGCCGACGCCGATTCGATGAGCAGAATGTTCTCACAATGTTCGAGCGCGCCGCGCGCCGCGCCGTGGACCTGCGGCATGCAACGCAGACTGTAAGCATCCTGAACGCGGGGATCATCCGCGCGATGCGATTCGCGAATTTCGCTGCCGTCCATGAGCGATAACAGATGTTTGGCTACGTCCTTCTGGCCGGGATGTGGCCGGGCATCGTGCAAACGCGGATCGAACGCTGCGGGCGTGCCAGTGAGCGATTCGAGACTCATCGCGCCGGAAACATCGGCAACGCGCGACAATCGCTTTGCCCGCAAGATCGACAATCCACCAACGGCGTGCATCGCCTGGGTTCCGTTGAGAAGCGCGAGCCCCTCCTTCGCTTCGAGCAACACCGGCTGCAGTTTCATGCGCCGCAAGGCGTCAGCGCTCGACATTCGCTCGCCTTCGGAAAACGCTTCGCCTTCGCCGATCAGGCTCAGGGCGAGATGTGCCAGTGGAGCGAGATCGCCACTGGCGCCGACCGAACCTTTCTCAGGAATAACCGGGTGCACACCGCGATTCAGCATTTTACACAGCATCTCGATTATCTCGAAGCGAATGCCGCTGAAGCCGAGCGCAAGCACATTGGCGCGAAGCAACATCATAGCGCGCACTTCCGGAACGGAAAGCGGATTGCCGATGCCGCAGGCATGACTACGAACGAGGTTAAGCTGGAGCTCGCGTAAATCGGTTTGAGGAATGCGAACGTCGGCGAGCTTGCCAAAGCCGGTGTTTACTCCGTAGACCACCATGTCGCGACCGACGATTTCCTCGATGACTTTACGCGACGCAAGAACACGCGGTCGCGCTGCAGACGCGACTTGGACAGTCTCGCCATCGATCGCCACCTTGGCGATTTCCGCGAGTGTTAATGCCTGCCCGTTCAATTCCATCAATGCATCTTAAATAGAAGTCGACGAAATGGAAAGGGATACACTCGTTC
Source organism: Verrucomicrobiota bacterium (assembly GCA_040005265.1). Lineage (GTDB taxonomy): Bacteria > Verrucomicrobiota > Verrucomicrobiia > Chthoniobacterales > UBA10450 > JBDTZF01. The sequence continues at coordinate 5,295 of JBDTZF010000014.1, forward strand.
GGAACTAGGTGGATCGGGCGCTCCGCGCGCGATGCTAACAAAATCGCACCGCGATTAAATTAGAGCCGCTGCGCGGCTTGGGACTTAGCATCGCCCACCGAGCGGACGATCCACCACTGCAGACGGTTCGTCGCCAAAAAAAGGCCAGGTCGAACGCGACCTGGCCTTTTGTTAAAGCTATCCACCAACTGGACGCCCGATTTATTTTGAGTAGCCGGAATGGGTACTCGCTGTTGAGCTTGTGGTCGCTGTTTCCTGTTTGTGAGCGCAAGCCCCCAGGCTCAACGCACCGGCCAATACGGCCACGATCATGATCGCTTTGATTAACTTCAATTTATATCGCCTCCCTTCCTTGCAAGTTGCTCTGCCTGTTTAGGCAGGGAATCACACTGAAGCAACGAATTTCTCGATCTTTTTGGATGTATCAACGGACGTTCCCCCCGGAAATCCCAAGCACCAAGCTCCAGAGAGGCCTGAAGCACCAAATCAAACTTATCCGCGCGCGATCACCCACCGGAGGGCTCGTGCTTGTTAGGGTAAAGAACGCCCTGATCGCCTCGCCGCGGCGAGAGCACCTCTCCCTCAGAGAAAGGTGGACGACGGAGTCGTCTGGTCAGGGCAACAATTATTCTTCGATTACCACCGGCGTGTCTTCGTCGACGAGATCGAACAGTTCGACCACATCGGCGTTGCGCATCCGCACGCAGCCGTGGCTGTCCGGAGTGCCAATTTTGTGTTCGTGTTTCGTGCCGTGAATATAAATGAATCGGTCGCGCGTGTTGGCATTGTGGTCATCGAGTCCATCGAGCCAGAGAATGCGCGACAGAATAAGATCCTCCGTAGGTGGCGGCGGATCATCCGGTCCGAGCGGGATTCGACTCCGAAACACCGTGCCGCTCGGCATATCGTCTCCAATTTTTTCGGCGACACGAAAACGACCGGTCGGCGTCTTGTTACTTCCTTCCTCGGATCCAATGCCAAACCGTGAAGTCGAGATGGGATAAGTCCGGATGGTCCCGTCGCCCTCTTTTAACGTGAGCCGCTGATCGCGAATCGAAACGTGAATGCTTTTTTGTAATGTTTGCATCAGGTCTGGCCGGCGATAAAGTTTAGCTGCGGATGAAAAGTTATCACATCGCCATCGTGGGCGCGACCGGCGCCGTCGGTGCGGAGCTGTTGCGCGTGCTGGAGCGGCGAAATTTTCCCGTGGCAACTCTCCGACCGATTGGCTCTGCGCGCTCTGTTGGGAAGTCGGTTCGGTTTCGGGATGAATCGATCCCGGTGCAGGAACTGAACGATGGTTCGTTCGACAAGATCGACATCGCTTTTTTCAGCGCCGGAGGCGAAATCTCAGGCAAATTTGTTCCGATTGCCTGTCAGTCGGACGCAATCGCGATCGATAATTCGTCCGTGTTCCGAATGGAACCGCACGTGCCACTGGTGATCCCGGAAATCAACGCAGAAGATGTGCGAGGACATCGCGGCATCATTGCGAACCCGAATTGCACAACGGCCGTCACACTCATGGCACTTTATCCGTTGCATCGGGTTTTTGGAGTGCAACGCATTTTTGCTGCGAGTTATCAGGCCGTTTCCGGCAGCGGCGCGCGGGCGATTGAAGAATTGAAACAACAGGTGGAAAACTCGGTTTCAGGACCGGGATCACCGATCCCGGCTACAACTGTTTATCCTCATCCGATCGCTTTCAATGTGTTGCCGCATGTCGATTCATTCCTCGAAAGTGGTTACACCAAAGAAGAAATGAAAATGCAGAACGAAGGCCGCAAGATCATGCATTTGCCGGAATTTCGCGCATCGGTCACGTGCGTGCGCGTTCCGATCTACCGGGCGCATTCGGTGGCTGTCAGCGCTGAGTTCGAGAAAAAAATTTCAGTTGAACAGGCTCGCGAAGTTCTGGCCAAAGCGCCTGGATTGGAATTGGTCGATGAGCCTCAGAACAATCGCTATCCGATGCCGCTGAATGTTTCGGGAAAGGATAATTGCGAGGTCGGACGCGTCCGCCTCGACTGCGCGCTGGAAAATGGGCTTTCGTTCTGGGTATCGGGGGATCAATTGCTCAAAGGCGCAGCATTGAATGCGGTGCAGATCGCAGAGCTGTTGTAGGCCTCACGATGGGTGACGCAAGATGGTGGATCGACCGCTCCACCGGGCGATGCTAACCACAACGCCGAAGGCGTATCATTCCTCACCAGGCGCCGAGCTGTCCCAAAACTCATCGGACATCCCCGTTAAGTCATCAAGTGTGCGGCTGCGCTCGATGGTTCTTAGCATCGAGCAAGGGACTGCTCGATCCACCTGCAATCTCTCTGCCGGCCGTTATGGAGTTGGAACTGGAGAAGCTTCGTCCTTTGGCTTCCTGCCCTTTTCCAGTCTGCCCTGCCCTGGTTGGCCAGGGGCGCCCGGCGCCGCACTGGTCGCTGGTTCGGCCGGATCCGTTGTTTGAGCACGGCCTTTCTGTTTGCCTCCCCCCGGCGGGTTCATCGGCTCAAGTCCAGTTGGCTGTCCGCCGCCCATCTGCTGCTTCCTGCCTTTGCCTCGCTCGGTTCCCATTTCACTGGTAGACGTCTGGTCAGGCGGTGCTGTTTCGATTGGTTTAATCTTGTGTTTCCCACCTAATCTTTCGGTCGTGTTCGCAGATTCGCCTAACGAACCGCTTGGACCGGCCGAAGTCGGGCCAGGATAACCCTGGTCAGCCGGTTTTGGATGGCGGATCAACCTCGATGAATTTTCTGGAGCACCTGTTGGCGCGCCGGTGGATGACGGGAACTCCGGCTGCATCGACTTGCCTTGTCTGCCCCTATTTTTACCAGCACCGCGAATGGAGTCGCTGCCTTCAATTGATGTTGTTCCTGCGGAGACGCTCGGCGTAGTCGGAGGTTCGCTCAGCCTGTCTTTGCGCCTGCCGGGTTCCGGAAGCGGCGTTCCCATCGGGGTGCTTCCGCCAGTTGGAGTTGGAACGGGTGCTCCCATGGAGCCAGTTGTTCCCATCGCGCCGCTTGTTCCCATTCGGTCAGTAGTTCCCATGCGGCCAGTGGTTCCCATTGAACCGGTTGCGCCCATCCTGCCAGACGCTCCCGTCTCGCCAGTTGTTCCCATGGAGCCGCTTGCTCCCATTCGACCAGTGGTTCCCATCGAACCGGTTGCGCCCATCCTACCAGACACTCCCATCTGACCCTTTTCGCCCCGCGCTCCCATAGAGCCAGTTGTTCCCAGGGAGCCAGTTCCTCCCATTGGGCCGGTCGCTCCCAAAGCGCCGATAGCGGTCGGTGGCGGAATCTTCTTTGGATCTTCTGTTTTCATCTTCTGTTTCAGCTGAAATTGCGCTTTCTCATCGCCGGCGCCGGACCAACCTCGGTCGAGTTTCACTCTCTCTTTGGTTACTTTCGTTTTGATCGTCGGCGGCGCCAGTTGGGTGGACGACCTCCTAATGTTTTGCGGAGCACCTAGGACGAGTCTATCGCCCTGCACCTTTGTTAGTCCGCCACTCCTGGCAGCTGCCGAAAAGTCGACACCTTCCTGACGCTCGATTTTCAGTCGCTGAATTGGCCTCTCTGAATGTCTGGAAAGCACTTCAATGTCAGGGCCGTAATTGTAAACGACCTTGTTCTTAACGGTGATGTTGGTGACGTTCACCGTTTGATTTACGTAGGCGACGTTCGAGTTCGATGCGTAAATATGGCTGCGCAGAACCGGCTCGCCGATGTAACGAACATCGATGAAATTGTAGTAAGCCGGGCCGATATCGAATTCCACGTCGACGCGTGAACCGATTGGCTGTCCCTCATAGACAACACCGGGCCCACGCGGAGGCAGCGGCGCCCAACCGGCATAATTACCACCGCGCCGCCAAGAGACCCAGGCTGGACCCCACTCCAAATCATTGCCCGGAAACCAGACCCAGCCGTAGTCAGCGAGTCTCGCCCAACGGCCGTAGTGATAGGTAGCCCAGCCGAAATCTTCATACGAAATCCAGGTCCAACCATAATCGGTATAGGCCCAATAGCCGTCGGCATAAGGCCGCCAATCCGGATCGCTGACTGCAACGTCGGGCTGCCAGCCGTAACCGTAATCATCTACATCGATCCAGCCGCCGCCGGAAAGATTATTATAAAAAGCCTCTACTGTGACCTCGTCCGCGTCCGCCCGTGGAAGAGCAGGAAAAACCAGAGCGAGCACCGTTAATACAAAAAGAATTTTTTTCATAGATAGATCAGGTTTGAGGCGTTGGACTTGCCAGCCTCGAAGTTTATTCAACACAGATTCGCATGCGACACAGACAACGCGTGTCTTGTCGCTCACCAACATCCGTGCGCTTCGGCAGGTTCACCGCGCACGCAAAACAACGAACGAACGCGTCCGATGCCGGCAGACGGACAAGATGTGCGGTTGCGCTGAATCGAGTGAGGACGCGATCTTGCCAAAATCCGAAGCCGACTTCAGCGGCTGCTGATCGATTTCCTCGATAACGTCGCCCTTCTGCACCTCGGTCACGCCGCTGCGAGGATCGACATCTGCGATGATCACGCCATGAATGTTACTCGGGAGGTCAAGCCGCCGCGCCATCTCCGGCGTCAGATTTTCCACACGAATCCCCCCGAGAAGGCTAGTCGTTTCATTTTCAGCGTCGCCCTGATCGCCGGGATCAGGCGGCGGCTGTGGCCGATTCTGCGGAGACAATGGACCGGCAGCTTGAAAATCCATCGGTTGTTCTTTGATCTCGGTGACGACCTTCATTGGCTTGCCGTTGCGAACAATCTCCACGTCGACTTTTCTGTTAGCCCCCGTCTGTGCGACCAGGCTCCGTAGTGCGGGAAAGTTCTTCACGTCGTGCCCGTCGAATTTGAGGATGATATCTCCCTTTTGCAGTTGCGACTCAGCGGCTGGCGATCCCGGCACCACGGCATCGACAACGACTCCCTCGGTCTCGGGCGCATTTTGCTGTCCCGGCTGTAACGCCCGCGTTTGGATCCCGAGATAGCCGCGAATAATCCGGCCTTGCTTGAGCAGACTCTCCAACGCGGTGCGCACGGTGTTGGATGGAATCGCGAAACCAATCCCCTGCGAACCGCCACTGCGTGAAATGATTGCCGCGTTAATCCCGACTACTTCACCCCTCAGATTGATTAATGGTCCGCCGCTATTTCCCGGATTGATCGCCGCGTTCGTTTGCAACAAATCGCTGAAAACATCGGTGCGATTTGGTCGTCCCTTGGAGCTGATGATTCCGTCCGTCACCGTCTCTTCAAATCCAAACGGATTTCCAATCGCCAAGACGAAATCCCCGACCTGCACCGCGTCGGAGTCGGCGAGCCTGAGCGGTTTAACGCCAGGATCGTCGATTTTAAGCACAGCGATGTCGAGTTCCGCGTCAGCGCCCACCACCCGTGCTTTCTTGGTACGTCCATCGCTCAACTGCACCTCGATCTCATCCACTTGATCGACCACGTGATTATTTGTGACGATGTGGCCTTCCTTAGTAACGATCACGCCCGAACCGAGCGAATTTTGCACCATTGCCTCGTCCCGCGGACTGCGGAACTGCCCCGGGTTGCGGGAGAAAAAATCAAGAGGATCGAGACCGCCTTGGCGGCGAACAGCGACCTTCTTCGAGGTCTTCACCGCGACGACCGAGGGGATGACGCCTTTTACCAGGGCGCGTCGCTCCGCGTTCAGCGCCTCGAGAGAAGCGACCTCTTTTGGATTGATATTCGCCTCGGCGGCCAGAGTGTATTTTTCGGGCGCGCGGCTTGCACCGGCCTGACTCAGGCTCCCGTGCTTAAGGCGGTAATTATAGAGCAGGGAAATTCCCGCGCTAACGAGCAGCACAAACAGCAAAAATTTCGCAAGGTTTTTCATCAGCTAACGTTCGAAAAGGTACGTCCCTGGGTTTCGACAATCAAATGGCGGAAACGTTGATTCTCCGGCGCCGCCAAACGAGGGTCCGCAGCGAAGATCGACATCGCCGCGGCCCGGGCGCGCCGCATTAACGCCGCATCGGATTTCAAGTTGCCGATCTTGAGCACGGGCAACCCGCTCTGCGCCGTGCCCAGCAAATCTCCCGGACCGCGCAAATCCCAGTCCGCTTCAGCGACATCAAAGCCATTGTTGGTTTTTTCCAGCACGCTGAGCTTTGACACCGTTTCTTTCGAGTCGTCGGACGTTAACAAAATACAGTACGACTTGTGCTGTCCGCGTCCAATCCGTCCGCGGAGCTGATGCAGTTGGGCAAGTCCGAACCGTTCGGCGTTTTCCACCATCATTACAGTCGCGTTGGCGACGTCGACACCCACTTCGATCACAGTAGTGCTGATCAAAGCATTCGTTTCCCCGCGCCGAAAACGCTGCATGATCTCCTGCTTGTCCGGCGCCGGGATCCGGCCGTGAAGGAGCTCACACTTATAGGGACGCAATCGCTCCTGCCACAACTCATACTCAGCCGCCGCTGCCTTGGCATCGAGCTTATCGCTCTCGTCGATTAGCGGATAAATTACATAAAGCTGTCGCCCGGATTCCAACTGCTCGCGCAAGAAAATCAGAATCTCGGCTAACTTCGCATTGTCCCGCACTGCCGTAATAATTTTTCCCCGATTACGCGGCATCTCATCGATGATCGAGACATCGAGATCGCCGTAGACGGTCATGGTTAACGTCCGCGGAATGGGTGTCGCCGTCATGACGAGTACATCCGGCGCCGGTTCGCGATCGGTTAGGCGAGCTCGTTGGGCAACGCCAAATTTATGCTGCTCATCGATGACAACGAGCCCGAGGTTTGAGAATGAAACGCTTTCGTAAAGCAACGCATGCGTCCCGACAATGATCTGGGGTTCGTCCCCGCCCTCCCCCGAGGTGAACAATGGCAACGGCGCATTATCTTCCTGACGCGCACTGGTTCGGAGCGAGATACGCAACCCGAGCGGCTCAAGCCAGCCACGAAGCACCGCGTAATGTTGCTCGGCCAGGATTTGGGTCGGCGCCATGAACGCGCACTGATAACCGGCCTCGACTGCAAGGAGCATTGCCGCAATCGCGACTACGGTTTTGCCAGAGCCCACATCGCCCTGAAGCAACCGGTTCATCGGATGCTTCGCCGCCAAGTCTCGCCGGATTTCGGCGATCACCTTCGATTGCGCACCGGTCAATTCGAAAGGAAGCGCGGTCAGGAATTTTTCGAGCACCACCCCTTTACCACAATGCGCTTCGCCAGCCCGGGCCGACGATTCCGTGCGCCGAGACCCGATTAACATTTGCATCGCGAAAAATTCCGAGAGCACAAGATGCTCCCGTGCGGCATCGCGCGCTTCCCACGTTTCAGGGAAATGAATCGCGCGGAGAGCGACGCGCCTCTCGCTGCCGGCCAGATCATCCGGCAACACTGTCGCCACCGGATCGTCGGACAGTTCGTGCAGCAGTCGATAGATCAGACCGCGCAACACGCGCTGTGACAGACCCTCCGTCGCCGGATAAATCGGTGTAATCCGCCGAAAATGGATCGACATCTCGTCGTCGTTCTCAATCACCTCAAACTCCGGATGCTCCATGCAAATCCGCTTGCCGCGCAATCGGGGCTTGCCAAACACGACCAGGCGCTGCCCGGTGGCGATCATTTTTTGCACATAATGCAAATTGAACCACCGGCAGACGAGCGGCTCGCTCAACGCGTTCGAGCCCGCTTCCTCCAGTGTTGCCTCAAAAATTTTTTTCCAGCCGCCGAATCTGCGCAGGGACGTCTTGACCACTTCGCCGCAAAGACAAATCGGCACCTCACTTTCTTCGCGCGGGAAATGCGGAAACTCATGTCGATCTTCGTGGCGCCGTGGATAATGAGTCAGCAAATCTTCCACCTTCTCGATCCCAAGCCGGCGCAGTGCCAGAAGTTTTGGCCGCGGGATCCACTCCAATTCTTCAAGCGTCTGCTGAATCCCGATCTTGTCAGCTGGCTCGATCATGTTGTCCGTTCCGCATGGCGCACGGCTTCAATCTGCATCCCAATCGAGGTGTTGCCTTCGTATTCTTCCGCTCGAATTCGAAATGCAACATCCCATGGCTCCGGCGGCAAGGGCGCGCTCACTCCATCAAAGAAAATCGCGCGCCGCTGATAATTTTGCTGACGCAGCCGCAAAATGAGATGCTTCTCCTTGACGATTCGTGGCGGTGCGGCCGACTCCACCTCGCGCGCGAAAAAGAGTGGCGCCGAATTTCCGTTGCCGAACGGCTGGAGCCTCTCGTGCCACTCAAGAAAATCGAAGGTGAGATCCGAGAAAGGGAGTTCGTGATCGATGCGCAAACAGCGCTGCAAATGTTCGCTCGATAAAATTTCGCGGGCCGCTGAACGGAACGCTTCGGAAAAAGCATCGATATTTTTTTCGAGAATAGTTAGGCCAGCCGCCATTTCATGTCCGCCATATTTTTGCAACGTGCCGCTGCAACGGCTTAGCGCTTCCACCAGGTTCAGGCCTTCAATGCTCCTTCCGCTTCCTTTGCCGGTCCCATTCTCTTCGAAGCCGATGACGATGGCCGGCCGATGATACTTTCGCCCTAATCGCGACGCCACAATTCCCAACACACCCGGATGCCAGCCGCGCGAAGCCACCACGATCGCTGCATCGCGCGCCGGATCGAAATCACGCGCGATCTTTTCGTCGGCCGCCAGAAAAATCCCCTTTTCCACTGTTTGCCTCTCGCGATTCTCTTTATCAAGCACCTCAGCCAGCGACGCCGCCTCGGCTTCGTCATCAGTGAGCAACAGCCGCAGCGATCGTTCCGCATTACTCAAACGCCCTGACGCGTTCAAGCGAGGGCCAAGCCGGAAGCCGATATCTTCCGTCGTTATCGGTGGCTGCACGCCGCTCACTTCGATCAACTTCTTCAGGCCCGGTCTGGTCGATCTCGCGATTTCAATTGCGCCGCGCTTGGCAAGGATTCGGTTCTCACCTCGCAATGGGACAATATCGGCCACTGTGCCAAGCGCGACCAGATCGAGTTTCGATTTCAAATCGAAATCAACCGGGCGCTTTTTGAGGAGCGCATGACACAATTTGAAAACGATCCCGACGCTGCACAGATACTGAAATTCCGATTCTGGATCGATTTTGGGATTCACGATTGCGACGCAATCGGGCAAAGCCGATTTCGGTTCATGGTGATCGAGCACGATCACATCCACGCCGCGTTTTCTAAGATCGACAATCTCATCCGCGGATGACGTGCCGCAATCCACGGCGATCAGAAGTTGCGGGCGATGCTGCTCGAGACAGCGTTCAATGCTTTCCCGGCTCAACCCATAACCCTCCTCCATTCGCATTGGCAGAAACAGATCTGGCGCGCTGCCATAGGCGCGTAACATCTCTGCAAGCAGAGCGACCGATGTCACCCCATCGACATCGTAATCTCCGAACACCACAATCCGCTCGGCTCGATCCACGGCGGCCAAAATGCGCGCGACTGCCGTTTCCATGTGCGGTAGCAACAACGGATCGCTCAACGATTTCAGACGCGGCGATAGAAAAGTTTCAACTTCCGTGGCGCTGGCAAAACCTTTGCGCATCAAAAGTCGAGCGATGCAATCCGATCGGCAGATTTCGTTCCAGGAAATCGGACTCCCATCCAGGTTCTCCGGCGGCGCAACGATCCAGCGGCTTTGCACCGATCACTTTAGTCGCCCGCAAAACGCTGACAAGCTGGGCCGAGCGAACCAACCATTGTGGTGTCGATGATGTAATCGGGGCGGCTACACGCGAAGGTGATAAATCAATCGGAGAGAGCGTGCGTGGCGTGAGTCACGGCTCCTCCCGCTCGGAGCGCTGCTGCGACCATTGCCGCTTCGACTAATTCCGCGTCGGTGGCGCCCGCCTTGCGCGCGTTGGCAGCGTGAATGTCGATGCAGTACGGACACTGAGTCGTCTCAGCAACGGCGACGGCGATCAGCTCCTTGTACTTCACAGGGATTGCTCCATCGGCGACCGCTGCCTTGTCGAAGGCCCAGAAAGCCTTCATGACTTCGGGCGCCAGAGAATTCATTTTCTTGATTTTATCGAGGTTATTTTTGTTGTACATGGGCGGGGTGCCAGTTGAGGTTGGATATACATCGACAACTGTTCCATAAAATCAAATCCGCGTATTTGAGGGCAGCCCGGATGATGAGCATTGAGCGTTGGCCCCAGAGAAGTGTATAAATAGGGCGCATGAAAACATTTCTTGCTGGGTGCTCCATCGCGTTCGCTTTTCTTTCTCTATCTGGATGCGGACTTTGGCAAAAACATTCACCCCCACCGCAGCCTGCGGCGGCGGCATCCGAGCCGGTCCAGACGGCTGACCCGGCGGCAACGCCCAAACCCAGGGCCCAAACAGAAACGCTCACGGGGAAGGTCGTGCTGGTCCAGGCGGGATACCGTCTCAAACTGGTCGATGACGAATCGGGGACGCTTTTCCGGATGACCCAGGCGAAACGGACCCAGGAGTTCGTAGCCGAACAAATCAACCTCAGAAAATATTACGAGAAAACGATCGTGGTCCGCGGAAAACGGGAAGAGGATTGGATTTGGTCGGCGGAAGTCATCGGACAATGGTTAAAACCGGGCGAGTCGCGCGGGGCGAATCGCCTGGCGCCTCCGGTGTCGAATCGTTAGGCCTAGAAATGGCATGCAGAAGCATGCCGGCACGACGTGCTTCCGCACGTCCTGCTCCCCTATTCAATCCCGCGAGAGCGACGCGGGAATAAGCCAAAGATCCAAATCGCGGCGCAACCGGTAGCGACAATTGTTCCAAAAACCAGCCACCCTGGGCGATATTCCAACGTCAATCGGCCGTGTGTCCCAGACGAAACTTTCACCACCGGAATCAAGCCATTTTCGGATTCGACGACGAGGGTGCGATCGCCGACCTGTGCCCGATAACCACGAAAGTACGGCCGCGAAAAAATGAGCAACGCTGGCGGACCACCGCTTGGAACATCGACATCGGCTTCGACGCGATTTCTAGAATCTTTGATCCCCGAGACAGCAGCAATTGAGAATTTTTCGCCCGTGCGTGAATCGGCACCGGCAACCGAGCGCAACCGCGCAAGTGGCGGTCCTCGCCGATGAAAGACGCGGCCTTCCTCTGTCGTAGCAACCAACTCCCATTCGCTCGCCGGCTGAGGATCGACATCTATTTCGCTGGCAATCGCAATTCCATCCACGCCAAGCAGCGCGAGCTTTCCGGCGGGACCGGCCTGCTCCTTGAGCATGTAAACCCCGGTTCCTGGATCGATCTCACCATGAATGGCAAAACCCAAATCGCGAGCCACGCCGGCGGGACGGATCGGACTATAACCGTTAACGAACCTGAGTCCGGCCCACATCGAAGTGCTGCCGGGTCGCACAATTTGCCCGACCGGTGCCGGTTTCCTTTCAATTCGATAATCAAATTCCGGCGGCGGATAAACGCTCAGGTAAAGCCGATTCGGATCGAGGGGCGCCGGTTGGATTAATTTTTGATCGAAATTGAATTTCGGCACTCCACCGTTAGGCGGGATGCAAAGGTAAGTCGCAAGCAGTGCGGCGAACGTAACCCCTACCGGCGCCCACTCTCGCAATTTGGAATCGCGCAGAGGAAATTCGGAGAACGCCCATAGCGCAGCGAGGCCGAGAAAAATCCAGGTTAGTGGAAACGCGTAAGCTCCCGCGACACTGAAGATCGACATCGCAATTGCGGTTAAACAGACGAGCACAAATCCAGTTGTAGCCGCGAACCCTGACCGCGGCTGCATCGACAACGCCTCCGCCGCGCAAAGAGCGAGCACCAAATGAAACAAAGGAAGCCAGCGAAAACTCCAGCGAAATAATCCCGCAGTCGGCAACATCGCGAGCACTAGCACGAGCCCGAGTAGGATTAGCTCCCATTTTATTTGCCTAACAAGAACACGGCCGCGCCAGATAAATCCAGCGATGAGCGCAACAGGAGCAACCAGTCCACCGGCGAGTTCCGCCGCAGTGTGCGGCACACGATGATTAAGGAAATCGGTCCAGGTCACAGTCCAGCACGGCAGAAGCAGCGCAGGCAACGCGGCAGGCGGGATGAGCCATTGAAAATGCGCCGAAGCCGACTGCAGCTCGCGCGCCGAGCCATGGACGTAACCAAGAATCGCAAGCCAGGCCGGCGCGGCCAACCCAAAGCCGAGCGCGACACCCAAGAGCATGGGCCCGATCGACCAGAGTGCTCTGGTTTGGACTAACGATTTGATCGACAGCCAGGCAAGGAGGAGAAGGAGCATGACCACGGTGTAGGGAAATCCGCCGGTCACGAGCAGATAGACGAAAGGCGCCGGCCAGACGAAGCGGTATCGACTTCGTTGTCGATCCAACGCGCGCTCTAAACCCCACCAGGCCCACGGCAGCCAGGCGAATGCGCCAAGCGCGCCGAACCAGTCGGAGGCGCCCCAACAGATGATCCAGCCGTTCAACGCCGCGACTAACGCAACAAAGATCGACAAGGGAATCGAGGACGCCGCGGAATTGCCCTCACCACCACCCTCGCCCTCAGGGAGAGGGGGACGATGAAATCGCCGGGTGAGGGAGCTTCCGAGTCTGTCTTGCGCCAGCATGAACGCACCGGCGGCCAGAACAAAAAGATGAGTGATGGAGAGCGCGGCGGCTTGTTGCGGGAAAGTGAACGGAAACTTCCAAATGAGCACGACGGCCGCGTTGATGAAAACCGAAAACGTTCCGTACTGAAATTCGCCGGCGAGGTTGCTGCAGACCCAGGAGTACGGGCTGAGCAGCGGAAAATGTCCTTCGTTCCAGCTGCGAGAGATATCGGCAAATACCGGCAGGATCGACAACTGGTAATCATCGTTCCAAAAAACCAGCGGATTGTGCCAAAGAAGAAGGAGGCAAAAAAAGACGACGATCAAACCGGCACCAGCCGCGCCAAAGCAATTTGGCCACGGATTGACACGGATTTTCACAGATGCAGAAAAAGACAAAGTGATCTGTGGCTAGGAAATTTTTGGCGTCCCATTCCTCCCAAGTGGATTATGCGCGGCTACCCATTTTTTCACTGCGACGCCTCCAAGCAAGTGCTCTTGCAAAATTTGCTCGAACCGCGCAGGAGTGACTCCTCGATACCAGACCCCCTCAGGATAAACAACCAGCCATGGACCGCCTGCGCAAATACGGAAGCATTGCGTCTTCGTACGCATCACCTTTAATCCAGTTTCCTTAACGCGGCGTTTGATGAAATCCCAAGTCGCCTGGCCCTCTTCCGGCTCACAGCAGTCCGGCCCGAGGCATAAAAACAAGTGTCGCTCCGCCTCGGTGACGCCCGCCTTTTGAAGGCCCTTCGTGATCTTGCTGTTCACTTCTTATTCATAAAACGACCGGCTTGCCTTCGGTCATGACGAGAATCTTGTCCTCGATTCCATGAATGCGGGCGGAAGCGAGCAGGCGTTGCGGCGGTTCGTCCATCGGCTCGTAACCGAGCCGGAAAGTTCCGTAATGCATCGGCACCAGTTTTTTCGCCTTCAACTCCACGAACGCGCGCACGGCTTCCTCCGGATTCATGTGAACTTCGCGGCCAGTGGGAGCGTCGTACGCCCCGATTGGGAGGAGGGCGATGTCGATCTTGTGATTCTCGCCAATCTCACGGAACCCGGGAAAGAAAGCGCTATCGCCGCAGTGGAAAATATTGCGCCCTTCCGCGGCGATGACAAACCCGCCAAAGCCACGGTGAAGGTCCGCCAGGAACCGCGCGCCCCAATGGTAACAAGGGGTAAGCGAGACTTCGATTGAACCGAGTTTGATCGACTGCCAGCAATCGAGCTCGTGAACAATCTGAAACCCGAGGTCATGAACAAGGTTTCCCACTCCGATCGGCACAACGATCGGCTGGTCGGCCGCAACTTTGCGCAACGTCCGGCGATCGAGATGATCGAAATGAGCGTGCGTAACGAGAACGACGTCGATTTCCGGGAGATGATGAATCTCAAATCCCGGTTTCTTGAGCCGCTTGATTACCTTGAGCCATTTCGACCAGATCGGGTCGATCAGAATATTCATCTCGACGGTTTGTATAAGAAACGAGGCGTGGCCGATCCAGGTAATGCAGATCTCCCCTCGTTTGATTACGGGAAACTCCGGCGGGGTGTAATCCCCCGATCGCTTGGTGAAGAGCGAAGGAATCAGGACCTCGGCAAGATAGTTGCGCTTATGCCAGTCGCTACGCGGCCGAAATTTCACGCGAGTCGATTTGCGGATCTCGCGACCATTATCTGAAGCCTGCCGCACAACGTTCCTGCGGCTTTTCTTTGAAAACGGAATCGGCACTCGGCCCCAACGATATGGAGCGCCGCCTTTGAATCAAATCAGCCGGGCGACAAGACGAATTGCCACGCTAAGAAGCGCAATTACAGAAGCGGAGGTTGATTGAAGGGAGAATCCGTATTCAGTTGTGCCGATTATGGCGAGCTGGAAAATCTCTGTTTCGATCCTTTTGATTGGTTCAACCGCCTTTGCGGCGGAATCGCGCTTGCCGTTTGGCACTGTCTTTAAAGGACAGGATCAATTCAACCGCCTTGTTGCGACGGCGAAGTCGCAGAATTGGCGGTCACTGCCGATCGGCGAACGGACGGCCGCGGTGGGACAATCCCTGATCGGCACGCGTTACAAGCATTACACCCTCGAGATCGACAACCACGTCGAAGCGCCTTCGGTGAATTTTGGAGGAATGGATTGCTGGACATTTTTTGAAATCTCGCTCGGCTTTGCCCGGATGTTAGGCGAGCCGGAGGAGAACTGGACTCCGGGCAATTTGTTGCACTACATCGAAGTCGATCGCTATCGCGGGGGCGTTTGCACAGGCGAATATTTATCGCGCCTGCATTACCTGGAGGAGTGGCTGTCCGACAACGATCAGCGTGGCATGGTGTCGGATCTTACCCGGGAGCTGGGGGGCAAAAGTGTGCCCCATTCGGCCAGGGAAATGTCGATTGGCTGGCGGCATTATCGATATCTGGCGGCAAACAAATCCCTGCGCGGACCGTTGGCGCGAATGGAGGCGCGAGTCTCATCGCACCCGCTTTATCAAATTCCCAAGAGCCGCGTCGCAAGCATCGAGTCAAAATTACAAAGTGGCGATATTATCGGGATTATTTCCCGGGACCGCGGCGGCTTGTATTCCACAGCTCATGTCGGCCTGGCTCTTCGCACAAATGATGGCCTGCATTTCCTGCACGCCTCGGCGCCGAACAATTATGGCCGCGTTGTGATTGATTCGCGGCTATCGACATATCTGAATCGGTACCGGAGCGACAGCGGGATTTTGGTGGCACGACCGCTGAGATAAAATTTCCTTAAGAGATCGTTTCGATCCACTTTCCAACGATTGCTTGTTGCGCCGTATCCTCACGAACTCAATCGATCTTACCTACGTCTGATCCCAGCCCCGAATGAACGCCCACTACTGATCGGGATTACTAGTGTTCGTAATGATGGGTTGCTCGCGGACAAAATCCTGTTTTCGCCGTGGAGCGTTTCCCTCATCGGCGCTGGGGAACAGGACAGGCGTGATCGATGTCGATCATTCTTGAGTCGGCAACGGAAACTCAATTACAAACGTCGCACCTCTGCCCAAGCCATCGCTTCGGGCATAAATCCGGCCGCCGTGCATCTCGGTGATCACCTTGCTGATTGCGAGACCAAGTCCCAGGCCTTCCCGTTGTGGATCCACCTGTTCGAAGGCGTCGAAGATTTTTCCGACAAATTGCGGTTCGATACCAACGCCAGTGTCGCTGAATTCGATCGCGAGCATATTCCGCCTCAAATTATGGGACCGCACTGAGACTGATCCATGTTTCGGCGTAAATTTGCAGGCGTTGCGCAGCACATTCCAAAAAACCTGTTGTAAGCGCGCAGGATCCACGAGCAAGGTGCGATGATTCGCTTCCAGCGTGACAGCGAGATGGAGCTGCTTGTCCTGAACGTCGCCTCCAACGATATCGATCGCTTGTTGAAGCAACTCGTGGACGTCGGTGGATCGGACTTTCAGCTGAAGCTTGCCGCGCGACAGCCGGGTTAGATCGAGCAAATCATCGATTAGACGCGCTTCCAGTTCAACATTCCGGCAGACCATCCTGAGCCCCTCCTGCAGTTCCGGGCTGAGACCGGGTTGGTCAAGTGTACCGCCCGCCCAAATCAAAACGGGAGTGAGCGGCGTCCGCAGCTCATGGCTCAACGTGGCCAGAAATCGGTCCTTGGCTGCGTTGGCGGCCTCGGCTGATTCCTTCTGCCGCTGTAGTTCCGCTTCAATTTGACGCCGATGAATGAAAAGACCGATCTGACTGCCCAAGGATTGGGCAAGTTGAAGCAAATCTGCATCGGGCTCTACCACCGTTGGGCTAAACAGCTCCAGCACGCCTTTAACCGAGTCTTCGGCCAAAAGTGAAAAACCGAATCCACCGCATAAACCCGCCTCGGTTGCCGCATCTTTTCTTGGAAAATTCGGGTCAAGAGTCACATCGGGAACCCACGTCGGCTTTTTCGACGAGAATACTCGCCCCGGCAAACCGATCGTACTGGACAGCGAAGTCGTACGCGTGACGGTGTCGAATTCCGCCAACCCACGCGCTCCAGTATGCCACGTCGTTTCACACTGCAGCGCCCCGTCCTCCTCGTGATACAGCCAAATCGCGCCGAAAACCCAGTTACCACTCGCGGCGATTGTTCTGATGATTTCCGGCCCTGCTTGCGTCAGCGAGTGCGAACCGGCCAGCAGATTGGCAATGGCGTACTGCGCCGCTCGCCTCCGTTCGATGCGCACGCGATCGGTAATGTCGCGCGCAATCTTTGACGCGCCGACGACATGCCCATCGTTGTCTCTTATCGGGGAGAACGTCAGCGAGATATCCAGCAGTGTGCCATTCTTGTGGCGACGAATACTTTCGTAATGATCTATGCGTTCGCCACGCCGAATTCGCTCCAAAACCGCCGGTTCTTCATTGTGGCGTTCCGCGGGGATCAAAATCGTGACCGGCCGGCCGATCACTTCATTCGCCTCGTAGCCAAAGAGCCGTTTGGCTCCTTGGTTCCAACTCGTGATCTTTCCCTTCAAATCCGTGCTGATGATCGAGTCGTCAGAGGATTCGACGATCGCCGCCAGCCGCCGGCTCGCTTCTTCGTTGCGTTTGCGCTCGGAGATGTCGCGCAGATAAGCTGTGAAAAATGGGGCACCGTCGATAACGAACGGTGTGATCGTCAGCTCCAGCATGATCGTCGAGCCGTCACGATGCATTCCGCCAATCTCGATCCGTTTTCCGAGCAGCGGCCCCTTGCCCGTTTTCAAATAATGAGCGAGGCCATGCCGATGTCGCTCTCGCATGTCCGGTGGTATAATCAGTTCGGCCAATTCTGTCCCGACCGCTTCCGCGCGACTGAACCCGAAGACTCGCTCGGCCGCAGGATTGAATTCACGCACGATACCCTCCGCATCCATCGTAATAATGCAGTCGAGCGCCGACTCCAGAATCGCGCGATTGAACGATTCGGCCCAGCCGGGTGCGTTGCGCAATTCGCAACCGTGACGCTTTAATTTTTTTAGTGGCATTGCGTCTTTCGCTCAGACTAGCAATCGGGCGCTATTGGACGCAATGACCCTTCTCCTGGCCCGACGCTCAACATTGGAATCTCAGCCCGATCGGTCCGCCTTGTAACCGAACCGCGAGTCGAGTTTCGTCATCGAATCGGCCGCGTAAAGTCGATCTTCCACCGATAGGTACTCCTCGAAACCGCCAATCTTGCCTCGCCGGACCTTGAACGACTCCGGATCGCGCACGTCGCCCGCCTGTAAGATTTTAGAATCGAAATTGCCTGCGGCTTCCATCTTTTGCATGTTTTCGAACCGCGCGAATTCGAGCGCTTCGTGCAGGATAGACATATCGAGATTTGCCTCGCCTGCTGCCAGTAGAATTGCCCGAAAATTTTCCGCAGGGGCCGCTCGAAGTGATTCATAACGGATGATTGTGAAATTGCCGCGCCCGGAGAATTCGGTCATCCATCTATTCATCGTGTCGACAATGGCGCGAATTCCGAACCGCTCGTCGCGCAGGAACTGGCCGATTGTTCTCTCTCGCAACGCAGCCGGCGTCTCCTGGACTCGCCGGGTCATTTGTAAATAGAGCGAGACGAAACAATCCCGCGGATCGCGCGCCAACAGGATGATTTTCGCGCGGCGAAGTTCCCGCGCCGGCACCAGGTACTTGCCACGCAGGCGGTCCCAAAGACTCCCTTTCGTGCGGTGCTCAAATAAGTCGTGAGAGAAAACGACACGGGGAATTGCCGGATCGGCATACCGCTCAGGCTCGAGGGTAAACTCGCGGCCGTGGCGTTTGCAAAAATATGCGCAGAGGAACGTCCGCACCCAGGTCCGTCCGCTCTTGGGGATCGAGATCACAATCGCGTCGCCGCCCGACAGCTCCCGCGCGCGACTGCTAAAATTCCAGCGCATTGCCTCTGTAATTAATCAGGAGAACGGAAATCGAGAAGCTCTTTCGGAGCGATTGGAAATGCATCTATGTTGCTCGTCTTCTCGCTGGTTGCACCGGCTGTAGTTTGCAACAATTAGTCCGAGGTTACGGGATCCGCCTTCGCCCAGGCTACGGCGCGACACTTTCGCTTTTCAAGCGAAAGTGGAGGCGAGGGGAGTTGAACCCCTGTCCTCGTCGCTATCCACACAGACATCTACATGTTTAGCCGGCGATAAAGTTTAAGGAGCCGACTTTGCACCGGCGCACTGCCGTCTCCCGAGCGTCCGCGAATTTCCTTCACCGTCCGGCGCGGTCACTCCGCCGTCCGATTAGCCTGCTGTCCACGTTTGGCGCCGTAGCAGGCGTCCAGCTCCAAACGTCACGGTCAATTAAGCCGCGAGAGCGAGATCTTGGTGATCTGCGTTTATTTTTTTTGGCTCGGTTTTTTACGAGGCCAACGAACCATCCTCGACATGCCGCCTGCGCTTCCAACAACAAGTCGAAGCCAGTGCGCCCCCGTTGCGAAACAATACCGTTACGCGCTGAATTAGGCAAATCTTAGGCTGGTCTGAAGGGTGCATTTATTATTATACCGGGAAGGTGTGACCGGCCCGACAACCGTCCCAGATTTTTTTGAAGGGTCGCGAAAAAAAGCTTCCCAAAGACCATCTGCTGATGCTATAACCACTATAACTTCCATAACTTCTATGACTATGCCTTCCCGCTTGCTCCCAAAAATCGTCTATCACTGTGCTCTGCTCCTCGCTTGTCTTACCCTCAGCGCCCGCCCCCAGGCGCCGGTAAATCTCACCCCCGGCACCGACGATTTGGTTGTCCTTAACGGATGCGTCGTCTCGGCCTGCAATTATCTCGCAGTCGTTAACACTCAGCACAGCCTGGAGCACAATTTTTGGGCGAAAATTCTTCTCGTCCGCTACAACAATCATCCGGCTGGCCACGCTTATTGCGTCTGGGAAACAGACGGCACAGTTTACGGTTACGATCGCAACGCTGGTTCCTTTCCGATCCCGGTTTACACCAAAGACGCCCGCTCGATCGCCATCGTTCTAGCTCAGGAACTCTCCAAAGTCATGAACGAGTCGTTGGCCGTTGACCGCGCGGAGTTTGTCGAGTCGAACCAAAGTAAGCTCTTCAAATACTAATCGGCTTTTCGCTGAGAGCTGCCCTTGAAGGGCGGCAGTTTCTCACAGCGGTGAGGTCCGGATCACGGGCACGCGCATGCCGGGCCGTGAGCGATCTAAATGTGTGACCTCACGCAAAGCTGCGGGAAAATTGTACAACAATGATTTCGCCGAGCTACTTCCCCGAGAGGCGGAACGAGAAAAGGAATTCATAGCCCGCGCGTTTCGTCGCGCCTCACGGAAAGCCTTTCTCCGGCCGGAGCGGGTCGTTGATCTTGCCGCTAAAGCGGCCTTTCACCGAACTGAGCGGTATCGGTCCATTCCGTTCCCGCAAAATCCAGGCGTGGACCGCGAAACATCGCAGCCGCGGCACGCCTGACGGTCCGGTTACTTCCCTTCAGTAATCTTCAAACCATCCGGAGGTTGGAAGAGCGCCGGATCGAAATGGAGGTTGGTTTCGTAAGAATCGTAGTGCATGGCAAAATCGACTTTCCCGCCTTTAGTGCTTTCCAAAAACACAGGCTTTCTTGTAGCTGAATCTACGAACAGCGTCAGATCCCGCGCATCTGTTTTGATGGTGAATGCCATGCACTCTCTCCCATCAATCTTGCGCGTCCCAGCCTCGACGCCGTGATTTTGACGGAAAAACGCCTCCTCAGTTCCAAATTCCAGCCCCGCAAATTGCAGGTCCGGATCGTTTTCCCCCGCAGGCTTTGGCGTCCAGAGAATTGGTGCTCGCGCGGTGAAGGTAGGGCCGGGATCGAGAAAGTGTTGCGCCGTATGATCCGCAAGATTGATCAACCAAAAGTCTGGCTCTCGCGCGATTTTTAGTATTTGCGTTTTTGCCGCCTCGTCCGGCGGTTCCTCGATTCGCATGTACTTAGCTGCAGAGAGATACACGGTTCGCGGTTTGGCAGCGACGGAATCTGGCTTTACCCCCGAGTCGACGCGGCGATAGACAATTTTCTTCATTTCGGCTGTTTGGGCCGGGCACCGCAACGCGGGAAAGCACAATGCCGCTGTTAAGAGGCAAAATTTCAGCGCCTGGATCTCGAAGCGACCCAGCGAGCGTTTGGACAGAAGTGTGATCATTGGTTTTCTCCCATAATTTGCGAGGATGGCGGTTTCGAACCTTCCTTCAAGTCAGCAAAAATCAAACGCCCGCCGGCAGTTTGCAGCGCGCTGGAAACAATTACCGGAACATTCCTGCCGAGTTGCGCCCTGGAGTGATTGACAACGATCATCGTTCCATCCGGGAGATAACCCACTGCCTGGTGTTGTTCGCGCCCTTCCTTGACCAGATGCAACTCGATCTCGTCTCCCACTACGACGACCGGGCGAAGCGCGCGCGAAAGATCATTCAAATTGAGGACAGATACCTGCTGTAGACGCGCGACCTGACACAATGCTGCGTCATTGGTCAGCAGGCGGGCCTGTAACACCTTCGCGGTTCGGACCAAGCGGACATCGACAGCCGTTTCTCCATCGCTGCCGCTTTCATGGATCGTTAATTCGATATCGGGGGACTTTTGAAGCTGGTTCAATATCTCGAGTCCGCGCCGGCCGCGTTCGCGCTTAATTGGGTCGCGCGAATCGGCCAGCGTTTGCAATTCACCCAGCACAAATCGGGGAACAATAAGCGACCGACTCAGGAAACCGGTCGCGCACAAATCTGCGATGCGGCCGTCGATGATGACGCTGGTATCGAGCAGGATTGGCTCGTGCTGTGTCGTTTCTCGGGAAAACCGCACATACGGAATAATGAGCGAAAATTCATCGCGATTGCTTCGCATCGCCAGCATCATGCCCAGATAACCGAAGGTGCTGTAGACGATCAGCCGCGCCATCCATTGAATCGTGTCGGATTGGTAGTGCAAGACATCCGACGCCATCAAAAGCCGGGCAAAAAACAATCCAAGCAACAGGCCAAAAGTGGCCGAGGAAAACGCGCGCAGCGAAAAACCTTTCAGCACCCGATCGATCAATACGATGACCAGCCCGAAAACTATTCCGATCACTATGCCCGGCCAGGCTGTCGCTTGAACCTCCGAAGTGATGCTGGCTCCAATAGTCGCGCAAAACGTCACAAAGAGGACGCGTAACAAATTTACGGTGGCTAAGGGCGTCACTGGCGTCCCCCGCTCCGGTTCGCCGGCTTCGTTTGCTCAGGCGCCTTCTTTTCGACTTTCGACAAGCTGTCGCGGTAAAACAGGACGCCGTGCGCGCGTAAATTGTGAACCAAAGCCCGCAGATCGTTCGCCAAATCGGGATTTCCCAAAAGAGCGGCCAAGGCTCCTTTCCCCTCAGTCGCATCCTTGAAAACCTGAGTGGCCGCCTGAGCGGCTTTGCGGGCATCAGCCATCACGAGCTGCATGTCATCGGCGGCTTTGTGTGCCGAGGTCATTGTCAAATCGGCTTTGTCGATCACCCCGTCGAGCTTCTTGGAGGATTCAGCCAGAGCGCCAGTGGTTTCCTTCAGGTGCTCGATGCTGACTTTAAGATTCCGCAGGTTCACATCCGACAAAGTCTCTTGATTTAAGCGCGTAACCGCGGTGTTGATATTTTGCACTGCCACCCGCATATCGCTGGCCAAAGCGCCACCTTCGCGCGTGATATCGTCCATCCCGGTCTGACGCACCCCATCGACGAAGGCGTTCTTTGGCAAATATTCGGTGGGCTGTCCTGGAGGCAGCGTCACACTGACAAAACGATCGCCAAGCAGACCCGAACTTCCCACCTCGAACTTGCTTCCTTTTGCGATCTTCACGTACTCATAAATCCGTAGCGGCACGATCACGCCATGACCTTGATGGACGAGTCGCGGACCGCCGGCAACGTGGCCAATCTTGGCGCCACCTAACAAAACATCCGAGCCCTTTAAAAGTCCGCTCGCGTCCGTGAATCGAACCGTCACCGGGTAGTAGGTCTTGAACCCTTCTCCCAGCCGTCCGAACTGCACGACCAGCGCGGCCAACATCGCCAGCCCCACAAAGACGAAGGCACCCACCTTGAATTCCAAGCCACGTTCTTGACGATTCATTCTGGTTAATTGTCGGTCTTGCGGTCCAGTTTCGCAAGGTAGGGGCGGTTCACCTGAACCGCCCGCTGGGAGGAGGTGGCCACATACCTACGGGCTATTGCGGGCAATCGCCCCTACCGCGGAGCGTCCGCCCAGGAAATCCTGGATCAGCGAATCGGTCGACTGCTGAAGCTCGTCTGGTGTTCCATGAAAGTAAATTTGTCCTTCGTGCAGGTAGGCAATCCGATCGGCCACGTGGAATGCGCTCTTCATATCGTGACTAACTACGATGCTGGTGACGGCAAAACGTTGCTGTAACCGCCGAATCAAATGATTGATGCTGTCCGCGACCACCGGATCGAGCCCGGATGTCGGTTCATCATAAAGCACGCACGACGGCCGCCGGACAATCGCCCGGGCGAGGCCCACTCGTTTTTTCATTCCGCCGCTCAAGCTCACCGGCATTTTGTCCTGCTCCCCATCCATTTCCATCACTTCGAGCATCTCAGTCACCTTCTCGCGCATAATTCCGGGATCTCGCTCGCCAGCCTCGCGTAATGGAAAAGCAATATTTTCCCCCACGGTCATCGAATCGAAAAGTGCTGCGCCTTGAAACAGAATGCCGACTTTCAGGCGAATGCTCGCGAGCTCGCGCTCGTTCAGCCCCGTAATATTCCGGCCTTCAATCCAAATTTCGCCCGCGTCCGGTTTCATCAGTCCCACCAGATGTTTGAGCAAAACGCTTTTGCCTCCTCCGCTGCGCCCGATAATGACAAGCGTTTCGCCCCTGGCGACGTCCAGGTCGACATTGCGCAAAATTTCCTGCGATCCGATTTTCTTGGCCAGCGATCGCACCGAAATCATCGACTCAGAATTATTCGACGCCATGACCTCGATACTTCATCTGGATCTCAATCCGTCCTATTGGTAACCCGCCGGGAAGATGATGTTCAAAAACATCGTCATGAAAAAATTCAAAATCAGCACCGCCAGCGATGAGTTGACCACGGCTTCAGTCGTCGCCCGGCCCACTCCGACAGCGCCCTCACGCGCGGTCAATCCCTTATGGCAACTGATGAAGACGATCAGCACTGCGAAGCAAAAGGCCTTGCTCAATCCCATCGTAATATCCCGGCTGTGGGTCCAACGCACCATATCGGCGACATAGTAGGTTGCGTTGATTTCGAGCAGATGGATCGCCACCAGATATCCGGTCGCTATTCCGAACGCGATGCATTCCGCTACTAGCAACGGCATGGAGATCATCATGGCAAGGGCGCGCGGCACCACCAGATAATCGACCGGGTGAACTGCCAGCGCTCGAAGCGCATCCAATTGTTCGGTCACTTTCATCGTGCCGATTTCCGCCGACATAGCCGCGCCGACGCGCCCGCTCACCATCAGTGCGGTCAGGACCGGAGCCAGCTCCCGACAAAGCGCCACGGAAACAAGAGCGCCCACCGCTGATCCCATTCCTAGTTTGTTGAACTGGAAATACGATTGCGCGGCAAACACTGCTCCAGTGAATCCACCCGTAATTACAACCAAGACCTGAGAATGCAGTCCGATTTCCACGACTTGGCGGAGAAACAATTTCCAGCGCAATCTCCGGGAGAAAATCGACTTCGCCGTTTCCCACGCCAGGAGTACAACCTCGCCCAGGTACTGAAAGCAAGAGAGGACGACTGCTCCGAGCGCGTTGAACAATCGAACGATCATTTTGTGGAGGGCGGCCGAGCCAAGGTGCGCCCCGGAGTTTCCTTAAGCGTTCAGCGGCTGCGTTTTTGTCTTGGGCCGCAATTCCGGTGGAATCGCGCCGATGAATCGGGGATCGAGACCGAGTTTTTTGAAAATGGCGCGGATTTCACGAAAGGTGATCGTCGGTTCATCCAGCTCGAGATAAACGATGTCGTGATTACTATCCACTTTGTAGCGCAATCCGGGAATCGCCTCGAGTTGATGGTCTAATTCGAGGATCTTGTTCAGGTCGCGCAAACCGGCAGCGTAAACTTCAAGTTCGAGCATCGGCCGACAAGTTTACGGGCACGTTTCGACCGATGCAACGCCGTTCGTAGCCGAAAGCCCTCCTCCTGGCCGCAGCTTGCGATTGCGCGCCGGCCAAACCTGCGTAAGAAGTTCTCGATCCCACCTATGAAAATGGCAGCCCAATTTCTTTTCGTAAGCAACCTCTTGCTCGGTGTACTTTGCTTTTCGGGCTGCGAGACGGTGCCCCAGGGAATTCAGCAGGCGAAAAGCGACGCAGCCCGCCGGATCGCAGCGGAACCGCCGGGCGATTATTATATCGGGCGTCGTTATTACAAACCCGACTTCAAGATTTGGGGATACATCCGGAGGCCGGGGCAGCCTTGGACCACGGCCCAGTTGGTGATGTTGAATGAGAAAGAAAAGCTCGCACCCGACCGCGAGCAAGGGAAGCTCGGCAGCGATAACAACTACGAATACAAGATGTATGGCGGCTTCAGCGGCGAACGAGTCTATGAGCCGGCCAGTAACACCATCTATCCTGAGTTCGTTCTAAAAAGTTACGAATTGGTCTCGACGACTCCTCCGCCAATCTTCAGAAGCCAGATGAGCGGAACCGGGCAAGCGGCAACGCCTCGTTTGCTGATCGAAAAACCGCAGTGATCCCTACTACTTTTGTCATTCCGAATAGTGGAGAAATCTCTAACTGTTTCTCTGACGGCACGGCGACCGGAATATAGTCCGAGATGTCTCGCCGTCGCTCGAGATGACAAAGAGCACTGAAGTCGCGGTAAAACGGGACCCGCTCACTGAGGAATTCCTGCGTTACCTCGCGGTAGAGCGAAACGCATCACCTCGCACCCTTAAGGCGTACCGGCAGGCGCTCGAAGCCTTCCACTGCGAAAACCAAACGCCGTGGAAAAAGTGTTCTCCGGATGATTTTCGGAATTATCTCTTCGCCTTGATGAAACGCGCCCAGGCGCGTTCTTACGTCCGACTGCAATTTTCCGCGCTTCGCACGTTCTATCGCTTCCTGACTGATCGCAAAAAATTGCGGCGCGATCCCCTTCGAGAGCTTCAACTGCCCAAGATCGAAAAGAAGCTTCCGCTGGTCCTAGCTCGGGCCCAGATCGACGAGCTCCTGGCAGCACCGCTGAAGATCGACAAGAACAACGCAGCACCGGTCTGGATGCCGCAGCGAGACGTCGCGATCATGGAACTTTTCTATTCGAGCGGTTTGCGATTAAGCGAACTGGCGGCGCTCGATGTTAACGATGTCGATCTTTACACCGAGTCGGTGCGGGTTCTCGGCAAGGGACGGAAAGAACGCGAGTGTCCGGTTGGTTTGCCCGCGCTGGAATCGATTCAACGCTATCGCGCGGCGGCGAACGTGCATTCCGGGCCTCTTTTCATAAACAAATCGCGGAAACGGATTTCCACTCGCTCGATTTGGCTCGTGCTGAAACGCTATCTGCGGCACACATCGATCCCGATTTCGATCAGCCCGCACAAGCTTCGACACAGTTTCGCGACCCACCTGCTCGATCGCGGGGCCGACCTGCGCAGCGTCCAAGCCTTGTTAGGCCATTCCAGTCTCTCAACGACGCAAATCTACACGCACGTCACCGTCGAGCGCCTGAAGAAGGCTTATGCGAACGCCCATCCTCGGGCGTGATTGGCTTGTCATCCCGAACGGATGCGAGGGACCTCACGAAGCCGACTGTGATTGCGAGGTCTTTGGCGCCCCGCTCAGGATGACAGACTAGGTGGCGTTCGCTGCCGCACCTTGTGGTTCAGCCGCGCGAAAAGTTAACTTACCCTTGTCTGCGATGACCTCCACCCGATCGCCGGCCTTCACGTTGCCGCGAAGCAATTCCTCCGCCAGAGGATCCTCGAGATAACGTTCCACCGCGCGACGCATCGGCCGGGCGCCATACTGCGGGTCATGTCCTTTTTCGATAAGGAATTCCTTGGCGCTTTGGTTGAGCTCCAGGTGGACCTCTTTGGCTTTGATGCGCTTGAGCACCTTATCCACCTCCAGCTCGACAATCCGCATCAACTCTGGTTTGCCAAGCGAATGAAAAACGATGATCTCATCAAGCCGGTTTAGGAACTCCGGCTTAAATACGCGCTTAGTCTCTTCCATGATCTTGTCGCGCATGGTGTCGTAATCCTGACTGTCGCGCGGCGCGCCAAATCCCATCACGGTCTGCTTCTTGAGCAGCTCGGCGCCGACGTTAGAAGTCATAATGATGATCGTATTTCGGAAATCGATCTTCCGGCCCAGCGAGTCGGTGACTTTGCCTTCTTCAAGAATCTGCAAGAGCAAATGCATCACATCGGGATGCGCCTTTTCGATCTCATCAAACAGGACAACCGAGTACGGCCGGCGGCGGACCGCCTCTGAAAGCTGGCCGCCCTCTTCATAACCGACATAGCCCGGCGGCGAGCCAATCAATCGCGAAGCGGTAAATTTTTCCATGTACTCCGACATGTCGATCTGAATCAACGCATCAGAATCGCCGAACATGAACTCGGCGAGTGTCCGGGCCAGGAACGTCTTACCCACGCCGGTCGGGCCGAGAAAAACAAAGGAACCGATTGGGCGTTTAGGATCTTTGAGGTCGGCTCGCGAACGGCGCAATGCCTTGCTGATAGCAATGACCGCTTCCTCCTGTCCGATCACGCGCTGTTTGATCTCCGCCTCCATCTTAAGCAGCTTTTGGGTCTCTTCCTGCTCCATCCGCTGCAGCGGAACGCCCGTGACCTTCGAGATGATGTGCATCATGTCGTCGGCGGTGACGATTACTTCCTTTTCTTCGCGCTCCGTTCTCCACTTGGTCAAAATCGAATCGAGCCGCT
>JBDTZF010000190.1:0-3113 GCA_040005265.1 Verrucomicrobiota bacterium
TTGGGTTCGTATTTTATGCCCGGTGAATTTAAGATTTTTGATGCGACGGCGCTACAAGAGGCCATTTCTTGGACAAACCAATGAGCCTACCCATGCGATGGAGCAAACGGCCACCCGTCGTGCGCTCACATTTTCTCCGCTAAAAGCCACTCACTCTGGTCCAGGCGCGCTATCGGCGTCCGTCGCTCATCTTATTCTCGTTAGACCTAAGCAAACTCCGAAAAAATGACGAAGCCCGCTTCTAAGATCCGTTTCAAAGCGAAACTCTTATCGCCGCGGCGACCGACCACGAAAGCTGGCTCCTGGACTTTTCTTATCCTGCCCAAGAGCGCTAGTGCGAAGCTCCCCTCGCGGGGAATGACGACGGTCGATGGCGCCATCAATGGCTTTCCCTTTCGAGCCACGCTCGAGCCAGACGGCCAAAAAAGTCACTGGCTCAAAGTGGACCGGAAGATGAGCGAAAGTGCGGGCGCAGACGCAGACGACGTCGTTACGCTGGAGATCGCGCCGGTAGGCGAAGAACCGGAACCCAGGATGCCGGCAGATCTGCGGACGGCACTCACGGCCGCCCCGAAGGCGCGGGCGTTGTGGTCGGACATCACACCCGTGGCGCGCCGGGATTGGATCCACTGGATCACCTCCGCCAAGCAGGCAGAGACTCGTGCGCGCCGGATAAAGAATGCCTGCTCGATGCTCGTTGCCGGAAAGCGCCGCCCTTGCTGCTTCGATCGGTCGGGGTTCTATAGTAAGAGCCTCAGCGCTCCTAAAGCGGCGATTTAAACATAGTTGAGAGTTGATGGATGAGAGTTGATAGCAAGAAAACCCGCGGCGCCGTTAGCGGCAGCTGATCTCGGTCTTATTGGTCGATGATTAAAAGCACGCGACGCGCTTCCACAAAATCATACCTTATAACGGCATGAACCAAGGCACCAAACGCACGATTCTTCGCTGCGTTCACCTTATCCTTAGCATTCCGATACTCGGTTACATTTATGGTGAGCCTTCGGAGGTTCAACAGTATCTCCCCACTGTTCGGTGGGTTTTTGTTCCTGTCATTATCCTCTCGGGATTTTGGATGTATGCAGGCGTAGTGTTCGCCATTATCGGCGTGGCGGTATGGCTCGGTGCATACTACCTGTCGGGATCCGGGGCGGCTATCCTGAGTCAGGTCGCGCTATTCATCGCGCGAAAGATTTGGCTGGTGATTCGTGCGCGCCGCTCAAAAGCGCGCGGCGCGGTCAGCGGTGGCTGATCCTTATCGTTTGGATTAGCCCATCTTGGGTCTCGTTGAATGTCGAACGAGACAGAGACGAAATCCGAATAGCGAGGAGAGCGTTTGCGGGGTCCCTCGGTCCGAGCCGGACTGGCTTTGTCTGCGCGACTCGGGATGACACTCCTTTTCACTACTTCAGCTTTTCGCCGGTCATCAATTCAAACGCCTCAATGTACTTCGCCGACGTCTTCTCGATCACGTCCTGGGGCAACTTTGGCGCAGGCGGCGTTTTGTCCCAATCGAGGGTTTCGAGGTAATCCCGCACGAATTGTTTGTCGAAACTCGGTGGACTGTTGCCGACCAGGTATTGATCACGCGGCCAGAAACGGGATGAATCCGGCGTGAGGCACTCGTCGATCAGAAGCAGTTTGCCGTCGACGGTTCCGAACTCGAATTTAGTGTCGGCCACGATGATCCCGCGCTCCGCGGCGTGCTCACGACCGCGCGAATAAATTTCCAAACTGAGGTCCTTCGCGGTATTCGCCATTTCGTCGCCGAGAATCTTCGCGCATTGTTGCATGTCGATGTTTTCGTCGTGTCCTTCGTCCGCTTTGGTTGAAGGGGTGAAGATTGGCTCCGGTAATTGCGACGCGAGTTTCAAACCGGCCGGAAGCTTGATGCCGCAAACGCTTTGCGATTCCTGATACTCCTTCCAGCCCGAACCGGCCAGATAACCGCGCACCACGCATTCCACGGCAAGCGGCTTTGTTTTTTTCACGATCATCGAACGGCCGGCCAATTGCCCGCGGAATTGCTGCAATTCACTGGGGAATTTATCGAAGTCGGCCGTGATAAAGTGATTATCGATCTTATCGAAGCGTTTGAACCAGAACGCGGAAAGCTGATTGAGGACGGCGCCTTTTTGCGGGATCGGATCGGGCAAGATCACGTCGAAGGCCGAGAGCCGGTCGGTCACAACGAATAGCAGGGTGTCGCCCAGATCGAAAACCTCGCGCACTTTCCCGCTGCGTAATTTTTTGATTCCAGGAAGATCGATTGAGGATTGTGGTGAAGCTTGCATGGATGGATTGTGAATGGTGATAAATGAATAGTGAATGGTCTACTAAAAATCTCCCGGGACGGGTTTGACCGATCACCATTCACTGATCATTGATCACCTTCAAATATGGCTGGAATCGTTGTCAAACCGCGGGCCCGGATCTTTCATGGACATGACTGGGTTTTTTCTAGCGAAGTGCTGAAAGTTTTCGGAAAGCCCGCCGATGGTGATGTGATCTCGCTCAAGGACGGTCGCGATCATTTGATGGGCAGCGCGATTTACAACTCGAAGTCGCAAATCGTGGCGCGACGATTCTCGCGCCGGAAACAGGATCTGGATCTTGATTTCTTCAAACGCCGTATCGGTCAAGCCTCGGAATACCGCGACCGGCGAGAGGTTGATCCAGGATTAAGGCGCGTGGTCTGGAGCGAGAGTGATGGGCTCCCTGGCGTAATCATCGATCGCTACCACGAGGCGTTGGTGTTGCAGACTCTCACAATGGCGATGGATATGCGGAAAGACTCCATCGTGAACGCGATGGTCGATCTTTTCGGCGAGGCTATCACAATCGTTGAGCGAAACGATGCGCCGGTGCGTCGGGCGGAAGGACTGGAATTGCAAGGCGGGATGTTGCGCGGTGATGCGCCTCCGGGAATCGGGATCGATCTAGCTGGCGTGAAGTTCGATGTCGATCTTATGCAAGGGCAAAAGACCGGGTTCTATCTGGATCAACGGCAGAACTACGAGATCGTTGCCCAATATGCCAAGGGCCGCCGCGTGCTCGATTGCTTTGCGAATCAGGGCGCCTTTGCACTGGCTTGTGCGCGGGCCGGCGCAGCG
>JBDTZF010000191.1:0-3109 GCA_040005265.1 Verrucomicrobiota bacterium
AGAAGGCGATTGTTACAGACAGATGGCGGCGAAGTAACGATTGCGTGAACTCGCGCGAGCGGGAGCCGCGCGAGTAGGCGGTAACGCAGCTAGGGTAGCTGGCACAAGCACGGGAGTGCGAGTGCCCAACTCGCGCGAGCGGGAGCCGCACGAGTAGGCGGTAACGCAGCTAGGGTAGCTGGCACAAGCCACACGGCGCTTCAGTAATGTGCGCCGGAGAAGATTTGCCTGGAGCTCGCGGTTTACGGAGTTGGTTTACGCTTTGGCGTGCTCGGGGAAGCCGCCGGTGCTGCCGGCTGTTTCACCGTGGGAGCGACGGATGCCGCGGCAGAAGGAGCGGTCACCGGTGACGCCGGCGAAGTGACCGGGCTTGCGTTGCCCGCAGGCAAGACGCCGGCTCCGGAATCCGGAGCTGGGGAGGTGCCCGGCGATGTTTGGGCTCCCGGCGCTGGGGACCCATTCGTCGCGGCCTGTGTTTTCAGCAACTCGCGGCGGAGGCTGCTTTCTCCTACGCTCTTGTGAGCATAGAGGATCGACAAGGCAAACGTCAGAGTGAAAAAGATCCCCGCCAGCCAGGCCGTGATTTTTGTGAGCACATTGGTCGTTTGCGCTCCAAAAATATTTTCCGTGACCCCTGCTCCGAAGGCAGCACCCAGGCCCTCACTCTTAGGTCGCTGCATCAGGATCACCAGCACCAAAAGAAGCGCGACCAGCACAAAGATCGCTAAACACAGATTGATGAAAATGCTCATCGGGACGGGGAATATGGCGAACCAGCGCCTTTTGTAAACCAGACTCTCGTATTCTTATTCCTCATCCTTGATCCTACTCGTTCTCTTACACCTGCTCCGGAACCGGTTCGAATAGGAATACGACGAAGAGTAAGAGTAGGTGAAAGTGCAGGATTAAGGCTTTTTGATCCGATTCCAGATCGCGTCCAGCTCGGCAAGATCGACATCGCCCAGCTTTTTGCCTTGGGCGTTGAGCTCATCTTCCAACCGATTGAATCGGAGGACAAATTTGTCGGTGGCCCTTTGGAGCACGCTCTCGGCGTCCAACGCGCATTTTCGCGCCAGATTTACCACCGCGAACAGCAAGTCGCCGATCTCCTCCTCGACCGCCTTACGATCCTGTCCGCCACCGGACGGACTCGCTGTGGCGAGCGACGCGATTGCAGATTTCGCTTCGCCGAATTCCTCCTCAACTTTTGCAATCACATCGCGCAAGTCGGTCCAATCGAAATTGACCCGCGACACTTTCGATTGCGCCTTCTGGGCCCGCATCAATGCCGGCAACGCGGCAGGGAGCCCCGCCAGATAATGCCCGCCTGTTTTTTCCGCGCGCTTGATCGCTTCCCATTGTTTAAGCACCGCGCCGGTATCGCGCGCGTCGCTTGTGCCGAACACATGCGGATGTCGCCGCACCAGTTTCTCCGATATTTCGCGAATGACGTCGTCGATGTTGAATCGGCCGGCTTCGCTCGCGATTTCAGCGTGCATCACGATGTGCAGCAGCAAATCGCCCAGTTCTTCACGAAAATTCGCGGTGTCGTTCGTGCGTACCGCTTCGACAAGCTCGTAGGTCTCCTCAATCAGCTGAGGCAGGATCGACTCATTGGTTTGCTCGCGGTCCCAGGGGCAACCGCCGGGTGCGCGGAGCCTCGCCACGATCTCACAGAGCTTCGCAAAGTTAGTGGCTGACTGTTGATGGTCGATAGCGACCGGCGTCTCCTGCTTTCCCATCAACTATCGCCTCTCTTCAGATCCGCCACAGCGAGCGATGAGTGCCGAATTCGGAAATTTCACCCGACGATTTCTTACTCACATAAATCGTGATCGCGATGACGCTGATCAGCGTTCCGCAGAAGATGAATGCTACGAGCCAGGAAGGAATGTGGCCCACGCTCAACGCGCGATAAAAAGATCCTACTCCCTCGATCGGAGCGCGGGCGTGAAGAAAGATCTTCGTGACCCACGCCACCATGATGAGGACGAAAAGGAAAACGTAATTGCGCTTCAACCGGCGGCCGATCGCCTCCAGTTTGCTGATCTTGAAACAGGGCAAAATTAAATCTTCGCAGACAAGTTTCTTCCACTCGCCCTGGAGCAGGTCGCGATTCTCCATCACCATCGGCACAAGAAAATGCGCTTCCAACATTCGGACACGCGCGCGAAAGGCGTCGTAAAAGCGATAACGCCGGGCCTCGATCCAGAGTAGTCCCCAGACAAGGGCCAGATTGAAAAAGAAAATGATGTGCGGAACTTCGCGGCTGGAGAACGAGATGGTGACGATGGCGGTGCTGCTGGTGATCGCCCAGTTCGTCGTTACATCGAGCCGTTGCCGCCAGACCATGATCCGGCCAAGCTCGCCCCGGTAAAAATGCGACATCGCATTGACGTAGCCCGGATCGTAGAGGCTGCGCTGGAGCGATACGGTCCGCTCCACGTTTTGAGCGGGTTCAGTGTTTTCAGTTGCCACGGCTGCTTACTTAACTGGATAACTGGCTTTGCCCGGATAATCCAATAAATCTCGCTGCTTCATGGCAATCGCACTGGCCGATCTTTTCGACGAAAACCACGTCACCTTGGATGTGCCTCCCGGTAAACAGGAAAACGCGCTACGCGAGATTGTCCGGTCGATGGCCGCAAACGGTAAGATCGACAATCCCGAAAAATTTCTCGAACAACTGCTCGCTCGCGAGGAAGCGCATCCCAGCGTGGTCGAGAACGGCGTGGCCTTTCCCCATGCCCGGACCGATTTGGTGAACGAGATCGTTATTGGAATAGGGAGGAGCCGGTCTGGAATTCCTTTTGCCGAGGGCAAGCGCGCCCGACTGATATTCGTCATCGGCGTGCCGCAACAATTAGTGAACGATTATCTCATCTGCCTCGGCGCACTGGCGCGTTTGCTCAAGGACGAGGTAAGGCGCGCGACCCTGCTGGACGCCGAAACCCCGCGCCAATTTCTGAACGCTCTCACAGAGTCGCTGGCGCTGTAGTCGTGGGCGCCTTTTAAGAAGATACAGGCTGCAGCGATTGGTTAGGTCGATTTTAGTGTGTCGATCCGAGACTGCCAACAATGTACGCGTTACCGATGCCATGAATGACTG
>JBDTZF010000015.1:0-32674 GCA_040005265.1 Verrucomicrobiota bacterium
GTAAGTGATCGGCGAACGCGCCTTGAAATCCTCTTCGTCCTCGAATGGCGGCGCCTTAAACCAGTTCGCCTGAAAGAGAGTAAAATCGGCCGTGTACCACCAATGCGCCCAGTTCGCGATGTCGCGTTGCGACACCGCCGCGGCAAAACGATCGGTGTGACCAACCACCCAGTTCGTTAGCAAGCCACCGCCGCTTCCGCCGGTCACACCAAGCTTCTTGTCGTCGATGTAACCGCGTTTGATCACTTCATCGACGCCGGCCATCAAGTCTTTGTAGTCGTCGCCCGGATAATGATACTGAATCACGTTTCCAAAATCCTGGCCGTACGTCGTACTGCCACGCGGGTTCGCATAAAGCACCACATACCCTTTCGCAGCCATCCATTGGAACTCGTGCTCGAAAATGTAGCCGTAAGCCCCGTGCGGACCGCCGTGAATGTTCAGGATAAGGGGATACTTCTTGCCTGCACTAAAGTCCGGCGGCTTCTGCACCCATGCCTGAATCGTTTTACCGTCAAACGACTTGTAAGAAATTTCTTCCGGCTCGGTCAGATTCAGCTTCGAAAAGAGTTCGTCATTTACTTTGGTCAACTGCACGGGTTGCGCATTCGCATTCGTCCGGTCGAGAACAAAAAGATCGTTGATGCGGGTCGCCGTTGAAGTGGCGTAAATTATCTTCGATCCATCACCCGATGCACGAAAACGCAACACCGCCTGGTTGCCGTTCACAATATCAGTCACGGCACCGCTGGCCGCGTCGAACGATCCGAGAGCTGCCTTGCCTTCCTTACCGTAAATTTCGATAATATTGTGCCCATCGGGCGTCCAGATCGGAACGTTGCGCCCGCCCGCACGCGGCGCACCATTGTCACCAAACGGACCGCTCCCCAGGTCGAAATCGAATCCTGCGGTCAGATTTTTGGGTTTGGCATTCGGGGTAACATCGACAACCCATAGATCAGGCTGGGTATAAGAATTAACCGGCTGCGTTATCGACGCGATGAACGCGAACTGTTTGCCTTCGGGACTAATCGACAGACCTCCGACGTCCATGTCGATGGTGTTCAGCTTGGCGGGAGTACCTCCGCTCGGTGCGATTGAATACAGCTCGCTTTTCGGGAGTTCGTAATACGGCTCGTCCACGTGTTGGGAGAGGAAATAGATCGCGTCCTTCGCCCAAACGATATTGCCTTCGTCAAAGCGACCGCTCGTGAGCTGCTTTGGTTTCAGCCTTTCCTCGGCGCTATGCGGTGCCTGGATCACCCAGATGTGCGACGGATGTTTGGGATCGGCATAACCATCGTCGTCTTCCCGATATACTGCCCGCGTAATCACCCGGACATCGCTTTCGTGCTCCGATTCGCTTTCCACTTTCTTGACCGCCTGATTCGCGTCCTGCTTTGCCGCACTGCTTTTCTCCGCTGGTTTCTTCGACGTTTCAGAAGAGTTCGCAGGCGCACTCTCGCTCACAGCTTTTTTTAGCTCTTCCTCTTTGTTCTTTTTCTTTTCCTGCTTCGTCAGGTCTTCCGCGTTTGTCCCACTGGTGAACGCAATTTGTTTTCCGTCCGGCGACCAGACCGGATTGGACGCACCCTTCGGCAGATCGGTAAATGAAAACGAATCGCCGCCGGCCATTGGCAGCATCGACAATTGGGGCGGCTCGGATTTCCCGTCTTTTTCGGTTGCCCTGACAAAAACCAGGAATTTCCCATCAGGCGACCAGCGCGGAGAGTTATCGTGATCGCCCTTGGTTAGTTGATGCGGCGCTTCTCCGCCAGCGGTGGGGACCGACCAGATAGCGGTTTTGTACCCCTCTTTTTTTTCGTTCACGGTAACGCGCACAAAGGCGACCCGCGATCCATCTGGCGAAACCTGCGCGTCACCGATCCAGACAAAATCCCAAAGATCCTTTTCCGTGATGTTGCGTTTCTGTGCGAAGACCGGCGCCGCAGCGACGGCGAGAATAAAGAAATAAGTGGCAAAGCGATTCATAGGATTCTTAAGAGTTGAGATACGATTCGGGAAACGTTCGGATTCGAAATTCGATTTTAGCGGCTCCCATAACACCATGCGAGGGTGAGGCTACACACTTCAAGCATAATGGACGGACGACCTCCGTGCCGTCCAACCAAAATAAAGCCGTTACGAAAGTCGGCCTAATGATGCGCCGTGCCGATATTGGATTTGATCAGTGCAACGTCGCTAGCATTGATTGCGCCGTTGGCGTTCACGTCCGATCGGAAGTTTGTCGCATCAAGCGTTTGACCGATTCGCGATTTCGTCTGCGCGACATCGGCAGAATTCACAGCACCATTCGCGTTGGTGTCGCCAATGAGCATGGCCATTGCCACGGACACATCCGATGTGTTTGGGCCGTCACTTACCCCGAAAAGCGTGACAACAATTGTCTGCGCGTTGGCCACGCCAGTAAGGTTTACGGTGATCTGGTTGCCGGTTGCGCTGGCCCCACCTGGGGGAATATTTCCATTACCAGATACGACCGATGCAGAGTTGAGCGTTACTTGTTCATTGAAGGTCGCGACCAATTGATAATTATTGGAAGCACCGCCCGTGCGGCATTCGATTCCGACCGGCCCGCCAAACGGGAGGCCTATATCGAAAATCCCTGCGGCTCCATGCATCTTCCGCGAGCCGGCGGTAATGGGTCCATCCAAGCGACCGAGCTGACCGACATAACCGATGTAGTCGCGATAATCCGCGCTTGTGATTGACGCCGAGCCACCTGCGCCAAATTCGCCGATTCCGCTTACGTACATCGAATAATTTACGCTTTGCGCAAAGGCGCCCCCCGAGCCGATTAACTCAGAGGGAATTGAATAATTTGCGCTCGACGAAGCTACGCCGTCAGAATCAGCGGCGTGCACGGCCTGGCTTATCTCCGAACGCTGCTGTCCTGATCGAGAATCGTTGCTCGAAACCCACAGTGGCGATGCAATTACCGCGACGACGGACAGGATGAGAAGGATTCGCATCATCTATTTCACCTTATCCGACGGCGCTCGCTTGAGAGTTTTCTCGATTTCATCGAGCCGCTTTTCGAGCGCCTCAATTTCTTTGGCTTTCGCTTTAAGCTCCGCGTTTTGTTCTTGCATGATCTCGTTCAAGCCTTGAATCGCAGCGAACGCCACGCCGTCGGCATCGACTGTGGCTATGTGTTTGTCATCCGGCCCGACTTGAAACGCGGCGTAGAAATCCTGCGCCATCGGCCCAATATGTTGCGCGCCGGAATCGTCTTGCTTGAACGTCCAGGTCTGAATCGGAACGTGGGCAAGGTGTGAGAGAATTTCCCGATCATTAACGAGTCGAAACCCCTCCTTTGCGCTCCGATCGCTGGTTGTAATAAAAGACATCGCTCGAACGTTTCCCGAAAACTCCGCGTCAGTACCATTGATTTTATCGCTAAAGAACGCGGCCCCGCTATCCAACCTAGTAGTAACTGTCGCATTCGGCGTCGTTAGCGAGAGGACACCGACATCTAAAAAGTGCGCAGAGCGGCCTTGTAGAGAACCGTCAGGAAAGATTTGAAAATTCGTGCCCTGCAAAATGAAACCACCGGCAGTGATACCAGCCGCGGTGAGAGTACTGGTGACGGTGAGGTTATCACCGAAGGCCGTGACACCACCTACCGTCATACCATTGGCAACAATGTCACCGTCAATGAAGAGCGCAGAATCCCCCAGGGAATCGTGGCCGGTCGTAACAAGAATCGAATTGTTAGTCTCGGTTTTGAGTTTGATACCACCGGGCCCACTAATGTTAAGTTGGTCAGGTTGATCGCCACCCGCAGTTACAGTAGCACCGGTCGAAGGGTCGCCCGCAGCGTATGACAAGACGGCGTAACCGACGGATGCGATTCGCTGGTCGGGCGAAAGTAATTGCGAACCCCTCGTACCGTCGTTGAACCAGATTCGCAGCCGCACATCGGAATTTGCAAAGGCTATATACGGAATCGTAGTCATGTTGGCCAGCGTCGTATCGCCGAGTAATACGGAATAGAGCCCGTTGCTTACGTTGATTGAAACGGCATTAGCCGGCTCGCTCCCGCCGTTGCTGGTGCCGTCGTTGCTCCAGTAGGTTGTCGATCCATCAGTGTTAACCAGAGCAAACTTGAATTGCCCGGTACCATTGAAATTGGTCGTGCCCACAACGATGCGGCCTTGATAAGCCATCAGCTGTGGAACCTGCGCATGCAGGGTTGAACAGAGCAAGCCGATGGCACCGACGCTAAACAGGACAATTCGCTTCATAATAGTTTCCTCCAGCCCGCAGACATCGCTGCCACGAAGCCTACGGAGTTTGCTTCAATCCAGTCAAGGATATTATTACGTAGGACGCAGGATTACGCTTCCCGTGAGTCAAGCCACAATTTAACTCACTCGAAATCTGCTATCCGCGAATTACTTGAGCAATTCTTACGGCACCCGGGTAGGCAGCAGATTCCAGCAACGAGAGAAAAATGATAAAGGAATGACGGAGCGCGAATCGCGCAGCGCGGAAACGACTTCGATTCGTCATTTGATCATTCGTTTATTGTTTCGAGCTTCGTCATTCAAATTTCGTCATTAAGTGCCAGTCCGGCACGGACTCACATGTGCTCAATGATGTTGTCGCCAAACGCAGAACATTTGATCTCGGTCGCGCCTTCCATCAACCGGGCGAAATCGTAGGTGACGCGTTTGCTGGCGATCGCACCGTTTAATCCTTTCAGGATCAGATCGGCGGCTTCGCCCCAGCCCATGTAGCGGAACATCATCTCGCCCGACAAGATCATCGAGCCGGGATTCACTTTGTCCTGGTTTGCGTACTTCGGCGCAGTGCCGTGAGTTGCTTCAAAAACAGCGTGGCCAGTGATGTAATTAATGTTTCCACCGGGCGCGATGCCGATGCCACCAACCTGCGCGGCCAGCGCGTCGCTCAAGTAATCGCCGTTCAGATTGAGCGTCGCAATTACATCGAAATCTTCCGGACGCGTGAGGACTTGCTGCAAGGTGATGTCGGCGATCGCGTCCTTAATCACGATGCCCGCACCGGGTTTGCCCATCGGGATCTTGCACCATGGCCCGCCGTCAATTTCCTCGGCGCCGAAATACGATTTCGCGACCTCATATCCCCAGTCGCGAAACGCGCCTTCGGTGAATTTCATGATGTTGCCTTTGTGCACGATCGTCACACTCTTGCGCTGGTTTAGGATCGCGTAACTGATCGCGCTGTGAATCAAGCGGATGCTGCCAGATCGGCTAACCGGTTTGATCCCGACACCAACCATGACGTCGTTTTTCTCAGGAGCGCCGACCATCTTCCAAAACTCGGCCGATTTCTCCTTGGTGCCGAAACGAATCTTGGCGAATGCCTTTGGAAATTCTTTCTCCAGGAAATCCAGAATCTTCTTCGCGTCCGCCGTGCCGGCGGCATACTCGATGCCGGCGTAAATATCTTCCGTGTTCTCGCGGAAGATCGTCATGTTGACCTTCTCCGGATGTTTAACAGGCGAGGGGACTCCCTTGAAATACTGCACGGGCCGCAAACAAACGAATAGATCCAGAAGCTGGCGCAACGCCACGTTGAGTGAGCTAATCCCGCCGCCCACTGGCGTGGTCAGTGGACCTTTGATGCCGACGAGATATTCGCGAAAAGCCTCGACCGTGTCGTCCGGCAGCCAGTTGTCGAACTTGTCCTTGGCTGCCTGGCCGGCAAAGACTTCAAACCACACGATCTTCTTTTTTCCGGCGTAGGCTTTTTCGACGGCTGCATCCAGGACACGCACACTCGCCGCCCAAATATCCGGCCCGGTGCCATCGCCACGGATGAATGGGATCACCGGCCGGTCCGGCACGGTCAACTTTTCCTGACGTGTAATCTTTTCGCCCGCCGGCGGTGTGATGTCTTTATAAGGCATAAGCTTTCACTGTAGAGGCGAGCCTCTCGGCGGCAAATAGGAAAGCTGCGTCCGTCGACATCCCTTTCCTCCGCCCGTTTCAGGCGGTGAAGGGGAACTGAACGCTTCTGATTTTCTTAAATTGCCGGTCCGTTAGGGAGTGTTGCCGGCCACTTGCGTCGAAGGTTTGCCTAACCGCAGCTCGGTCTTGACCTGCTGGATTTGCGAAGCCTGGTCTTTCAAGTTGGCGGTAAGCGCTTTGATTGCGTCTCGTTGCGCGGCGGTTGCTATTTGCTGCTGGGCCAGCTTCGTCTCCAGATCCTTTACCTTGCGGTGTTCCTTGAGAAACTCGTTCAACAACATCGCATTCACTGCTTCATAGCGGACCGTATAGATTTTTCCGTTCGCATAGCGCGCTACCAAAGCAGGATTTACTTTCGCCACTTCTTCAGCAACCAGACCAAACTGTTCGGCACCGGTTGGATCGATGCCCGATTGATACCGGTATGAGACTGGTCTTAATGCGAAGAGGGCCTCACTCGTCTTGTCCATTGGCTTAATCTGACGCTTGAAACGTTCGGACGAAGCGAGAGTGCCGAGTTGCCCGTTGGCATCGACAACGACGTTGACGCCTGCTACGGGAGTTCCAAAAACGCCAGCCATAAATGCGGCTTGCTGTGTTCCCTGAGTTCCAATCCGGATCGTTACCGACTCATCGGCAACTCCCTGATTACCGATGTCGATATTTCCA
The DNA here is from genome assembly GCA_040005265.1 of Verrucomicrobiota bacterium. Taxonomy (GTDB): domain Bacteria; phylum Verrucomicrobiota; class Verrucomicrobiia; order Chthoniobacterales; family UBA10450; genus JBDTZF01. The sequence goes on from JBDTZF010000015.1 coordinate 6,648, forward strand.
TCTCCGGTGGTCAGGTTAATTCCAGCGGCATAACCAAGCGCGATGTTGCTGCTGCCGGTGCACAGATTCAGCGCGAACGAACCATCGGCAGTGTTGAAGCTGCCAGTCGAGTTGAAATAGAGCGTAGTGGCACCATTAGTCGTGTTAAAGCTACCGGTAGTATTGTTGTGCCCGGCATTCGCGCCATTGGCCACGTTGTCGTTGCCGGTCGTGTTGTTAAAAAGTGAGTTGCTTCCGGTGGCCGTGTTCTCGTTGCCAACGGTGCTGAAATTGAGCGCTTGCGACCCCGTGGCGGTATTGGCTGCGCCAGTCGTATTGCTGAAAAGGGCCAAAAAACCATCTGCGGTGTTGCCGGATGCGTTTGTATTGTTGAACAACGCTTGAGCGCCCGTGGCTGTATTTGCACCGCCTGTGGCGTTTTTAAAGAGCGTTTGAAAACCATCCGCTGTGTTATTTGGGCCGGTGGTGTTGCTGTTGAGAGCTCCGTTCCCCTCCGCCGTATTGCCGTTGCCTTGGTCTCCATCCGGCGGCTGCTTGGCGAACGCCGTAACGCCGAGGAAACAACAAGTGAACGCAATCGTGAGCAAGAGGGGGTACCGCGCCAGGGGCGAGCGAGGGTTGCTATGAGCTGCCGGCATGACCGTAGTTGCGAGTGATGTGGATGAATTCATATAGTATATGCAGATGTTATAATTGTTATGGAATCAGTCTGTCTGCTGCGCCATTTCGGGGCTATTTAATCGCCCGAGAACCGCATGTCCTTACGATATCGCCTCTACGAAGAAGGGAAGCCCTATTTTTCATCGGAAAAAGCGTACGTACTACCCCTTCTAAATATATGTAATTGCCGAGCATGGCATGGCACGGGCTTAGGCATGGAGAGTGGCAGCCCATCCCGCGAAGTTTCGTCGTTTTGTGGCTCAGCGTTTATGCGGGTCAGCGCTAGTTTTTGTTCTTTCCACGGCCAGTCTCAGCGCCACCCTCTTTACTTGGAACGGCGGAGGCGGAGATGGCAATTGGGGTACGGGTGGAAACTGGGGCGGGAGCGCCCCGACCAGTTCTAACCTCACTGATCTGGTTTTCGCCGGGTCGACCAACCTCGGCACCGCTGGAACGCCGCTAAATCAAAACATTGCCACGCCGTTCCTGCTCAACAGTCTCACTTTTGCCAGCGGAGGAGGCGCGTTCTTCCTTGGTGGGGGAGCGTTGCGATTCGATGGCGGAATCAGCAACGCAATTACGCAGAACTCTTCCAGCGCGGAAAGCATTGCAAACGCAATTCAGGCACCGTCCAGCAATTCCACCACGACACTCACTCTGGCTGGCACCGGCACCGGACTTGTCACCTTATCAGGCGTAATCGCGGCCGGGCCGGGTCAGCGGGACTACGCCCTCATCAAGACCGGCAGCAGCACCTTCGCCCTAACGGGCGTCAATACCTATGGCGGAGGAACCACAATCAACGGCGGTATTCTTCAAATCAATACCGCAAACAGTCTTGGGACTGGCGCCGCGACAATTAACGCCGGAACTCTCGACGTAACCGCCTCATTTGTCTCGGTTCGCAATTTTACTCTGGGGAATATAGCGAGCACGGTCATGGTTGATTCGGGTCAGACATTCACTGCCAACGGCGCATTCAGCAGCACGGGCACGCTTAACAAAACCGGCGCAGGCACGATGATTCTCGGCGGCGCTAATACTCACACCGGTGGGACAAACATTAGCGCCGGAACCTTAAGGATCAGTTCGAGTGAACGCCTTTCGAACAACGGAACGCTCACCGTTTCCGGAGGTGCCTTCGACTTGCAAACTTTCAGCGAAACGGTCGGATCAGTGAGTTTGACCGGTGGCTCGATCATGGGGACCGGCTTAGGCACACTTACCGGTTCATCCTATTCTCTCCAGAGCGGCACGGTCAGTGCGATTCTTGCAGGAAGCGCAGCGGTTACAAAAACTTCAGCCGGAACCGTGACGTTGAGCGGCGCCAATACCTACAGCGGTGGCACGAGTGTCAATGGTGGTGTACTCGCTTTAACCAGTTCGGGTGCCTTGGGATCAAGCGGCCTTATCAGTTTCAGTGGCGGCACGCTGCAATTCAGCTCGAGTAATGCAACAGATTATTCGGCACGTTTCAGTAGTGCGCTCAATCAAGCAGTCAGTCTCGATACCAACGGTCAAAACGTGGTCCTGGGCACGGCGTTCACGAGCACCGGCGGTTCCCTGCGCAAGACCGGTGCAGGCACGATCACTTTGTCTATCGCGAATAGTTATACCGGGACGACAACGGTCAGTGGCGGAACACTACAGGTAAACGTGAACAATGCGCTCGGGACGGCCGCTGCCGGCACGACCGTTTCTTCCGGCGCCGCCTTGAAGCTCAATGGGGTAAATTATTCGACGGCCGAGGCATTAACTCTAAACGGGGCCGGAGTGAGCAACGGCGGTGCGCTCTCCAATACAGGCACTAGCATATTCACCGGCGCTATTACTATCGCCAGCAATGCCACGATCAACGCGGGCGGTGGCAAGTTGACGTTCACCGGCGGCATCGCCAAGAATGGAACGACCCTAACGCTGGCGGGCGGCGGCACCATCAACATTAATACCAACGGCATCACGGGTAGCTCGGCCAATTCAGATCTGGTCGTCGACGGCACGACCGTGGTTCTTAACGCGGCGAATAGTTACAATGGACCTACCACTGTGCAAAACAGCGGCACGCTCAAGTTAGGCGCCAGCAATGTGCTCCCTACTTCGCCGCAAACTGCATTAACGGTGAACACCTCCGGTGTCTTTGACATGGCGAGCCGCAACGATGGCGTGGCTTCACTCGCGGGCGACAGCAGTGCAACAATAAAAAATAGCACCCTGAGCAGTATGAGCACGCTGACTGTGGATCCGACCAGCGGCGTTGCCACCACGTTTGCCGGAATGATCGCGGGCACGAATAGCGGCGCACAAGGCGACATGGCCTTGACCAAAACCGGCTTGGGAACGCTGACCCTTTCCGGCACAAACACCTTCTCAGGGAGTACCACGATCAGCGGCGGTACGCTCATCGCTGCCGGCGCTTCGGGCAGCGCACTCGGATCTTGTAATTCGATCGTTGTGAATTCCGGAGGAGCGCTAATGCTCGGAGCCAGCGATCAGATTAAAAACACCGCAGCCGTAACTCTCGCCGGAGGGATTTTTGCCAAAGGCAATTTTAGCGAGGGCGCAACGAATTCTATCGGCATGGGCACGCTCACGCTGACCGCAAGCGGTTCGCACATTGATTTCGGAACCGGCGCAGTCGGTGTAATTAGTTTCGGTAGTTTCGCTCCGGGCTCGTTCACTCTCGTCATCGACAATTGGTCGGGAACCGCGAACTCCTTGGGGAACCTCGGCACGGACCGATTAATTTTCGATTCTGATCAGGCATCAAACCTGGCCAGTTTCAGTTTCACTGGTTTTGGCCCTGGTGCGATGGAGTTCGCTTTAGGCGCCGGCTACTACGAGATCGTTAGCGTACCCGAGGTCTCCACGTATTTCGCCGGCCTTTTTGCACTGGTGCCGATCGCTTACATGCATCGTCGGCAGTTTTGGGCGTGGCTGCGATTCAAAAAAATTCCGCCACGATAGGGTTTGGCAGCGCGTACGGGAGTCGAACCCGTGCACCAGCCTTGAGAGGGCTGTGTCCTAACCACTAGACGAACGCGCCGTCGGAAGTGTTTAGAATAGCCGACACACTCGAGCCGGCAAGCCATCCGCACGAGAACTATTTTTTCTTGTTCTCTTTGTGCTCTTTTCGATTCGGGGTTGGGGTTGGGAGCGCGCCATCCGTTTCGTGACGCACCCGGGGCTGATTAATATGACTCAGATGTTCCGTCTTGAATGAATCCAGGGCGGTTTTCATTTCCGCGGTCGCCGCCATCGCGCGCATGCGTCCATAGTAAACATCGTAATATGTCCGAAGCCGCTGGCGTTTCTCGATGTCTGTGTGCGCTTTCTCAACTACCGCTTTTGCCTCGATTACTTCCGGATCGCTTGCGGCCTGATTTGCCAAACGCCGCCATTCAACGTGCAACTTGCGATCGTCGGCTGCCTTGCCCAGCGACGATTCCTTGAAGTACTCGTCCAACTGCGACACATCCGGAAGATTTGGCGAAGCCGACGGCCTTGGACTAGTCGTCGGTTCATCGGTCTGGCGCGACCCCAAGTCAACGCTCGGCGGCGCTGCATCCTGCCCGCGCAAGGTCGCTAGGAGCATCATGCTGGCGAACAACGTGAACACAATTTGTCCGATTTTCATTTTCGGTCTCAATCTAACCGAAAGCCAGTGGTTCACGATTGTGATCGTACTCGTGCTTGAACTTTTGTCATTTCGATTGCGAGCAGGAAGGATCTGAAGGCCGGCAGCCCCGACGAGCTTTCGGGGGTATGTTCCAATGTTAGATTACGTGGGTTCCTTTGCGAAGATCTCGAGGCGCGATTTGTGCGACACAATGCCGGCATCGTGCCAGCGACAAAGCATGGAATTCCATGGGTGATGGTTCATTTCGAGAGCTGCTCGACGCGTGCTGAAGCGGTAAAGCGGGAACTTTATTATAAGACTGGTGCGGGTCGGGACGAAGTTGATCGCATCGTCGCAGCGGCTTAATCCAATTCGCCGAGAAGGCCAGAAGATCAGTAACTTTCGAGTGCGAAGAGTGCCAGTACGTGATATGGATCTCGGTTGGTAATCCGGGGTGTAGCTTAGCTTGGTAGAGCGCCTGGTTTGGGACCAGGAGGTCGCAGGTTCAAATCCTGTCACCCCGATTTGATCTGAGATGTAGGTCGGGCGCGGCGACGACTCACCCGATTTAGTTCGCTGCTGTCTTTTCCACAAATACCAATTTGCCACGCGGTACTTGTCGTGCGACACTGCGCTGGTGGATTCAACTGCGGCCCCTTGGCTGCTCTCTTCCTCGCACCTTTCCTTTCTTCTCTCCTTCTAGTCTCCTATCTCTTAGAGTCCCTCTGCATGTTCAAGAACGAAAAGTTTAACCTCATTTGTTTCCTCGGTCTGGTCGCGATACAGGCCATGGGAGTAATCGGTCTCCTGACCCATTTCAAAATCTCCTATTTGCCGATCATGCTCGGGCTCTTTCTGTGGGGCGGGCTGAGCACCACGCTTTATTTGCATCGATACCTCACACATCGCGGATTCGAGATGCGTGAATGGCTTAAGTTTATTTTGGCGAGCGGGTCCGCAACCATGCTTGCCGGGGACCCGGTTACCTGGGTAGGAGACCATCGCTTCCATCATTTAAAATCCGACACCGATGAAGACATCCATAGCCCCGTGCATGGCTTTCCTTATGCCCATATGATGTGGATCATCCGCAAGCCGGCGGGATTCCGCGAGCGCTCCAGGCGTTATGCATCCGATGTGCAGAAGATTTGGTACTGCCGGTTGTTCGAGCGCGGATACATCTACATGATCCCGCACATTTTAGTGGCAAGCACACTTTGGTTAACCGTCGGCTTTGCCGGTATGCTGTGGTGCCTCTACGTGCCGATGTTGGTCATGTACAATATGACCTGGGCCGTGAATTCGATCTGTCACATGCCTCAATTCGGCTACCGAAGCTTCGAGACCTCCGATCGCAGCCGAAATAATTTCTGGGTCGGAATCGGCGCATTCGGCGAAGGCTATCATAACAATCATCATGCTCAGCCTCGATGCGCCGCCCACGGATTGCGCTGGTGGGAATTTGATATGACTCGTTACGTCATTTGGACGCTGGAGAAATGCGGACTGGCTTGGAACGTAGTCTGGCCGGTTGCAGAAAAGAACGCAGCCGAAGGGAAGTCTGCCACTTCGAGCGAGTTTGACATTATGCCGACAAACATCGGCGCCGAGCCGTCGCTCTAAGTTTCGTAGCCCAGATTGGGCGCCAGCCGTTTCTCCGCAGCGGCCACCGGTTCATTTCTCCGCGTTGCGTAATCCATAACTTGATCGCGCCCGATTTTTCCAACTGCGAAATACTTCGCCTCTGGATGCGAGAAATAGAGGCCGCTCACGCTCGCACCCGGATGCATGGCGAACGATTCAGTCAGTTTGACGCCTGTGTTCTTCTCCGCGCCCAGCAAATCGAACAATAGCCGCTTTTCTGCATGATCCGGGCAGGCCGGATAACCAGCCGCCGGACGGATGCCACGATATTTTTCGCGGATAAGATCGACAATGGTTAGCTCCTCGTCGCGGCCAAAACCCCACGCGATCCGAGCCTGCTGATGCAAATATTCGGCGAAGGCCTCGGCCAACCGGTCCGCCAGCGCTTTGCTCATGATCGCATTGTAGTCATCGTGCTGACGCTTGAACTCCTCCGAGAGCTCATCCGCGCCATGAATTGAGACAGCAAAGCCGCCGAGATAATCTGCCGATTGTTGGTCGCCCGCCTCGGCGGGTAAGCTCCTTGCGGGTTGCGGAAAAATGAAATCGGCCAGGCAATGATTGAATTGTCCCGCCGGCTTTTCCATTTGCTGCCGCAGAAAATAAAACGTCGCGCATTTTTCGCGGCGCGATTCATCGGTATAAAGATCGACATCGTCGCCAGCTGAGTTTGCCGGCCAAAACGCGAACACGCCACGAGCGCTAAACGAATCCTTCGCAATGATCTCATCGAGAAGTTTTCGGGCGTCGTCAAAAAGCTCGCGAGCTTGCTTCCCCACTGTGGGATCTTCAAAAATCGCCGGATATCGCCCGCGCAGCTCCCAGGTGTGGAAGAATGGCGACCAATCGATGTAACTTTGAAGGTCGGCTACAGGAGGGCTAACTGGCTTTGGTCCGGTCCATTCCGATTTCGGCGGAGCGTAATTGCTCCAATCAATCGGTGTTCGATTTGCGCGGGCTGCGGCAATTGGGAGTAGTTTGATCGCCCGCGTCTTTGCTGAGTATTCTTCGCGCAGCCGGGCAAAGTCGGCGCGCGTTTTGGCATCGAACTCCGGTTTCAGTTGATCATTCAACAACGAATTCACCACTCCCACTGCGCGCGATGCATCGAGCACATGCACGATGCTGGAATGATAATGCGGCGCAATCTTTACCGCCGTGTGAGCGCGACTCGTGGTAGCTCCCCCGATGAGCAGCGGCAGCTTGAATCCCTCGCGCTCCATCTCCTGCGCGACGTGAACCATCTCATCCAGAGACGGAGTGATCAGTCCGCTTAGGCCAATCACGCTGGCTTGTCGCTCCCGCGCCGTCTCCAGGATTTTTGCAGCCGGAACCATCACCCCAAGATCGACAACCTCGTAATTGTTACATTGAAGGACGACGCCGACGATGTTCTTGCCAATATCGTGCACATCGCCTTTGACCGTGGCCATTACGATGCAGCCCTGCGGCTTTGCGCCCGCGGATTTCTCCGCTTCCATAAACGGCATCAGATAGGCCACCGCTTTCTTCATCACGCGTGCGCTCTTGACTACTTGCGGCAAAAACATTTTCCCCGCGCCGAAGAGATCGCCAACCACGCTCATTCCAGCCATGAGCGGGCCTTCGATCACGTCGAGCGGCCGCTTGGATTTTTGGCGCGCTTCCTCGGTATCGACATCGATGAAGTCGACAATGCCTTTTACCAGCGCATGTTTTAGACGCTCTTCCACCGGTTCAGCGCGCCACGCCTCATCTTTTACCGGCACTTTGTCTTTTGCCTTCACCCGTTCGGCGAAATCGACCAGTCGTTCGGTCGCGTCATCGCGCCGATTTAGAAGGACATCTTCAACCAGCTCACGCAGGTCCGGGTCGATCTCTTCGTAAACCGCGAGCTGTCCGGCGTTGACGATCGCCATATCCAGTCCCACGCGAATCGCATGAAAGAGAAACGCAGAGTGCATCGCCTCGCGCACAGTGTTGTTTCCGCGAAATGAAAATGAAATATTGCTAACCCCGCCGCTGACTCGCACGCCTGTAAGATTCGCCTTGATCCAGCGAGTCGCCTCGATGAAATCGACGGCGTAATTACGATGTTCGTCGAGGCCGGTTGCGACGGTCAGAATATTTGGATCGAAAATGATATCGCTGGCGAGAAATCCAGCTTGGTCGATTAGCAATCGGTAGGCGCGCGAACAGATGTCGATCTTGCGCTGGCAATTGTCCGCCTGGCCCCGCTCATCGAATGCCATCACGATCACGGCCGCTCCATAACGCCGGACGAGTCGCGCTTGCCGTAAAAATTCCTCTTCTCCGTTCTTTAAGCTAATCGAATTAACGACTGCCTTGCCTTGCACGCACTTAAGGCCCGCTTCGATCACGCTCCATTTCGAGCTGTCGATCATAATCGGGATGCGCGAAATATCCGGCTCACTGCCGATCAGATTCAGAAATCGCGTCATGGCCGCTTCGGAATCGATCATTCCCTCGTCCATGTTGACGTCCAGTATGTTCGCTCCACCTTGCACCTGCTGGCGGGCCACCGTAAGCGCGCCGTCGAAATCGCCTCCCAGAATCAGCTTCGAGAATTTCGGTGAACCAGTGATGTTGGTTCGCTCTCCAATCACAACAAACCCGAATTCGGGAGTAATATTGAGCGGCTCGAGGCCGGATAATTGTAGCACAGGCATCTTGCCCGTGAGTCCGGCGGGCGTCTCGCCTGTCGAGTCAGCGTCCGAAACAGCAAGTGAGACACCCGCTTGCCCCACAGTCGAGACGGCCGTGCTACGGATTCGCGGCTCGCAGTCGCGCACCGCGTTTGCCAGGACCCGAATGTGCTCCGGCGTCGTGCCACAACAGCCGCCTACCAAATTGAGCCAGCCGTTTTGCGCCCATTTCGCAACCTTTGGCGAGAATGTTTCGGGCGTTTCGGGGAAGCCGGTAGGGGAAAGCGGATCGGGGAGACCAGCATTGGGATACGCGCTCATGTAGTAGGGCGAGATCCGAGCCAATTCCTCAATGAACGGTTCCATTTCATCCGGCCCCAGCGCGCAATTCAAACCGGCGATGAGCGGTTTCGCGTGCGCGATAGAAGTGAGAAACGCTTCCACCGTTTGCCCGCTCAATGTGCGACCAGACTTGTCCGTCACCGTTCCCGAAATCATGAGCGGAACTCTCTTGCCGGATTCTTCAAATGCGTTCGCGATGGCGAACAGCGCAGCTTTCGCATTGAGCGTGTCGAAGATCGTTTCAACGACCAGAAGATCGACATCGCCTTCGAGCAGCGCCTTGGCCTGATCGAAGTAGGTTTGCCGAAGCTGATCGAACGAGACCGCACGGAACGCCGGATCGTTTACATCTGGAGACATCGATCCGGTGACGGGCAGGGGACCCATTGCTCCTGCGACGAAACGGCACCGTCCCGTTTCATTCGAAATCCGGTCCGCTGCACGATGCGCGATCTTTGCCGCCTCAAGATTGATCTCGTAGGCCAGCGAGCGAAGTTCGGCATCGTCCACCACCCGTTGAAAAAATTCCTGATTTTTGCGGCCACCGTTCGCTTCTCCTGAAAACAGAAAATCATGCAACCCGATCGTCGTAGCGCTGAAGGTATTGGTCTCGATGATATCCGCGCCAGCTTCGAGATATCTGGCGTGAATCTCTTCGATCAGCTTTGGTCGAGTGAGTTGCAGTAGCTCCAAACTGCCCTGGAGATCTTTGCCCTTTCGATCGCGAAACCGCTCTCCGCGGTAATCCGCCTCCGAAAGCTTATAGCCCTGGATCGTCGTACCCATCGCACCGTCCAGCACGACGATGCGCTGCTGCAGAAGGGTTTCCAAAGGGTGAAGAGCATCCGGCATGGTAGCCGGGAACTAAACGGTATTTAGGTCGATGATCAAGGAACAAATTGACGCATCATGATGCGTAGATACGTCTGAAAGGCTTCCTCTTCCTCTGAATCTTCGTCTTTCTCTTTCAGATTAAGGCTAAGAGGAAGCGAAAGAGGAAGATCAGCTCCCGAGCCCGGCCTTAACGATCTGCGCTGCGAATCTCTTCCAAGAACGACTTGCCCTGACCTCGCAGCGCCGTTTCCAGCTTCTTTGTGCAATCGCAGTCGCAGCAGGCCCACGGCTCGGTGCCGTTCTCGTGACGGCAATTGCGACGCGAATGAGCGTCTTTCACGCTTAGTAGATCGAAATACTGTTCCCAATAGGGCCGTTCTTCCTCCAGCGGTAGATCGCAAAAACAGGTTTCAATCCACGTAGCCACGCCGGATTCATTTACGCGCGCCTCGCGCATATTATGCAAATATTCATCGCCGGCGATAGAACCGCGGCCGAGCGAGCCCTGATCAATCGCGTGAACGAGGTCGCGATCCTTTGCCGGTTTCACCCGGGCTTTTACCAGGTAGCGCATGTTTCGATCATAACATTGATTGCGGCTGAGGACAGTGGCCGCTACAACCTTTGGCGTGGAAGCGATCCGTCTTTTGAAGTCGCTCACGCGTGATCAGCGCAACACGTTCATTGCCTGTTTCCTCGGCTGGGCGCTCGATGCGCTCGACTTCTTTCTCCTCACGCTCGTGATGCCGGCGGTGGCTCACGATTTCAACTGCGGTATTCCCCAGATCGCCCTGGCCCTCACAGTCACCCTCATGATGCGTCCGGTCGGCGCTCTGATCTTTGGCTGGCTCGGCGACCGTTTCGGCCGGCGCATCCCGTTGATGATCGACATCATTTTTTACTCCGTGATGGAACTGCTTACTGCCTTCGCCCCTAACTACACGGTTTTTCTGATTCTGCGCGGCCTCTTCGGCATTGGCATGGGAGGCGAATGGGGATTGGGCGCTTCTCTGGCGATGGAGACATTGCCGACGAAAGCGCGCGGACTGTTCTCCGGGATTTTACAGCAAGGATATGCCGTGGGTTATCTGCTCGCAGCGGTCGTCTATTGGGTCGTGTTTCCCACGTTTGGCTGGCGAGGGATGTTCGTGGCGGGTGCGCTGCCGGCGTTTCTCGTTATTTATATTCGCGCACAAGTGCCCGAATCGCCGGTCTGGCAGCGTGATAGTGCCAAGATGAGAGCCAGTCCCTTTGCGGTGTTTGGTCATCTACGCAAACACTGGGTCCTTCTCGTTTACGCGACCTTGCTAATGACGGCGTTCATGTACATGTCGCACGGCACGCAGGACATTTATCCCACCTTTCTCGAGAAGCAGCGTGGATTAAACGTTAACCAAAAGGCATTCGTTGCGATCATTTACAACGTCGGCGCGATTTGTGGCGGCACAGTCTTCGGTTTTCTTTCCCAGAGATTGGGCCGGCGTCGATCCATCATCTGCGCCGCTATTTTGGGAATATTGCTTATCCCAGCCTGGGTTTACTCGCCGACGCTCCCGCTTCTGATCGCCGGTGGGTTTTTCATGCAGTTCATGGTCCAAGGCGCGTGGGGAGTGGTTCCGATCCATTTGAATGAATTGGCGCCGTCGGAATGCCGGGGAACTTTCGCCGGACTTGCCTATCAACTCGGCAGTTTCTTTTCCGCTAATGCCGCACTGGTACAGGCCAAAATTGCAGAGAATTTCCGCGACGCCCGCGGATCGCCGGACTATGCAACAACAATGGCGGTCTTCTTGTTGGCGGTTTTTGCAGCGCTGATTATGATCACAGCACTGGGGCGCGAAGAACGCGGGAAAGAATTCTAAGACGTATGCGCCCTCTTCAGCGCGACCATTGCCGGTCGCGCAAAGCGGGGGGCACCAACCCGGGACCCTGATCTAGCGCGTCCGTTTGGACCGGTGCCTTCGCAGGCGCGTGATAAACATTGGCACCGAAACGTTGCTCAACGATGGCCTCTGCAATTCGGTCGGCCAGCAGCTCTCTATACTCCGAATCGCGCGCCTGTTTGCCATCCGATCGATTGCTCAGGAAGCCGCACTCCACGAGCACGGCCGGATAATTTGCCAGACGTAGGACGCGAAAATTCGCTATTTTTACACCCCGATTACTTGAATGCGGAATGGTCATTAGCTTGGATTGAATTCGATGGGCCAGCTCAGAGGAATCGGCCGAATGATAATGGGTTTCGAAACCGTGTACCCCGCGACGCCGGGCGTCGTTAAAATGAATGCTGACAAAAATGGAGTTCTTCTGCGAATTTTCGATGGCGATCCGTTCATCGAGTGAAAGGGAAACATCCCTCGACCGCGTCATCACGGTCTTTAATTGCGACTCGCGTAACTTTTGGGCGAGTCGTTTCGCGACGTCCAGGGTGACGACCTTCTCGGCGCCGCCGAAGCCGCGTAAAGCGCCATTGTCTTTTCCGCCGTGCCCGGCATCCACTACCACGGTTGTAAAGGTCTTACTCGTGTTTTTTGTGCTCGTTGACGGTGCGGTTGCACACCCCGCCATTGCAAGGAGCAAAGCCCATCCAAGTGCTCGAATAAACAGTCGTGACATCTTAAATAGATAGCGAGCCAGCACCTTCTCTGCCACAACGTTTTTTCATTGCGGGGGTCCCTCCTCGCCTGATGAGTTGCAAAAACCGCTTGTCTTTTTCGCCGTCGCGCATAAAGGCGTTTACTAATTTATGCTCAATCGACCTATTGTCTGCCTTCTGCTTTTCGCCTTCAGCTTGTTCGTTTCCCAGACGCGTGACTCACTCGCGGCGTCAAGTCCCTCGCCGGCTCCAGCTGCCGCCGCGCCGGCGACAAAGACCAAACCGGTTGTGGATCAGACTGCGCAAACCATCATTTTCTGCTATCACCGGTTGGTCGACAAAATCCGTTATCCGGGAACAGAAATCACTCCAGCGGCGTTCGAAGCGCAGATGAAAGAGCTAAAGGCTCACGGAATCACAGTTATCAGCCTGCAGGATCTACTGGCGTGGAGACGTGGGGAGAAAAGCATTCCGCCGCGCTGTGCGGTTATTACTTTCGATGACGGTTGGAAATCCCAATACGAGGTCGCCTGGCCAATCATGAAAAAGCTGGGATACACCTTCACGATGTTCATTTACACCGAAGGAGTGGCCGGCGGCAGTCTGGGTGGCGGACAGGCAATTACCTGGGAACAACTCGCCGACATGCGCGATAACGGCATCGACATCGAGGCGCACACGGCGACACACCAGGACCTCCGGGAAGGCCACATGATCATGGTAGCGGAACCGGGGGCCAAGAGGACCAAGAAAAAATTGAGCGGCGCGGAGTACGAAAAGTGGCTCCAAAGTGAAGTCGTAGGGTGCAAGACGCTCCTCGAGCAGCGGCTCGGCATTAAAGTGAATTGTTTCGCGGTACCATTTGGCAATTACAACGACCACGTAAAGGAGATGGCACGGAATGTCGGGTACGAAGCGATGTTTACCGTTTACGGCCAGCCGATCACTTGGACGTCGCCGCTCGATGCACTGGGCCGTTATGCGATTGAAGCGAACAAGCCGAAGGTGTTTGAGACCGCGTTGAAAACGATCGGCACCTCGGGGGGTAGCGCCGGCGCGCCTGCTGTTGCAGCCGTCGGAACTGAGAACCTCCAGACCCAGCCAGCCGACGGCGAGAGAATTCGAAGCGCAATGCCATTAATCAAAGCCAATTTGAGTGCGATCGGTCAAATCGACCCCGCTAGCGTGCAACTGCGAGTTAGCGGCCTCGGGCTTGTGCCGGCGAGTTTCGATCCTAAAACGGGAACTGTTTCGTATCAGGTCACCCAGAAACTACGGGACAACACCTGCACCGTGATTCTGACGGCTAAGTCCGAAGGCAAAAAGGTGGAGGCACACTGGACGTTCGGAATCGAAGAAGCAGCGACGGCTCCGGCCGCAACGCCGGCGCCCGCGAAAAAGAAATAGATGGATCGAGCAGTCCCTTGTCCGCCAGCCGGACGGACTCGTCCCGTGGCGAGCTCGATGTTAAGTTAGGCGGCAAAGCCGCATTTGTTCGGCCTCGTCCGGCGGAGCCGATCCACCAGTTATGTTCTCACAACTCAGCGATAAGCTTCAGGAAGTCTTCAAGGACCTGCGCGGTCATGGGACAATTAGCGAAGCGAACATCGACAGTGCTTTGCGACAGGTCCGCCTCGCTTTGCTGGAGGCCGACGTTGACTTTCAGGTTGCAAAAGATTTCATCGCCCGCGTTAAAGAGAAAGCGTTGGGAGAAGAAGTATTGCGGAGTATTACTCCCGGCCAACAGATCGTTAAGATTTTCCATGACGAACTGACCCGCCTGCTTGGGAGCAACGCCGAGCCGCTGCGTTTGGCGGAGAAGACGCGCATTTTGATCGTGGGACTGAATGGTTCCGGCAAAACAACGTCGTCGGCAAAACTCGCGCGCTATCTGAAAAAACAGGGGCGCGCGCCCGCTTTAATCGCCTGCGACTTGCAGCGACCGGCAGCGATCGAGCAACTGGCAACTCTCGGGAAACAGATCGATGTGCCGGTTTTCGCTCCCGACCCAGCCGAGAAAAACGTTCAACGCGCGGTAGCCGCCAGCCTGGAATGGGCGGAAGGGCAATTCGCGAACGTCGATATCTTCGACACCGCGGGGCGTCAGGAAATCGATGAGGCGCTAATCGAGGAGATTAAGACGCTGCGCGATTTCCTGCAGCCGCAGGAAGTTCTGCTCGTAGTCGATGCCGCGACCGGACAGCGCGCGGTGAGCGTGGCCACTCACTTCAACAACGCACTCCAGATCACCGGGATTATCCTGACGAAACTCGACGGCGACGCGCGTGGCGGAGCGGCCTTGTCGATGCGCGCGGTGACGCAGCGCCCGATCAAATTCTCCGGCACTGGCGAAAAGCTCGATCAGTTTGAACTCTTCGTTCCGGATCGCCTGGCCGGGAGAATACTCGGCATGGGCGACGTGGTCGGGCTGGTGGAAAAAGCGGCGGAGGCCGTCGACGAGGAGGAGGCCCTCCGCATGGAGAAGAAATTTCGCAGCGCCTCGTTCGATTTCAACGATTTCCTGGCCCAGTTCAAGATGATGAAAAAGATGGGCCCATTGGAGAATATTCTTGGCATGTTGCCCGGCATGGGTAACGTGCAGGGCCTCTCAGTTGACGAGAAGCAGCTCAAGCGCACGGAAGCGATAGTGCTTTCGATGACGGGCGAAGAGCGGGGGCGTCCCGACATTTTAAATGCGCGGCGGCGTCAGCGCATCGCCCGTGGCAGCGGCACGACCGTCACCGAGGTGAATGATTTACTCCGGCGTTTCGATCAGATGCGCAAAATGATGAAGAGCACCGGGAAAATGAAAAAAATGATGGCGCAAATGGCGCGAATGAAAAAATAAAATGGCAGTTTCAATCAGATTACGAAGAGAAGGCTCGCTCAATCGCCCTTATTACAAGGTGGTCGTGGCGGACAAACGCAGCCCGAGAGATGGAAAATTCATCGAGATGATCGGTACGTACGACCCGAAGAAAACGGGTCACAACAGCACCCTCAAACTCGATCGAATTGAATACTGGATCAGCAAAGGCGCGCAACCGTCCGATACCGTTCGCAGCTTGATCAAGAAGAACAAGAATCCCGCGGCGGCCGCAGAGAAGGCCGCGGCAGCGGCGGCGAAGAAAACTGCAGCCGCGTCAAAGGCAGCGCCGGTGCCGGTTGCTACCGAGCCGACCGCGGCTCCGTTGCCTGAACAGCCGGCGCAAGGTTAAGATCGACATCGCTCAGAATGACAGGTGAGGTCGGGACAAGAAATTCGTGTCGATTCGTGTTCATTCGTGGCTAGTTTTCAACCCATGAAAGAGTTTCTCGAGTACGTGATCCGGCAACTCGTTGAATTTCCCGACGAAATGATGCTGACGGAGATCCCCGGCGGCAAAAACACGATCTTCAAACTGCAGCTTCGCCAAACTGACGTTGGCCGCGTTATTGGACGCAATGGCCAGACGATCCAAGCCATCCGGGCATTGCTCAACAGCTCCGCGTCGCGACACGGACAACGTGCCACGCTCGAGATTGTCGAGTAGGTAGGGGGCAATTGACCCCAATCGCCCGCCGTTTGACTATCTTACAAATGTGACGGGCGGTTCAGGTGAACTGCCCTGCCTATGAAGATCGACATCCTCACGCTCTTTCCGGAGATCTGCCGCGCGCCGCTCAGCGAAAGCATGATGAAGCGGGCGCAGGACAAAGGAATTGTCGATCTTCGCATTCATAATTTGCGCGATTGGACGACGGATAAACATCATGTGGTCGATGATGCGCCGTTCGGCGGAGGGCAGGGGATGGTGATGAAGCCCGAGCCGATTTTTGCCGCGGTGGAAGACTTGCTTGGGGAGACGGGGAAAACGCCCAATCCGCCAAGGGACGGATCCACCGTGGCGGACGTCCAATTGCAAAGGCCGAAGGTTATTCTGATGTCGCCGGCCGGACGTCGGTTTGATCAGCAGATGGCGACGGAACTTTC
Source organism: Verrucomicrobiota bacterium (assembly GCA_040005265.1). Classification (GTDB taxonomy): domain Bacteria; phylum Verrucomicrobiota; class Verrucomicrobiia; order Chthoniobacterales; family UBA10450; genus JBDTZF01. The sequence continues at coordinate 22,958 of JBDTZF010000015.1, forward strand.
ATCTGAATCCCATCTCATCGTTGTTTGCGGGCATTACGAGGGAGTCGATCATCGCGTGATTGAACACCTCGTCGATCTTGAGATTTCGATCGGCGATTATGTGCTCACCAACGGCGCGATTGCGGCTGTGGTTCTTGTCGATGCAATTGTGCGCTTGCTCCCTGGCGCGCTCGGCCATGAGCAGTCGGCGGTCGACGACAGTTTCAGCGACGGTCAACTGGAGGCACCGCAATACACGCGGCCTGCCGAATTTCGCGGATGGAAGGTCCCGGACATTTTGCTTTCGGGGAATCATGCTGAAATCGCGGAATGGCGGAAAGGGCAAAGTTTGGAACGGACAAAGCTGAACCGGCCGGACTTGCTGGACGACTCGAAATAGCTTGCGAATTGAGCCTTGGACTGCGAGGTCCCTCGTTTTCCTCGGGATGACAGCGTAAGCGTTAGTCGCGCACGCGCCCGAGAACCACGCAGGCATTAATGCCTCCGAAGCCGAATGAATTGCTCATCACGTAATTCAATTTCGCATCGCGGCCGTGATTGGGAACAACATCGAGATCGCAGGCGGGATCGGGATTTTGATAATTGATGGTGGGTGGGATCCATTGTCGATCGAGTGCCAGGGCGCAAATCGCCGCCTCGATGGCGCCAGTCGCGCCCAGCGGATGCGCGTGATAGGCCTTGGTTCCACTCACTGGAATTTTCTTAGCGTGTTCACCGAACGCTTGCTTAATCGATAATGTCTCGGTGCTGTCATTGAGCTGGGTCGAGCTGGCATGAGCGTTGATGTAGTCAATCTGTTCGCGCTGAAGATTTGCGTCGCTCAACGCGTCGCGCATGGCGCGAATACATGAATCGCCGGTTGGCAACGGCGCCGTCATGTGAAAGGCATCATTATTCAAACTGTAGCCAAGCACTTCCGCGTAAATATGTGCGCCACGGGCCCGGGCGTGTTCGAGCTCTTCGAGCACGAGCGAGGCCGCGCCTTCACCCATCACAAATCCGTCGCGCAACTTGTCGAAGGGACGCGATGCCAGCGCGGGATCGCCTGCCCAGCGGCTCATCGTCTTAATCAGGTCGAACGCGCCAAACGAAAGCGTGGCCAGCGGCGCTTCGGCTCCGCCGGCGACGACCACATCGGCAAAATTGTCTCGAATGTATCGGAGCGCTTCGCCCACCGACACCGTCCCGCTGGCGCAACTGTTCGAGTTCGTTGTGCCAACACCGCGGAACCCAAACTCAATCGCTATATTCGAATGAGCCGATCCGCCAAACACCTGCAGCGCCAGCGTGGGATTTACTCCACGCGTACCCTTTTTCAGGAACCGAATATGCTGATCTTCCGCCTGGCAAACTCCGCCTAGCGCTGTCCCGAAACTGACGCCGATACGGGGTTGAGGATTTTCGCGCGAGTACTCAATGCCGGCGTCATCGAGGGCCATTTTGGCGGACACTACCGAGAATTGCGCGTAACGATCCAGGCGCTTTAGCCGATGCGGCGGAAAGAATGTCTCGGGATTCCAATCGGCGATTTCGCCGCCACAATGCACATTGAACATCGAGGTGTCGAAACTCGTGATCCGGGTGACGCCGCTCCGTTCCGCTCGAAGTCCATTCCAAAATTCATCGACGCCTTTGCCGATACAGGTGATCGGGCCGAGACCGGTGATAACGACGCGTCTTCGGTTCATGCCGCTACCTTATCCGCCCGGCGTTCCATGTATTCCTTCATACAGCGCAAAGTTTTGTTAGCAACATGATGGATAAAAAAGCTGCCGATGATCGGATCGAAAATGGGCGCCAGCGCGGGAATGCGAAACCGCATGTCGTGCTCAATCTCGACTAGAACGCCGGCAGGAGTTTCGCGAAACGTCCAGACGACGCGCATTCCCTTGGTGAAAGCCTTGAGATGGTTGAACCGCACTTCAATCTTGTCGCGGTCGATGATCTGCTCGGAGGTCCATGAAATCGGAATCCCCGAGCGGGTCGCGGCCATGACGACGATGTTTCGAGCCGGACTGCGCTCTAGATAATGGATGTAACGATAATGAGGCAGAATCTTAGGCCACAGCTCGAGATTGGCCGCCGTCTCGAAAATCGACATCCTCGGCGCGTGGATCAGGATTGTGTTGGTGGTTTGCATGATCAACCCTTGCGTTTGATGCGGTAGGTTAGGAAACATTCGTCCCCGACCACACGCATGTCGATCAAAGAGCAGTGAACGCTACCGGGAAGAAATTCTTTACTTAAACCCGTCAAAGTAGGAGCGCCTGCTCCACCAAACATGTAGGGCGCGATCGTAAGGTTGAGCTCATCGACCAGGCCGCGCTCGAGGAGCGACCTAAAAAGCTTTGCACCGCCTTCACAAGCGACCCTTTTCACGCCGTAGGTCTTGCGCAGCGTTCGTAGCATCGCGCCAAGATCGACATGTTTCGCCTTGGTCAGATGAAGCGTGGCCTTCGCTTTTAGCGCCAGGTGGACCTTCTTCGGCATTCGCGTGGTGGAAAAAATCAGTCGTGGCGAAATATCGGATTGAAACATCTTCAGGCGACCGTCGATCCTCCCGCCGTTCGACACGATCACCCGAATTGGTCCTGGGCTCTGTCCGCGCTTGATTCGCAATTTTTGCAACTCAACGGGAAGTCCGAGCCGCACATTGTCGCGCGTGAGCGTGGTGTGACCCACCATCACGGCATCCGCCGAAGCGCGCTCGCGAAAAAGATGCATCTTGTCTTCGCGCGAAGTAAAATCGACCGGCGAGAAATTCTTCGTAGTGATCTTGCCGTCGATCGTCATGGCGAAAGTCGCGACAACGAATGGCCGGGGTGAGATGCGGACGCGGCCTTTGCGCCGCGATAACGCTCGCCGGGCTCGGCCTCGGGACTCTGAGGTCCCTCCTACACTATTCTTCTTTCTCGGCGATTTCATGCTCGAGAGTCGCGACCTCCTGTTTCATGTCGCGCAGTTTTACATGGGCAGTCGCGCCGCTCGGTTTGTAAAAAAAGTAAACGACGCCCCCGGGCAAACAGCAGATCAAAAGGACCAAAAAACTGGTCATTCCAATTAGCCGGGCCGTGGCTGGACCGACCTGGCAAAGATTGAAGAGCATCACTTGCAGAACGAACTCGCGCGTTCCCACGCCCGCCAGGCTAATCGGAAGAGAGGAAATTGTTCTCTCGATTGGCATGATGGAGAAAAAATCAAGAAGAGCGACATGGGCACTTTCCCGAAATCCATGTGCCACGCAGAAAAACGTCGCAAAAGTGCCCACGTGCGCAATCGCGGACGCGACAAGTGCGACCGTCGTCGCCTTCCAATGCTTGGCGTAAAGATGATACGCCGCGGAGAGTTCAATCAGTTTCTCGCGACCGGGAAAGCGGTGGGGCAGGCGATGCAGAAGATTAAAACCGGTGATTATGAATGTAGTCAGCAACCCCAGTATTGAAGCAGCCAAAATCGCCAGCACGAACCAGACATAGGATCGCGGGTCATGCAGCGGATTGTTGTCCAGCCGCGCGCTCGTCTCTCGCGTTAACCATTGATAGCGTAAACCGATAAAAATTCCGGTGAGAACAATGAGTGCGACAAGGCCAATCATGCGGTCGAACAAAACCGCAAGCAACGCGCCCGGCTTGTTGTTCGGCGTTTCTTTCCAAAGCAGATAGGTCTTGACGATGTCGCCGCCTGTTCCGCCGGGAAGGAACAAATTGTAGAACATCCCGATGATCGAAAGCGCGATAACACGCGAGAACGGCAAATGAATGTTCTGCACCTTCAGCAGGACCTGCCATCGAAATGCCGCAGCGAACTCGACCACGATGTAAGCGACCATGGCTGCGATGAGCCATTCCTTGCGCGCGGTGCTTAACGCCACCGCCATTGCATCGCGAATCGCTCGATCGTGGAAAACCCACCACAAAAGGCCGCCGGTTACGGCAATTTGCAGAAGCGTAAGTAGAGTTTTTCTCATTCGCCGAATTGTTTTTTCCAAGCCTCAACCGAGCTCTTGATCGCCTCAACGGTTTTGCGCGGACTCATTTCCCAGACAAAGGCGCAATCACGCGGAAGGAGCGGAACCAATTTGGCAAGATCGACATCGCCCGCAAACGGCGGTTGATGATCTTGCGCGGGCCAGATGCAATCCTGCACATGCGCGCCGAGCGCGCGCGGCCCAATGGTTTTTAGCCATTCTTCGTGGTTCAGAAACGTCAGGTTTTCCTTTATTTGGATATGGCCGAAGTCATGCCAGTAGCCGACTTGCGTCGAGTTCAATTCGTCGAGCAGCGCCGGCAGCTCGCGCTCGCTCGGAATTTCTTCATAACCGCGGCGCCCTTCCACTCCCAGCTTAACTTTCTTGCCGGAGGCGTATTCAACGATCCTCTTCATGCACTCCTTCACCCGTTCGAGATGGCGCGGCGCGGCTGATTCACGTTTCTCGACCGCCTTGAGTTTCTTGCGGACATACTTGCGGGAAAGCAGTTCTCCATTCTTCGCCATGGCGATCAACGGATCGGTGATTGGCCGCATTGAAACCTTGCCCAAATGCATCACCACGAATGGCGCGCCCAGCCGTTCGGCAAAATCGATCGTCTGAAAAGTTTGTTTCACCGCGCGTTCGCGCTCATTCGGATAGATCGAAGAGAACTGGTAACAATCAGGAGAAGCGCCCATCACTCCCACCGGCAACGGACAGAAGTTGTGCAGGCTGCTGAACTTGATCTCCCCGGCCTCGTATATTTTTTGAACCCCGGGCATAAGGGAGATGCGGATTCCGTGACCGAGCTCAACGCGCTCGAATCCCAATTCGCCCTTGATTTCGCGAAGCATTTCGTCGCCCGCGGTGTGACGCCCGGAATTCCAACATGTGGAGAAAGAAATCATTGGCTAACGAGGATGAACTACGGAACGAGCACAGGCTCCGGTTCACGTTCCGGTGTTCCGGCGGCTGCTTCATCGGACTCGCACGCTTTTCGGCCGGCACGGGCCAAAATAAGAAAGGCAGCGATCCCGAAGACAACCGCAGCGATTCCGAGCGCAGTTCGCATCCCGATAAGGTCGGACAGACCGGGCACGATCAACCCCGCAACTGGCATTAGTCCAAAGAAGCTCAGTCCGAAAACTGCTGAAATGCGGCCGCGTAACGGCGGCGGAGCGAGTTCCTGCACGATAGTGTTGGCCAGAGCGAAGTTCATCGATAGACCAATGGCGAGCAGCCCCATCGCGGTCGCAGTGATCAGAAAACTGCCCGAGCACGCCATGCAGAAAAGGGCGACCGCGACAGCAATGGCGTTGCCGGTCATCAATCTGAAGCGATGCACGCGCGCGACCGTGAGAAAACCGAGGGAGCCGGCGAGCGATCCTGTCCCGGAAACCGCCATCAAAAGCCCCATTCGATCAGGCCCGAGATGTAGAATATTACGAACATACAGGGGGAGCATCACAGAAATCACTGGGAAAACGCAGATCGTGGTCGCTGCGATGAGTCCCATCATTAATAACATGATGCGATCGGATTTGATGTAGCGAAACCCATCCAACATGCTGCCACGGCGCTGTTCTTCTTCCTCCTTCGTGCCTGCTTTTCGCGCCGGGATCGTGATGATGGCAACCATCAGCGCAATAAACGATGTGGCGTTGGCGAAAAAGGCATACGCTGCGCCCCAGCTGCTGACGAGCCATCCGGCCACTGACGGACCGATGAGACGCGCGCCATGAAACACTGAACGGTCCATAGCGATGGCTGCGGCGATCTGGTCCTTTTTTACCAGCTCCGGGACGAAAGCGGAGATGGCCGGCATTTCGAACGCGATGCAAATGCCTAACAATGTGGCCATGCCCATCACGTGCCAGATCTGCACACTATGTGTCAGCACCAGCCAGCCCAGTGCGAGTGCGAGGCCGATTTGCCAGACTTGCGTGGCCACAAGAATCTTGCGTTTGTCGAAGCGATCGGCCGCTGCGCCGCCATGCATCGTTAAGAGGAGGGTTGGAATACCGGCACAGAGATTGACCAGCCCGAGGTAGATCGCCTTGTTCGTCAGCGTGCTCATCACCCATGCTTGCGCCATCACTTGCATCCAGGTGCCGGTATCGGAGATGAGCGAGCCGATGATGTAACGGCGAAATGGACCTGCGCTCAATAGCTCCAGCGCATGATCGCCAAATGGTGTAGTGCCCTCCTTCATCGCTCAAACTCATACGCGGGGAGAAGCGATGCTGCAACGGGTAGCGCACGCGTCTCGCGTGTTGGTTGCGGTGTCTCGCCGCAAAGAACTTTTCCTGTGCCCGGCAACTTAATCTTTCTGCGATCCCAGGAAAGTCCGCGAACCCGAGACGGCTTCGCCAGCCACGCGAGACGCGTGCGCTGCCCCATTGCACGGCCAATTGCCGAGACCCGCACGTTAACTATCTTGAACAGATGCGGATCGACAAGTTCACACAGAAAATGCAGGAGGCGGTGCAGGCAGCGCAGGACCTCGCTTCGCAATCGAATCATCAGGAAATTACGAACGAGCATTTCCTCTCAGCGCTACTCGATCAAAGCGAAGGATTAACGCGACCACTGCTCGAAAAAATTGGCGTGCCGGCCGATCAGCTGCACCAGCGTCTGACCAGCGAACTCGAGCAACGCCCAAAAGTCCACGGCGCATCTGTCGACATTCGCATTTCAAATGAACTCCGCAGCGTATTCGACGCCGCAGAGAAGGAGATGTCGAAGTTAAAAGACGAATTTACCAGCGCCGAGCATTACCTGCTCGCGCTGAGCGCCGCGAATGTTCCAGCGGCGAAGATTCTCAAAGACCTCGGCGTGACGCGGGACAAGATCATGCAAGCGTTGCAGCAGGTGAGGGGATCGCAACGTGTGACCGATCAGAATCCGGAAGGGAAATATCAGGCGCTGGAAAAATATGGCCGCGATCTCACCGAGCTGGCGCGGCGCGGAAAAATCGATCCGGTAATCGGGCGGGACAACGAAATTCGCCGCATCATGCAGGTACTTTCGCGCCGGACAAAAAACAATCCGGTGCTCATTGGAGATCCCGGTGTGGGGAAGACGGCCATCGTGGAAGGCCTGGCCCGGCGCATCATCAGCGGCGACGTGCCCGAATCGCTGAAACAGAAACGAATCATCGCAATGGATATCGGCGCAATGATCGCCGGCGCAAAGTTCCGCGGTGAATTTGAAGACCGGCTCAAAGCGTTCTTGAAAGAAGTGACCGACTCACAAGGCCAGGTCATTCTCTTCATTGACGAGCTCCACACAATTGTCGGCGCGGGCGCGGCCGAAGGATCGGTCGATGCCTCTAACATGCTCAAGCCAATGCTGGCCCGTGGCGAATTGCGCACCGTTGGCGCGACTACGCTCGATGAATATCGCAAATACATCGAGAAGGATGCGGCGCTGGAACGGCGGTTTCAGCCGGTGCTCGTAGAAGAGCCGAGCGTCGAGGACACGATCGCAATCCTGCGTGGATTGAAGGAGCGCTACGAAGTCCATCACGGCGTGCGTATCACCGACGGCGCAATCGTCGCCGCGGCCGTGCTTTCGCATCGCTACATCAGCGACCGGTTTTTGCCCGATAAGGCGATCGATCTTGTCGACGAAGCGGGCTCCCGTTTGAAGATCGAGCTCGATTCGATGCCGACAGAGATCGACGTCATCGAGCGCGAGGTCATGCAGCTCGAGATGGAACGGCAGGCACTCAAGAAAGAAAAAGATCCTGCGAGCAAGGAACGTTTGAAAAAGCTCGAGAAGGAATTGGCCGGACTAAAGGAAAAATCGTCTGCGCTAAAGGCAGAATGGCAGAAAGAGAAAGCGGTTATCGACGAACAGCGGAAGTGGAAGGAAGACCTGGATAAGCTGCGTACCGAGCTGGAACGCGCCCAGCGTCGCGGCGATCTGGCAAAGGCGAGCGAAATTCAATACGGCGGGATTCCGGTACTGGAGAAAAAGCTGGCTCAGGCTTCGGCAGGCGAGACGCCCGCCGCCCCCACAGGCTCGCCACCGGACGAGTCCGTCCGACTGGCGGACAAGATGCCTGTGCTACATCGATTGCTTCGCGAAGAAGTAACGGAGGAAGACATCGCCGAAGTGGTTTCTAATTGGACGCACATTCCGGTCACGCGATTGCAGGAGGGCGAGCGCGAGAAATTGGTGAAGCTCGAAGAGCACCTGCATTTGCGAGTCGTTGGCCAGGATGAAGCGATCAAAGCTGTTTCGAACGCGGTGCGCCGTGCCCGGGCCGGGCTCCAAGATCCCAACCGCCCGATCGGTTCTTTCATTTTTCTCGGGCCGACTGGTGTTGGCAAAACCGAGTTGTCGCGCGCGCTGGCAGAATTTTTGTTCGACGACGAGAACGCCATGATCAGGATCGACATGAGCGAGTACATGGAGAAACACACGGTTTCGCGATTGATTGGCGCGCCGCCGGGGTACGTCGGCTACGAAGAAGGCGGGCAGCTTTCCGAAGCCGTCAGGCGCAAACCGTATTCAGTCGTGCTCTTCGATGAAATTGAGAAAGCGCACCAGGACGTGTTCAACGTGCTCCTGCAGGTGCTCGACGATGGCCGGATCACGGACGGGCAGGGGAGGACAGTCGACTTCAAGAACACCGTCATCATCATGACTTCGAACATCGGTTCGCAATTCATCACCGAAGAAGAATCGAAAGAGGCCCGGTCGCGTCTGGTGATGGATGCGTTGCGACAACATTTCCGTCCCGAATTTCTCAACCGTGTCGATGAGATTGTTATCTTCGATCGGCTCAATGAGAAGGACTTGAAGAAGATCGTTGAGATCCAGCTCCGCCGCTTGTCGAAACGGCTCGAGCAACAAAAGATCACGCTGGAGCTTTCCGATGCAGCGAAAGAACTGCTCGCGCGGGAAGGTTACGACCCGGTTTACGGCGCGCGTCCGTTGCGGCGCACCATCCAGAAAGAAATTCTTGATCCGCTTAGCATCGACATTCTCCAGGGCAAGCTCCGTGAAGGTCACACCGTTCACGTCGATGCTAAGAACGGACGTCTTAGTTTTGAGTCACAGTGAGGCAGTTGCGTAACATCGCTACCGATGTCGCCTTGATGCGCTATCCGTTCCGTGTCTTCGGAATCGATTTCGCTCGCAACGTGACACTGATTCGACTCCGCGATGAGCGGGTAGTGATTCACTCTACCGCGCCTTTTGCCGCCGCTGACGTCGATACCATTCGGAATTTTGGCAAGCCGTCCTGGATTGTCGATGCAACATTGATGCACGACACATTCGCGAAAGAAGGAAGAAAATCGTTTCCCGATATCCCATATCTTGCGCCGCCCGGATTTTCGGAAGTTGCCGGCGTTACGACCGAACTGCTTTTTCCTGCCCCCGCCGATTGGGCTGGCCAGATCGATGTGGTGCCAATCAAAGGCCTCCGAAAACATGAGCACGCACTTTTTCATCGACAGTCGCGCACACTGATCGTGGCCGATTTAATTTTTCATTTCGCTGCGGACACGTGCGGCTGGGCGCGGTTCTTCGTTCGTCACGTCATGCGATTGCCACGGCTACAGGGGATCAGCGTCTTCTTTAGAATGCTGATTTCGAATCGCGAGGCTTTCGAGGGGTCGATGGCAACGTTATTGGACCTCGATTTCGATCGCATGATCGTTGCGCACGCCGAACCGGTTGAGAAAGATGCCAGGGCGCTCTTGAAGCAAGCGCTCCGTGATCGAGGCTTCGCA
>JBDTZF010000192.1:0-3102 GCA_040005265.1 Verrucomicrobiota bacterium
CGACCAAAATGCCGAGCCGCTTTAACGGCCCCAGATCTTCGTCGATATGGCCGACCCGTTCGGGGAGGGTGTCGTAATAAGTTGTCGGGATATTAAGAAACTCGATGCCGCGCTTTTGAAGCTCGGTCACGGTGGCGACGATATCCTTCGTCGCGATGGCAACGTGCTGAACGCCCTCGCCGTCGTAAAAGTCGAGATACTCTTCCACCTGCGATTTCTTTTTGCCTTCGGCCGGCTCGTTGATCGGAAACTTCACAAAACCATTTCCATTGCTCATCACTTTGCTCATGAGCGCCGAGTATTCGGTCGAGATGTCCTTGTCATCGAACGTGAGGATGTTTTTGAAGCCCATCACGTCCTCGTAAAACTTCACCCAGGGATTCATCTGGTTCCAACCGACGTTGCCGACGCAATGATCGCAATAGAGCAGGCCGGTGTCGGGCGGGTTGTAGTTCGATTCCCATTTGCGGAAGCCGGGCATGAAAACGCCGTTGTAATTTTCGCGCTCGATAAACAGATGAACGACCTCGCCGTAAGTGTGAATGCCGCTCATGACCAGTTCGCCGGCATCGTCTTTGAGCGTTGTCGGCTTCATGAAACTTTTGCCGCCGCGCTGGGTCGTTTCGTTCCAGGCGGAGGTCGCATCCTCCACTTTCAGCGCGATGATCTTCACCCCGTCGCCGTGTTTGGAAATGTGATCGGCAATTGGATTATTCCCCCGTACTGGGGTCGTCAGGACAAATGTGAGCTTGTTCTGTCGAATGGCGTAGCTCGCTCGGTCTTTGGACCCCGTCTCCGGCCCTGAATAAGCCAGCGACTGAAAACCGAAGGCGGTTTTGTAAAAATGCGCAGCCTGTTTGGCGTTGCCGACATAAAACTCGATATAGTCGGTGCCTTGAAGCGGCAGGAAATCTTTTTCAACTGCCGGGGCAGTTTTGGGAGCAGCAATGGTTGTTGGCATAGAATCCTCCGCGTTCGTTAATCCGCACTAAATATAAGATCGACAATCATCCACCGCAAGGTTGTGAACGCCTGTGCTCAATCGCCCCTGTGTTGGAGCAATGCCCGGAGCTTTAGCCTTAACGCATTCAGCCGAATGAAGCCGGTCGCATTGCCTTGGTCGTAGGTCGACCCCGTCCCTTCCATCGTGGCAATTTTCGGATCGTAAAGACTCTTCGGACTCTTGCGGCCGGCGACGATGATGTTCCCTTTGTAAAGTTTGAGTCGCACGAGGCCGGTCACGTCCCGTTGCGTTTCGGTGACGAGTGCCTGAAGCGCTTCCCGTTCGGGTGAGAACCAAAAACCGTTGTAAACGAGTTCGCTGTATTTCGAAATGAGGCTGTCGCGCAGATGCATCACTTCGCGGTCCATCGTGAGCGTCTCCATCTGGCGATGCGCGAAATGCAGGATGGCGCCGCCGGGCGTTTCATAAACGCCGCGGCCTTTCATTCCCACGAAACGATTTTCCACGATGTCGATCCTGCCGATTCCATGTTTGCCGCCGAGTTTGTTCAATATTTGCATCACTTGCAGTGGCGTCATCGTAACCGGGGACGGCGCGGAGGCCGTCCCTCCAATTGTGACGTTAACGCAATTGCCCTTGTCGAACGCGAGATCGACATGTTCCGGCTCATTCGGCCCATCTTCGGGCGCAACGCTCAATTTATACATGTCGCGCATCTCCGGCGCGCTCGCATCGAACCAGGGATCTTCCAGCACACCGCTTTCGTAGCTGATGTGGAGAAGATTCCGATCCATTGAGTACGGCTTTTCGGCGCTGGCTTCCACCGGAATCTTGTTTGCCTTGGCAAAGGCAATCATCTCCGCGCGACCGGGAAACTGTTTCCGAAAACGCTGCTCGCGCCACGGCGCTATCACTTCCAAATTCGGCGCAAGCGCCGCGGCCGTTAATTCAAATCGAACTTGATCGTTCCCCTTTCCTGTTGCGCCATGCGCGATCGCGTCGGCCTTTTCCGCGCGCGCTATCTCGACCATCCGCTTGGCGATGAGCGGGCGCGCGATGCTGGTGCCGAGCAGATATTGGCCTTCGTATATCGCGCCGGCCTGGAACATCGGAAAAATGAAGTCGCGCGCGAATTCCTCACGCAAATCTTCAATCAGGCACTTGGAAGCGCCGGTGCTTAGCGCTTTCTCCTTCAAACCTTCGATCTCCTCTTCCTGTCCGATGTCGGCGCAGAACGCGATGATATCCGCCTGATAATTATCTTTCAGCCACCGGAGTATGACGGAGGTGTCGAGGCCACCGGAATATGCGAGGACAATTTTCATAAGTCAGGGCGCCGACAGCGCGGCGCCCTCCAATTTAATCAGTCGCCGAAAGAAATATCGACGTCACGCGCGGTTTGCACGAGCTCGCCGTTCGGGGGAACCAGCCGGAGGCGATTCACGGCATCGGCGATCGGCACGTGGCGCACCTGATAATTTTGATAGCTGACCATCGAGCCAAAGTGCCCTTCGTTCGCCAGTTGCACGGCTTTCACGCCAAAACGGGTGGCCAGAATTCGATCGAGCGTGGTGGGCGCGCCTCCCCGTTGTAAATGGCCCAGCACACAGCATCGCGTCTCTTTGCCGGTGCGCGCCGCAACTTCGCGCGCTACCTGCTCACCAATCCCGCCTAATCGATATTCGCCGCCTTCGACATCGCGTTTTACTTGCTCGCCATGCCGCGGTTTGGCTCCTTCCGCGACGACGACCACCGTTCCCATATAACCAGCCATATCGCGGGCTTTGATCACGTCTGAAATTTTTTCGTAATCGAATGGGATCTCGGGAATTAAAATGACATCCGCGCCTCCGGCAATGCCGCCGTGAAGGGCGATCCAGCCGGCGTGCCGGCCCATTACTTCCACCACCATCACACGCTTATGACTCGTAGCCGTGGTGTGCAATCGATCGAGCGCGTCCATGACAACGTCAACCGCGGAATCGAATCCGAACGTAGCGGCCGTAGCTTCGAGATCGTTGTCGATCGTCTTCGGCACTCCGATGCAATTGATTCCGGCTTCCTGCAATTGCTGTGCTGTTGCCATTGATCCGTCGCCGCCCACAATGACCAGCGCCTTCACATGAAGATCGTCGAGG
>JBDTZF010000193.1:0-3101 GCA_040005265.1 Verrucomicrobiota bacterium
TGATCCTTGCCCGAGCTTTTGATCTGGCTTGGGAACGGTATTACCAAACGAGAGGAGTCGGCACAGTTTCCGAAGAGATCGCCCGGCATTCACTAGCGAAATACCTAGTGGCAAAGGCGAAGGAAGCGGTGAAGGATGAAGAAGCCTTGGCGGAGGGCGGTCTCCAACATTTGATTTCGCTTTCTCCCGCGCCATCTGATGCTTCCGGATCGAGGAGCGCCGATCTTCCGTACCCAAGCCAAGCCGTGGCGGTTCAATCGTTGACCCTCCATTTTCGGATTACCAGTGCGGGCGCAAAATTTGTCCGTCCCTGGCGGGTTGGGCAGAAGTCAAAAAGCGCACCGCAGAACTGATTTTTTGGTCAACAAGCGCTGCACGCTGTGCCTGGTTGCGCAGCACGGCAATGTTGCAACACCTCCGTAACGTTTTGTTAACTTTAAAAGGTCACTATTGGTCTGACCTTCTGGTGGTCGAGAAAATTCACCTTAAAGCCGTCGCTGGCTAGTCGCCAGCGGCGGCTTTTTGTTGGAAAAGATCGTGATGGGATGCGAAGTATTCGGCAATTTGAGTCTCGCTCTCGGCCACGTGGCTCTAGCGCCAGATGAAGTGACAGCCCATCCTGTCTTGATCGGGACTCAAGCGGGGTGAGAAAACCGGCGATTGCGTTAATAAGATCAGTGGCCGCCTCTTTCTCTGGCCTTCTTCCGCCGAATAGCCGACAGCATAGCCCGGACGGCAAATCCGACGGCAAAACCAACCAGGAAAATCGTAACTGCGACGAGTGGCAGCGAAAGTTTATCCATTCGCAAGCCCTCCGGCATTTGCCGCGAGTCTTTCGCATGCGCGGAACGCAAGCAAGGGGTATCTCAATTCGCGGCATTCAACCGCGCCGGAAGCGAGAGCAAGGGAACCTTGCTAAATTCGTCGGATCCTTTTCATTTAAGGCCGGCTCCGGCATTTCGCGCGGCAAATGTGATTATCGGGGAAAAGACGAGTATTGTTGCGATGCAACGATCGGTTTGCTATTGAAAATCAAACCGCGCCCGACGTTACATTGGTGTAAACTTGCGTTGAAGGGAGCACGGCGATGCTCGGTAGCCCGCGAGATTTGACAGATCGTTTGTTTGATCTGCGAGAGACGTTCACCCTGCCGTTGGATGCTGCTCGTATCAAAGTGCGTCAGATACTTGGTCAACAGGCTGATAACGGCTTAGCGACGGTCGTAGAGAATTGGCGACAGCTTCCGACCGGTGAAATCGAGTTCACGACAAGGCGGATGCAAGCGACAGAATAATACCGGACTTGTCGTCTGACTAATCGGCCGCCGAGCTATTGGCTTGGCGCACGTAGGCCCGTCCGTTCGTGTCAGTAGTGCGAGTGCAGGAATAGTTTCTGTCGGATTGGCCGCGATCGTGTCGAAGTGCAGGTCGACAGCGATTGGTTTCGGTGAAACTTTCCATTCTACTTCAAAACCCCGTTCTTCGCGAACGGGGTTTTGCTATTCCTGCAATCAGATATCTCGGTCAGGGTCTCATGCCGAGGCGTGCGGATTGACCACTGTGTACCCTCTCAGTGAGCGAGCATGTAGTCTCGTTCGATGACCACCAGAGTTGGCATCATACGCCATCCACGTATCGCCTTCGAGGTGTTGCTCTAAGACGAAAACATGCCCGCGGCGCGCCGCGACCATTCCCGGTGCGGGCGACGTTCGGGGAAAACGCAGCCAATTGGCTGCGAGATTTAATTCCGGCACAATGCGACCGAACACATGGATCGACGCACCGCAACCACAGAAGGAATGAGGGCAACCGGCTGGACGCCCGCCCTCGGTGCGGCTACCAGCAACGCGAACTTCGGCTGCACTGGAAAAATAGCGATTTTCCGCGCGCGCACGCGATCGGTGAGGCTCTTGTGTGTAAGATTTAGTACTTGCGCGCCGGGTTTGCGAATACGAGAAGTCGCAGGGCATTGTCACATTACATGCCGTCGCCTGAACAGAAAACTTGGAAGGACGTGCATGAGCGGCGGACGCGAAGACAATTAGTAACGAGGCAATGAAAACTTGATTACGCATACGAGGCTCCAATTTCAGCAGCCCCCGAAAGAAAAGCCAATAACTATATGGCGAAAATAGGATAATTGAGCCTCTGATGCCTGCTTTGTGCTGGAACCCGAAAGACGGTGTGAAAGAACGCGGCTTCGACACACTACGAAAGATCGGTTTTTTAGGTCCGATTAACGGACGGCTCGCTGCGCGCCTTACGACATGTACCTTGTGCCGCGGCCCATTCTCCAACGAAACCGCTTCACCAAATTTCGAGTGCAACGCTGAGGCGACGGTTTCCTGACCCTCGCGACTGTCGAGGTTGCGATGCTCAGATACGTCTGATGCAAGGTGGAGCGTGCCGTTCGGTTTGTCGTGTTCGTCGAATGGACCGCAAATTGCGTGATTGGATGCAGGGCAGGGGAGTGCGACTTAGCTCCCTGACTGCTTGCTCGCCGACTCTGGAAAGGTCGCCAAGTCGCAGCGTTGTATGAAACTCGTTGAAAAATGATGCCGTCGCGGTTGCCGGCACCTTCACGGGCGTTGGACGAATTGCCGTAATGCGATTAGCGCCGCAGGGGTGGGCTTGACGTCGGACCGAGGGTCGAAACCTTGTTGTTCGATATAACCGTCAGCTTATACGCATCGATCAGCGCGTTGCGACGTAATCGTTGTCTCATTTGCCCGGTCCGGGGAAGGCAGCCGCCACCTCATATAGACTGTGTGCCTTGACCCGGTCGGGCTGTCACAAAACTGTAGCTGCGGATATGGAAGATAATGAGTGAATGAAGAAACAGTTAGGTGGCAGACATGAAAATAGGTTCGTTAGCGCTGATAATTGCGTTTGTTGGCGCAATTTCATTTATTGGAACTGCGAAGGCTGACATTCTTCACTTCGAGCTCACCAGTCAGATAGCAAGTTTCAATTTCGATCTGGATAGGCAGCCAACAAATGCTCAGCTCGACCCGACGTTCCCTAACTCCTTCTTTCTATCGAACGTGACCATAACCAACACGTCGTCGTCGTTGACTAGCGTAGTTCCATTTCTGACTTTTG
>JBDTZF010000194.1:0-3098 GCA_040005265.1 Verrucomicrobiota bacterium
TTGAGTGTGGATGCGTGCGAAATCTTCTGCAGACCGCGCGCTCTGGCAAGTCTCTTTCCGTTTTCCTCCTGCTCGTGCTCATGATCCTAATCGATTCCATTGTTGGCGCTCGGCTTGCTTGTCATTCGTGGAATGCACGAGCGTTTGGGGTTAAATTGGGAATGCCGATCATGAGCACGAAGGAAGAAGAGGATTCGATTAAAGTCGATCTGCACATTCACACCGTCGATGATCCCAAGGATGTCATCGATTATTCCGCGCATCAATTACTGGAACGCGCGCGCGGGTTGGGCTTCGGAGTGCTGGCCATCACGTTGCATGACGCAGTCTTTGATCGGACGGAAGTGTTTGCAGACGCCGCATCGATGGGAATCTTGCTTATTCCCGCAGCGGAAGTCCGACTGCAGGGCGCTGATGTAATTGTGCTCAATGTCACCGCCGACGAAGTCCGGCAGCTCAAAGACTTTGATGATTTGCGACAACTGCGCGTCCGCCGAGGCTCATCTATTTTCACCATCGCGCCGCACCCCTTTTATGTGCTTGGTGGTTCAATTGGTGGACGTTTGTTCGATGAGATCGATTGTTTCGATGCGATTGAGTTCTGCCATTTTCACCATCGTTTGTTGAATCCCAATCGCCGCGCAAAAAAAGTGGCAGCGAAGTATGGCAAGCCGTTGATTGCGACCTCCGACGCGCATCGCCTGCCGGCTTTCGGCCGACACTACACCAGCATTCTGCGGCCCGTCGTTATGACGGCGGAGACTGTTTTCGCGACGCTGCGGACCGGGCCATTGCGCCTGACGAGCCCGGCGGCATCGATTGTCGATCTTCTCAATGCAATTTATTTTATTTTTCTCGCGCACCCGTTTCGGACGTGGCGGCATCGCCGTAAGCAAGGGGCTGGGGCGGTTGATCTGGACCGGCTGGGCCATTGCGGCCGGCCACCCCTGCCTGCACGTCGCTCTTGAATTAAGATCCGAAACGTGACACAAGGTGCGTGATGAAAATCATCGTTGCACTTTTGCTCGTATTCGCGATTGGCTTAACCGGTTGCAAGACCCCGGAACAAAAGGAACGGGACAAGAAAGCGGCCTTGACGAAAAAGACAAAGGCGAAGCTGCGCGACGAAGATACCGATCTCGATTTTCAGGCGTTCATTGGCCGGTTACGCAAAGCGGTGGCGGCGCACGACGTAGCCTCACTCAAATCGATGATGACCAGCGATTTCGGTTTCAGGTTGGAACCGAAAATGGAAGGGCTCGACCCATCGGCCGGCAACCCCGGTGTCTTTCAATACTGGGATGAGCAAGGTCTCTGGCCGGAATTGCAGGGCATTCTCTCGGAAAAGTTCGTGAAGTATAAAGGGTTCATGGTCGCGCCGCCCCAATTCTCGGAGGAATCGCTCAATTACGACGGTTATCGCGCCGGTATTCGCCGCGTCAACGGAAGTTGGAAGTTCGCTTATTTCGTCAACGGCTAATTGAAAGCAACGCCGATTGCCGACCTTGGTCTTCCGCATCGTCCGCCATTCGTTTTTGTAAGAGAATTGGTGAAATGCGACCCGGGCGTTTCCGCCGAGTGCGCCACTTCATTCGCCGCCGACGATCCTTTGTTCGCGGGTCATTTTCCCGGAAACCCGCTGGTGCCCGGGGTGATCTTGGCCGAAGCGCTCGCTCAAACCGCGGGTATTGCCGCGGCTTCGGGACATCCTGAAAATTCGCGCCCACTGTTTCTGCTCTCCGCGATTCGAAGCATGAAATTTTTCGTCGCCGTCCGGCCCGAGCAACGCGTCGTTTTACATGCGGCGAAAATCGCCGAAATGGGTGAACTTCTGCAGTTTCGAGTCAGTGCCTATGTCGATGGTAAACGCGTTGCCGAAGGGGAATTGGTTCTAACCAAAACGAAATCTAGTCAGTCACCTAAGGGAGACGCTGGAGTGAGGTCGTAAATTGCGCCCCAGTCTTTCGCTGAGCTGACGCGCAAGGCCGTGCGCTGCCACGGTCGCGTGCTCATGGGGTAATTCAATTCTTCCTCGCGTCCCCAGAAAATGTAGCGGATGCCTAATCGACGCGCAGTCTCTCGCCAATTATGTCCGCCTTGCATCACTTCCTTGAGCTGATTTTCAGTGACCGCGTAATCGGAGAAGCCTTGTGTCCAAAGATGCCCCGGGTAACCGAGCGCAACTTTTCTTCCTTGGAGTAGGAGGGGATGATTATAGGTGGGAAACGCAGCGAAACGAGCTTCCACAGGCAATGATCGAACGGCGTCGCCGACCAGATCGAGCTCGGGACGATTGGCAAAGCCGAAGCCGCTGCGACCTGCCGCCAGGCCGCCGATAAGACTAACGAATCCGGAACCAAACAGCGCGATGCATACGACGATTCGCACCACGATCGGCCATTGCGCGATCAGATCACGCCACAAGAATGGCAGAATGATAAAGTAGGCCCAGATCAGCAGCTTTGTGTTGTCCCAGCCCCAGGGCGCCAGTTTGAAAAAAAACGCGAGTAGAAAAATCGCCACCGCCGGTGCGAGAAATGCAATGTCGTCCGGGATTTTTTTGGGAAGGCCCGTTTTCCACACACGCCAGACAACGAGCCCGACGAATGTAAGGACAAGCGGAAGCCATATCCCGAAATTGACAAACCAAAAGGCGACAAATGGCCGGGCGAGATCGTCGCCTTTTACTGCCTGCACCCAACCCGGCTGCCAGCCAACAACTGAGCCGGCGTGAAAATGGTCCGTGATTAGCCAAACGAAAAAAGTCGCAGGAATGAAGGCTGCGCCCACCAGCTTCATCAGATGTTTACTGTTAGGCAATCTGCCGGACGCATCGGCGAAGCCTTTTGTCGGTTCGCTCGCGAATGGCGAACCCGCGATACCACGTTCCTTGATGAAATCGACAAGAGGTGCGTAGCACTCCAGAGCAAAGAAGAGTAACAAGACGATTGTTAGCGCGAGAAAAGTATGGAAATGGAAAAGCGGCATCGAGGCATAGAGCGATAACTCGAGCCAAAACGGCAGCGGGTTGTAGTCGCGGGCGCTCACCGCGGGTGATTGTGTCACGATGCTGCCGGGATCACCGATCCCGGCTACAG
>JBDTZF010000097.1:0-10418 GCA_040005265.1 Verrucomicrobiota bacterium
CCCTGACTTCCAGCTTGCAAAGCTGGCGCTCTACCAACTGAGCTATGCCCCCGCACTAAGAACTGCGGAATGTCGGTGGCCGATTGCCGATTTCAAGAAACTCTTTTCCTGGTTTCCTGATTCGTTCTTCGCTTCCGATTGGTTCCGGAGATCCAAGAGCATATCACCAGCCCAACCAAAGCGCCGCAGATATCGATCAAGACATCGCCGACTGCAGCCGTGCGAGAAGCTACGAACGATTGATGAAACTCGTCGCTCGCCCCAACAACCGCGCACCCAAACCAGACTGCAATGAACGCCGTCTTAAACCTCGTTCCGCCGCGCACGGCCCGCCATAGCAAGATCGCCAGGATTGCGTATTCGGTAATGTGCCCGAGCTTGCGAACGAAAAAATGGATCTGCGCGAGCGCCTCAGGCGAAATGTCCGGCTTTAACCAGTGCAGAAATGGAACAAGAAAACGCGAGGTTTGCTCCGCTGACAACGCGTCCGTCGAGCCGACAAAGATCACGCCCAGCCAGATCAAGACCGGCAGCCAATGTTTGAGAAATGATCGCATTGTCCGCTTGAAGGGCGTCTGGGTCAGACGCCATCTTTATACCGGCGTTTCACAGAAACGCCCTACAACTTTTGCATTGGCCAATCCGCAATCTACAATAATGCCAGTCCGGCTCGGACCAATCCGCAATGAAGTCTCCCCTCTCCTTCGAGCCCATTTTCATGGAGCGCGTGTGGGGTGGCCGCCGGCTTGAATCCGAATTCGGAAAACAATTGCCGGCCGATGTCAAAATCGGCGAGTCGTGGGAAATCGCCGATCGGCCGGAGGCGCAAAGCATCGTCCGTGATGGGACGTTGCGCGGGAGAACTCTGCACGAACTCTGGATGCAACATCGACAATCAGTCTTTGGCGATGTTGCCGACGCTCCACGTTTTCCATTACTCATCAAGCTTCTCGATGCCCACCAGAAGCTTTCGCTCCAGGTCCATCCACCGGAGACGATCGCGGCGAACTTAAGCGGCGAACCAAAGACCGAGTTCTGGTACGTCGCCGCGGCCGGGCGAAACGCCAAGCTTTATGTCGGATTGAGACAAGAAACGACGCGCGCTCGTTTCGAAGAGATACTGCGTTCAGGAACAGTTGCGGAACTGGTTCACACCATTCCGGTGAAACCAGGCGACGCGATGTTTCTTCCCGCCGGACGTTTTCATGCGGTCGGCGCAGGTAACCTTCTGGTGGAGATCCAGCAAAACAGCGACACCACGTATCGGGTGTTCGATTGGAACCGCCTCGACGACAAAGGCAAGCCGCGGGAGCTGCATGTCGATCAAGCGCTGCAATGCATCGATTTCAACGATGTCGCACCAAAGCTCGAACAACCAAAAGATGAGTCGCTCGTACGTCACCAACTCTTCGAAGTCCAAAAATGGAATCTCTATTCTCCACGCCAGATCGCGCCCGATGGACAATTTGCCATCGTTTGCTGTCTTACCGGTTCGCTCCGCTGTGCCGATGTCGATCTTATGCCGGGACAATTTTTCCTGATCCCGGCCCACTTGCAGGATCGACAATTGAAGCCGCTTACGGAGCAAACCACTTTGTTGCGGGTAACAATTCCAGTGTAGGGGCGGGCGTGTCGCCCGCAGGTCTAACATATTGCGGCCGACACGGCCGCCGCTACAAAGAATTAAGCTCGAATCAAGGTGCGTGGGGGCACCACGCGATTTTTCACCGGCACTGCGTCTGTTTTTTGCGGCTCACGATGTTCGCGCACCGTCGAAGCGATGAAAGCCCCTCCGCCGCACAATGAGAAGCAGAGCAGCATGATTGCAATTTTTGCCGTCCAATTCACGAATCAACCCCAAGCTTATCGCATGCCTTTCAATCGGTAGCCTGACCCAGGCGCCGCAGGTAAGTAAAGCTGTAAATACCGGTGGTATGCCCATCGCCCCAGCGCGGCAGCACGGCATAGCCGCCTACCAATTCGAATCCCATGAGCTCGAAACTCTTTTCGGTGTAGGTCACGTTCGGCCGCAGGATGTTACCAAGAACATCCGGCTCGCCACCGCAAGCCGCGCAGGGACATGCCCGCCGCAACATTTCCAGGCCGAAGTACGATTCCAGTTCGTCATTCCAATGAATCGCCAGCTCGTTTCCAATCTGCTGAATGTCCTTGGGCTCCAAACGCACATGTCGATCTTAACACAATATTGAGTTGGTGGATCGGCCGCTCCGTCGGGCGATGTTAATTTAGGCGCCGAAGGCGCATTATTAGCATCGAGCACGGGACTGCTCGATCCACCTATTCGCGCTTGGGGCGGCTGCGTTCACCGAAGATTGCCGTTCCTACGCGCACCAGTGTTGCGCCTTCCTCGATAGCGACTGGAAAATCATTGGTCATTCCTATCGAGAGCTGCGGCAATTTCAAATCGAATTCTTTTTCGAGCACGTCACGTAGTTCGCGCAATGCCACAAAATATTTCCGAGAGGCTTCCGGTTCGTCGGAAAATGGGGGGATGGTCATCAAGCCTTCGATCGACAATCGGTTGAGCGACAGGAGTGGTTCTATCTCCGCGCGAAGCGTTTCCGGTTTGAAACCAAATTTGCTTCCCTCACCTGAAACGTTCACTTCTAAAAAGATGCGCGGATCCGTTCCGTCTTCATCGGCGATTCGATTCATCTCCTGCGCGAGAGCGAGCGAATCGATGCTATGAAAAAGTTCGAACAACGGCAACGCGTGCCGGATTTTGTTCTTTTGCAGGTGCCCGACGAAATGCCAGCGCAGGCTTGATGGCAACAGCGGGATCTTGGCCCGCGCTTCCTGCACTTTGCTCTCACCGAAAAGCTGCTGTCCGGCTTCGATCACCTCTCGGATTCGTTCGGGATCATGCGTCTTCGAGATCGCCACCAGCTCGATGTCATTCGCCGGGCGCCCGCTTTTTTGCGCTGCTTCGGCAATTTGCCCGCGCACTTTTTCCAAATTTTCCGCGATTCCCGCCATGCCGAACTC
The DNA here is from genome assembly GCA_040005265.1 of Verrucomicrobiota bacterium. Lineage (GTDB taxonomy): Bacteria > Verrucomicrobiota > Verrucomicrobiia > Chthoniobacterales > UBA10450 > JBDTZF01. The sequence goes on from JBDTZF010000097.1 coordinate 3,007, forward strand.
TAGCCGAAATCGTTTGAAGCGGAAAATACAAGATCGACATCGCGAATTGGGGCAATTCAGGCTTAAATTTACTCGATGAACCTTGAGCTCTTGCCGGCCCACGAAATCCCGTTGGCGGAACAAGCCTCCATCTTTAATCGTTCCTTCGCCGGTTATCTCGCCGGATGGAGCGATCTCGACGCGGCTGCGCTTGCCCGGTTTATTTGTGCGCAAGGGGCTGATCTTTGCTACAGCCGATTCTTGAAAGCGGATGGAGGCCTCCCTGGTTTTGGCTACGTCAATCGCACTGGCTACGTAACGCGAATTGCTGGAATGGGCGTGGTGCCGGACTTTCGCGGGACCGGCGCTGCCGCTTTTCTCCTTTCCACTCTTATCGACGAGGCGAAAACCCGCGGCGATGAAGCGGTGGTGCTGGAGGTCTTCGAGCAAAATTTAACCGCCCTGAATCTTTATCGCCGGCACGGTTTTCGCGAACTGATGCGACTGCCTGGCTGGCGTCGCGCGCCCACTGAGGACAACCAGACCGCAGACAACCTGGAAGAGATTTCATTGTTGAGCGCCAATCAGATGCAGAGTCCATCCGAGTTTCCCCAGATTCCATGGCAAGTGTCTCGCCACTCCGTCACAAAGCTGGCCAACGCACGCGCCTACAAGATCGACAATGTGTGCGTTGTGATTGGAAATCCGGACGTATCGCCGATCCGGCTGCACGCACTGCTCAGTCCAGATATCGACATAGCCGACCGGGTGAGAAAAGCTGTGGCCGCAGTGACCGGAAAGTTTTCGCGAAGCGAGTTCTTCGCGCCACCGATTTTCCCGGAACGATTCGGCACGGACATTTTTCAACCGCTCGGGTTCGTGCGCGAGAAGCTCAATCAATTCTTAATGCGGCGCGACTTGCATTAACTAAGCGTCGATTGGCGTTGATATTTTAGGTTTAGCCCGATAAATCACTGCGCATGCGGTGCGCCCTTCTCGTTCTGGCTGCGATGTCGATTCTGCTGGCGGGTTGTGCAACACATTCCGCCACACGCATCGAGAAGCGCGCCGATGAAGACGCGGCCCGTGCCGCGGGTCTGAGCTGGCTGAAGCTTCTGGACGACGGCGATTACGAAGAGGCGTTCGAATGGGAGGCGCAGGATTTCCGGATGACGCACACCCAAAAACAATTTGGCCGTTACATGCAAGCGCGCCGGGCGCCGTTCGGACGCACGCTCTCCCGCAGCGTGGTGGGAGCTGTAAATATTCGCAAATTCGCAGGCGTACCCGAGGGCGATTACATGAGCATCATTTTCAAGACTGCGTTCGAAACAAAATCGCCGACTGCCGAACGGGTAATTCTGGTCAAGCAAACCGTCGGTTGGCGCGTCATTGAATATCGCATCTACTGAGCATTCGCTAACAGATCGGCCATTTGCTTGGCCAACTTGGGGCCGATGCCGGCCTCTTCGTGTTTGAAATAAATGAAAATATCTTTCCAGCTCTTGCTCTGTTCGCGTGCGAATTCCGCCCAGCGTTCAACATCGCTCGTTGTGTAATCCTCGCGACGCAGTCGAAGATAACCGAAATCGGCGGTGGAAATCTTCGGCGCGGCGAAGTCGGCCGTTTCGTTGAGGCAGAGAGCGACATTGCCTGTCTTGAAGATTTCCCAAACATCATCGGCGAACCACGATTCGTGGCGAAACTCGAACGCCGCGCGGGTGCCGGGCGGCAGGCCATTGACGAAATCAGCCAGAACAAAAGTGTCCTTCTTGAAAGTGGGCGGAAGTTGAAAAAGCACGGGCCCAAGCTTTTCGCCGAGGCCGGACGTGACATCGTGGAAGTAGCGCATCGTGTCGCTGCAATCCCGCAATTTCGACCAATGCGTGATCTTTTGGGGCGCCTTCAGCGCGAAACGAAAGGTTTCGGGCGTAAGTTTGTTCCAGTTGTCGATCGTCTTGGCCGCTGGAATACGGCGAAAGGTGTAATTGATCTCCGTCGTGTTAAGACGCTCGGCATAGAACGGCAGCATCTTCGCCGCGGCCAAATCCTCCGGATAGAAACTTCCCTTCCACTCCGCGTATTGAAATCCCGAGGTGCCGATCCAGATGCTCATGAAATTTCTTTCCCGCGAGCATACGTTCCGGTAATGTGCGCGCCATGAAAATCCTCTGGTGTATCCTGGCAGCGCTGATTGTCGCGCCGCTCGCCTTCGGGCAAAACGAGGACAAAGAGGCGGAGAAGACGCTTAAGAAAGCCGAAGAGGCGGCTAAGAACATGGGTATGTCGGTGCCCGATGCTCGCAAGCTGTTTGAGGAAAATGCCCGGCAGGAAGCGGCAGAGAAGGCCGCGGAAAAAAGACGACACGAAGAAGTAGTCGCCAAATATTCTAAGAGCGCGGCGTTACCGGATTGGGCGCCGAAAACCCCGCAATTTACCGCCTCCGGGCGTGCCACGATAAAGACGATCGACGAACAGGAGAAAATCGTGGTGACGGGAACTTCGCCGCTATCTCCCAATGCGCTGGCTGACGCGTGGGATACTTTCAAAAGCGAAAAGTTCCGGCACGAACGTACCGGATCCGACATCAATGGCCAAGTTACACAAATCGTTACTCATTCGAGCATGGAAAATCCACTCGAAGCTGTCCGAATGGAGGCTGAACGCAAGCCCGGGGAAAAAGCTACGCGCGTCACGCTTTCTTCACCGCTGCTCGAGCAGGAAGAAAGTTTGGATGATCACTTGAGCGAAGAAATGTCCGAACCCGAGGCGCCGAACCCGGCGGGAGCTTCGAAACCAGCGGAAAATTCCAGAGCGCCGGCTCCGGCGCCGACTGTCGATCTTCCGGTGGGTTCAGCCAAGGGCTCATTGACCTACGAGGGCGCAACTGCCCAACTCAAGTTCGCCTCGGCATTTGTCGATCAAAAGGACGAACGCAAACCGGTGATCGTTCTGGTCACGGACCAAAAGTTGCCGGTCGAGAAATGGAAAAGCGAGTTCGACATGATGAGGGATCAGACGAAGTGGAACGGCCTTGTCTTCTTCGTCGATAAAGAAGGAAGTATTTATCGCACCGATGTCCACACGAAGGGCCGGCAGGCGAGTGTGTCCGGGATATTTGACGTCAATCTGGGCAAGCCACAGGCCAAAGATTTCGCCGGAACAGCAAAGGCGTCAGAGAGCGAAAAAGAAACGAAGCTCGATGTGATGTTCCACGCCGCAGTGAAATAGATCTGAGCCTAGCGCTTCCAGCGCCGAACCATCGCGACTGCGCCAAGGCCGATTGCGGCCAGCACAAATGACCCGGGCTCAGGCACGGCGTGAATATTGTCGATCCCGAGCTGCCCCACAACGACGTCGCCGTTCAGATTAGCGGCGCCGGCTTCATTGATGATTCGCATCTCGCCGAATCCGCCCGAAAAGAAAGTGTTAAAAGCCGCCGGCCCGCCGATCGCAGTCATCGTTGCGGGAGTAATGCTAAACGCGGCGTGCAGCCAGCCACTGCCCGGGGTCATAGTGAAAGGCTGGGAGAGATAACCCGATGAGCCAGGTCCCTGATCCGTCTTAAAAGCGATCCGGACAGAAAGCGCGATGTTGCTGAAGTTATTTAAGTCGACCTCAATAGTGATGATGCCCTGGCTAACGAAATCGCCCAGCCATTGGTCGCGATTAAAAACCGTCAGCCGGTTACCAGGCGCTGAAGCTTGGGAGCTAATCTGCATGTACTTGTCCCCCACCCCGGCCGGCCCTCCCGTAGCGATGTTTAATACCGGCGGCGCGCCCGCATCACCATTCGCCCAGTTCTGCGTGGTCCCGTCCTGAAAGTTATCGACCTGACCGACGCTAACAGCGTAAGCCGAGACACCAAACGCCAAGCTGAGCGCGACCGTGGCTAATCTCAATTTCATCAAGGCGGCTATCCTAGATCATTTCGTTGGCAAAAAGCGAGCAAGATCAGCGCACAGCGACCACTAATCACTCTTTCCGGGCGACGATTTCCAACACCACCGGCGTGAGCATCAACGCGTTGGGATCCTTCTCCGCCTTCGCCAGGTCCGCGCGCACCGCGTCGGCGAACTTCTGATCGATCCGGCCCATCTCCTGCAATCGAACAAGATAAATGTCGATGAACGAGGCCGGCCATTGCCACATCTGGTCGGGCGGTCGAAGACAAAAAATGTGAGGGGTCGCCGAGCGAATGCTGAAACCGTTCGCTGATAAATGCGCAGGCAAATCGCGCGCACCATCGGGTTCGCCGCCCGATTCGCGCCACGTTGCAATCACATGTTCCCGGAATTTTTCCTGAAACGGAAGGGGCGGAAAAAACCGCCACGTCTCGTAATGCCCGTATTCATGAAAAACCGCGGTGCCGCCTTTCTTGAGCAGGCCACCGATTTTCTTAATCAACAGCGCCGGATCGCTGACGAATGAAGCGACCCATCGGCACCAGGTAAAATCGTAATCGCCTTGGGGGAGTTCGTCGGTCATCAAGTCCACTTCGTGAATTTTCACGTTGGTCAGCCCGCGACTTCGGCACGTTTCGCGCATCGCGCTGACGAACTTGGCCGAACGTTCGAGGGCTACCACCTCGCCCGAAGGTCCGACAATCTGGGCGAGATCAACAGTGGCATAACCCGGTCCGGCGCCGATATCGAGGACGCGGTTACCTGCGGTAATCCCAGCTCTTATCCAGCATTCCAAAACCACCGGACGCCAGACCCGGTGTTGCAATCCGAGCCGGGAAATTTCTTCGTCATGAGTGCCGAGAACATAATCGCGATCCTGCGCCATGATCTGACGGTGCCCCCAAGGCTATGCGATTGCCACCCGATTTTCTCGATGCAACCTCGCACTGGCGTTTCGCCGCTAATCGATGACACTCACACTGTTGAATTTTCGGCACCCATGACTTTCAAGATTCGCCCGCTGAGCGCCGAAGATGAGTCGATTCTCTGGGAGATGCTGTATCAGGGCCTCTCTTCCGGCAGCGAGAAAGACTCTCCGCCGAAGGAGATTGTGCGACGTCCCGAGTTCGTGCATTACGTCCAAGGCTGGGGCCGAGCGGGAGATACCGGCTTTGTTGCCCACGATGAGAAAGATGGCTCACTCCTCGGCGCCGTGTGGCTCCGCCAACCGATGGACCAAAGCAAAGGCGACGCGCCGCCCGAGCTCGCCTTTGCTGTAAAACCGGGACACCGCAGGCATGGGATCGGCACAGGGCTCCTCACCCAATTGGTTCGCGCCAATCCGGAGCAGTCAACGATTTCGCTCAGTCTCGTCACGGGCAAACCGCTATTGCGCCTTTACGAACGGTTCGGCTTCAAGGTGGTGAAAGAAATGCCGGATGAGATCGTCATGCACCGCGATGCGTAGGGACCCGACCTCGCGTTAAATCTCAACGCTCAGTTCCCGCCCGCCAGCAAATGAACTCGTCGCGGGCAAGGACAGTTCCCACTCCGGGATAGGCGGCTTGAACCGCTGGGAAATCGCGCACTGCGCAAACACCAATCACCGGGCCCGGCGGCGGCATTCGAAGCAGTTCGCTTATCGAATACTGTTTGATGGGAAATCGAAGCGCGCCGTAGAACAAGTAGAATGAACCCGATCGCAAGATTCTTTTCGACGGCGGCTCTCCTTTAATTAAAAGCGTCGACATGGCGGGCGCCTGAAGTTTACCGAGCTCTTGCGCCACTTCTCGTTCCACCGAAGCATCCCGGCTTCGATGATGCATTTTTATTTCCGATTGAACGAAGCCGCCCACAATCAGCAAAATGGCGAAAGCACTTGCCCTAACGCGCATTTTTTCGTTTTTCTCGGCGAGCCAGTGGATCAGGAATGCAAGCACCACAACCAGACACGGGACCACTGGCATTACGTAGCGAACAGAACGGAAGTTAAAGATCACGGCCAGGAAAACGATCACCAGAGATAGGATCGACATCTCCATAACAAGCGGCGGAGGCCTGTCCTTTCTCGAAAACACGAAGATCGCTGCCGCAGCCAGAGCGAAACCGCCCCCAGCCCATCCGGTCGCCATGAGACCGGTAAGAACGTCAAAGTACGGACGCGACCCGAGCCGCCGTTCACCGAACAAGTCGTTAAGGTCATCACCGGCGAACGCCTTCGTCACTGGCATTCCGTACTTCGCATACTGATAAACCGGCCAGATCGACACGAGCGCAATCGCCAGTAAGGCGCCGCCGATCAACCATCGCATTCGCAGATGTTCGCGCTCCGAGTCCTGAGTGACCCGCCAGACGATAATGATCAGCCACGGCAGGAAGATCAGCGGAAGTTTTTGAAGGGCCCCGAGCCAGCACATGGCCGCCACGCCTAACCACCAGACTGGACGACGCCGCGCCAGTTCGGCAAAGCCGATTGCTGCCGTCGTGAAAAACATGAGACCTGTGTCGAGAAGTGCGCGCCTGGCTTCGGTGGAAAAGACGGGAGCAGAAATGAGAATTGCGACGCTCAACGGGATCAGCCAGGGGCGATCGGGAGCGACGAGGAAGGCGAGCCAGCCCACGGCAATTGCGGTGAGCAAACCGTAAACGAGCGGCCAGATGCGCACCGCAGTCGCAGGGTTGTCGAGTCGCGGCAGGCTCAGTGTAGTGAGCCAATATTGGAGCGGCGGCTTGGCAAACGAATGTTCGAAGTTGAAGTAAACGCTGTCGCGCCCTTGAATGAGCATCTCTCGCGCGCGCTCGGCGGTGAACAGTTCGTCCTGAAAGGTCAATATCCCGCGAGGAATCCTGGTTCCGAGCCAAATACCAACCGCCAGAATCAACAGCGACGCCACAAGCACCGAACGAAAAATGTCGTTACGTACGGTCGTCATCGTCAAATTATCGTTGATCATGAACGAAACTCTCGCTTCTCGCGCGTTAAATATTCTGCGAAGGTGGATCGAGCGCTCCGTCGCTCGATGTTAAACTTATCGGCGAAGCCGCAAACTAATTTATGAGTGAACCTCTGGCCCCTAGTGCCCTCACCATTCTGCACGAATGGGTCAAATCGGAAAGCCTCCGAAAACATTGCTACGCAGTCGCCGATTCCATGAAGCATTTCGCCCAAGTGCGCGGCCAAGATGCCGACCTTTGGGAAGCGGTCGGTCTTTTGCACGACATGGATTACGAGCGGCATCCAAATCTGGAGCGTAGTTCGACCGAAGGCCATCCGTTTGTCGGAGTACAATGGTTGCGCGAGAACGGATGGAGCGAAGAAGTCTGCCACGCCATTCTTTCGCACGCCGACTACTCGGGCGTTACATCTGAGACGCCGATGGAGAAAACTCTCTTCGCTGTCGATGAGCTAAGCGGCTTCGTCATCGCCGTCGCGCGGGTTCGCCCCACAAAAAAGATCGACGATGTCGATGTTGCCGCGGTGAAAAAGAAAATGAAAGACAAAGCCTTCGCCCGCGCCGTGAATCGCGA
>JBDTZF010000098.1:0-10320 GCA_040005265.1 Verrucomicrobiota bacterium
ATGAGCCAGAACTCGATGCGTTTGCCGTGGCCCCGCGAGGAAGTCGATTCCCGCCTCCGCCACATCATGACGACGATTCACAAAAACGCCTGGGAAACCGCCGCCGAATACGGGGCGCCCGGTAATCTCGTGGTCGGCGCGAACATCGCCGGTTTCGTCAAAGTCGCCGACGCCATGCTCGACCAAGGCGTCGTCTAGCGGCTACGTAACGGACGGTGCATGCGATAATCAGCGACGTTGCGTCGAAGATCGTCAGCCAGACCGACATTCCCCTGGGCAGCGGCCAATTCAGCGGCTTCCTCGGCTGACTCGATAGCTTCGGAAAAATGCCCGGTCTCCGCATAAGCGGCGGCTAGCGTACGCAAAACGATCGCGTTAGCGTGACCGGCGCGCTGATGAACCTTTTCCGCTAGCTCCACGGCCTTCAGGCCATCGCGGGTCGATGTATCCTGCGAAGTGGCCAGGATCCAGGCGAGATTTACCATGGCATTCATGTGATCAGCATCGATCTCCAAACATTTCTCAAACTGAACGGCGGCGGCTTTTTCGTCGCCCTTTTGCAGTAGAGCAAGACCGAGATTATTGTGAGCATCTGCATCAGCGGGGCGAATCTTCAGCGCTTCCTCGCAATGAAAGATCGCTTCATCCAAACGGCCACGTCTCAACAAAAGATCGGCCAGGCTGGCGTGAGCGAGGGCATTGTCCTTCGTAACTGCGATGGCGTGGGTCCAAAGCGATTCGCTGTCGCGCCAAAAAGCAGTTTGAGCGCGCGCCGTCCAAGCGAAGGCCATAATCACAAGGAGGGCCGCTGCTGTCAGGAAGGCCCGCCGAAACCGCCACCTCATTGAGAGATCGGCGATCGCAAAGGCAATCGCCAGATAAAGACCAATCTGCGGAAGATAAGTGTATCGATCGGCGTGGCCTTGCAGGTTCACCTGAATCACGCCGATAACCGGAGCCAGCATCGACAAGTACCAAAACCAACCGACAAAAAAATAGGGACGGCTTTTTCGCAGGCGAACTGCAAAAAGCGTGACGGCGATCAAGAACACGATCGAGAAGACGACTTGCCCAAGCGGCACGTGATTTCCCCGATGCGGATACCAAACCGCGAGATTCGCGGGCCACAGCATTTGCCAGATGTAAACGACATAGCTCACGAATGCGTTGGAGATCCGCCAAACGAACGGAAGAGGTGCCTCAGCGCCGCGAGCGTTCGCGATGCCCGATGAAGTGATCAGCGCGACTGCAAGCGAAAGCATGAACAGCGGGATTTTTTCGAAAATCCCCTGGCCCGATGAGACGTTTGTGGAGGGACGCGCTCCGTCGCGTCCGATTTCCTGGGACGGCACGTAGGCCATCCCTCCAATCCTGATCCTGCTCAACGGCCAATAATCGAGAAGCAAGAGAACAATCGGCGTAGTGACCAGCATCGGCTTGGACATCAATCCGCATCCAAACAAGATCGACATCACCATGTAGCGCGCGAGTGAGCGTTTTCGCACATACCAGGCGTAAGCGCCGAGCGTAAGCATGAAAAAGACGCCGCTCAGCACATCTTTGCGCTCGATCACCCATGCCACCGACTCAACGCGCAACGGATGAATCGCGAAAATTGCGGCGACGAATGCGCTTTGCCAAACATGGCCCGGTTGTAGCCGCGATCGCTGATCTCGCCCGGCATTACCGATGCCGGCTACAGCCGTTATCTTGGATAGAACCAGAAAGAGTAAGAGCACGGCGATTGTGTGAAGCAGAACATTGGTGAAGTGATACCCGCCGGCGTTCATTCCGAAGACCTGAAACTCCAGCATGTGTGAGATGTTGGTGAGCGGGTACCAATTCGGCGACGGGAAGTGAGTAAACGCCCAAACAATTCCGTGGGGCGTGAGCCCGTGATTGATCTCGGGCACTTCGTAGACGTACTCGGGATCATCAAAGTTAACGAACGGGAACCGAATTGTTTGACCGAACACAAACCAGGTGATGGCGACGAGCAGGAGGCAAATGGCGAGAATCGTAGACGGAGAAATCAAATTCTCTGTCCCTGATACTTGGGCGCCGACGGCTCGGACGCCCTCCAGTTTTGATTTATTCCGAAGGCCCATTCGTTAGACTAAAATCGCGCACCGGAGACCTCCCCCGATAAAGATCGACATCGCTTCCGAGTCTATTCGCTAAAGATGTTTGTCCAATCGCGTTAGCGAGTTCCGCGGCGCGTTCCGCTGTTTCGATCGCTTCTTCGAAGCGGCCGGCCTCGGCATAAGCGGCCGCCAGAGTACGCAGAACGATTGGATTCTTTCCGTCCGAGTAACGATCAGCCTTGCCGGCGAACTCAATCGCGTCCGCACCGTTTCGCAGGGAAGCGTCAGGAGCAGTGGAGAAAATCCAGGCCAGCTTGTTAAGGGTTTGAACCGAGCCCGGACTAAATTTGAGCGCTGTTTGGTAATGAGCAATCGCGTCGCTAGTTCGGTGTGTTCGCACCAGCGCGTCTCCAAGCGTCGCCTGGGCTTCGACATCGTTCGGATGGATGGACAACGTTGCCTGAAATTCGCGAATCGCGGACTCGGACTCGCCTTTTTGAAGAAGCGCGCTACCCAAATTGAAATGGCCATTGGCGTAATCCGGCCGGAGCGTAATCGCCTTCTGGTACTGCGAAATGGCGTCGTCGAGCCTTTCCTTTCGCGCAAACGCATTGCCCAGATTGTTGTGCACCAGAGCGTTGCTTAAGCTGTAACGCATTTCATCGTCGTGACCACGGACCTTCAGCGCGGCTTCATATTGAGAAATCGCGTCGTCGACCCGGCCATTCTCAACATAGAACTGACCAAGATTGTTGTGCGCGATGTCGTTGTTCGACGTCACAGCGAGTGTGTGGGTCCAGAGGGTCTCGCTGTTTTGCCAGTTCCGCGTTTGTTCGAATGCGCGGCAGGCCAGCAGGACAATGAGAATTGCTGCGATGATGCCCAATGATTTCTGCGCTGTAGCCACGCCCCTGACAGGCCACAGGCCCGTGGCTACAAACGTCAATATTTCCGTCACGCTCCATGTGATCGCCAAATACAGACCGATTTGCGGCAGATACGTGTAGCGGTCGGCATGGCTTTGTAGTCCGATCTGAAAAACGCCGATGACTGGAACGAGCATTCCCAAGTACCAAAACCAGCCAGTGAAAATATATGGTGCCTTTTTTCTCATTCCGATGGCCACCGCGCTGATCGCGACTAGAAACGCTAACGACAAGATAACTTGCCAAACCGGAAACGAATTCGCTGGATAGAAAGCGGCGAGCCTTGCCGGCCAAAACATTTGTCCGATGTAAATTACGCAGCTGACTACAGCATTCTCGAGACGCCAGGTTATAGGAAGCGACTCCATCCCGCCGGCCAATCCTCGCTGCGCGATGATCGTCGCCACACATGAAGCCGCGGACAGGGCAAAGAGCGGGATTTTTTCAATGATCAAACCGCGGACGACACAGAGGTCGTCCCTCCAGACGAATCCGCGGGATTGGAGGGACGGGCTCCGTCCCGTCCGCGAATCCGATGCTCCAAGATCGACAACGCGATTCAGCGGCCAATAATCAAGCAAGAGCAAGACGAACGGAACCGTCACCAGCATTGGCTTGGACATCAGGCCGCATGCAAACAGGATCGACATCGTCAGGTAGCGACCGATTGAGGGTTTGCGGGTGTAGCGCACGTACGCGCCGAGCGTGAGCATAAAGAACACGGCGCTGAGCACGTCCTTGCGCTCGGCGATCCATGCAACGGATTCAACCCGCAAGGGATGAATCGCAAACACCGCCGCGACAAATGCGCTGGGCCAGAGCGATCGTTGTTGTAGCCGGGATCGCTGATCCCGGCCGGCATCACCGCTGCCCGATACAGCAAGATTACTCGTCATGTCGCGCAGCACGAAAAACAGCAGCAGCACCGCGATGGTGTGAAGCAAAACATTTGGCAAATGATGACCGCCAGCGCGCAGCCCGAATAATTGGCAATCCAGCATGTGCGAAATCGTAGTCAGCGGATGCCAATTAAGCGCGTGGCTGTGGGTGAACGCCCATACGATCCCCGGCAGCGTCAGGCCGCTGGTGACGACCGGGTCTCCGTAAACGTAAGTCTTATCGTCGAAGTTAACGAAATCGTGCTCGAGCGTTTGTCCAAAGACGATCCATGTGATCGCAATGAGAAAAACGCAAATCCCCAGGGATGTTTTCAAATCAGCGAGCGAAACCCAAGACGCGCCAGGCCGTAGCGCGCGGCCGTGCCCAAACATCCGAGTCCATACCGGACGCTTCGGCGAAAATTAATCGATGATGCCTCGGGCATGTAGCGCGCCGGGCAAGTGACTTCGCCGATGGCAACTCCGAGCGTGATCACTTGAGCGAGAATCTGATTATCGAAAACAAAGTCATCGGAGTTTTTCTCGATGGGAAGGCGCTCGAGCAAACTGCGCGCAAAAGCGCGATAACCGGTGTGATATTCTGAGAGCTTGGCGCCGAGCAGAAGATTTTCCACGAGAGTGAGAAACCGGTTAGCCACATATTTCCACCATGGCATACCGCCCCGGAGCGCACCGCCGCCGAGGATGCGCGAGGCCAGCACGCAGGGATAAAGCCCGCTCGCCACCAGGGACGCCATCGCCGGAATCAGCTGCGGCGTATACTGATAATCGGGATGGATCATGATCACGATGTCGGCCCCGGCGGCGAGCGCGAGCCGATAACAGGTTTTTTGATTGGCGCCGTAACCGCGATTTTCCGGATGGACGTCAACCTCAACACGCTCAAGGGTTCGCGCGATTGCCACGGTGTCGTCGTGGCTGGCGTCGTCCACCACGATAACAAGATCGACAATTCCCTGCGCCATCACTTCGTCATAAGTGCGCTTCAAGGTGCGGGCGGCATTGTAAGCCGGCATCACCACGACGATCTTCTGGCCGTTCAACATTGCTCATGTTTACATTAGGCTGTGTTCAAGAAGCAAATGTGCGCTCGATTAATTGGCAGCCGACCGTGAGGGATCAATCGCTGCCGACAGCGTTCTGGAGCGCGGCGGTGCCCCGCCGCTCTTAAATTGGAGCCGGTAGATGCCACATTATGCAGGCCACGACGTTGCCGCAGCCAGCGCCAGCGGCTACAACTGGGAGATGCAGCCAGCCGGGTTTTTCTCTTTTTCGCGCGGCTTGCGGACGATTGAGGTCAATCGCCCCTACCTCAAATGGGCGTGTCTATTTGGCCTGGTCATCGTCGCCGCGACGATCTTCGCTTACCGGCCGGCGTGGAATGGCGGATTTATCTGGGACGACGATGAATATGTGACGAAGAACCAACTCCTCGTCGCGCCACACGGCCTGCAACGGATCTGGCTCTCGCTCGACTCGCCCTCGCAATATTTTCCGCTGACCTACACCACCTTTCGAATCGAGCGGAGGCTCTGGGGGCTCAATCCCACGGGTTACCACTGGGTCAATATTCTTCTCCATGTAGCGAACGCGCTCCTGTTGTGGTGGCTACTCTCGCGCCTCAGGATTCCCGGTGCATGGCTGGCTGCCGGCATCTTCGCGCTGCACCCGGTGCACGTGGAATCGGTAGCCTGGATTACAGAGCGCAAGAACGTGCTGATGGGGTTTTTCTTCCTGCTGACGCTGCTCTCCTGGACGGAGTTTATCGATCAAAGAACAAAACAACCCCGGCGCTTTTACGCTCTGGCCTTGATTTTCTATTTGTTAGCGCTGTTTGCAAAATCGACAGCGTGCACGTTGCCCGCGGTGCTGTTTCTGATTCTGTGGCTGCAGAAGAAGCGAATAGACGGACGACGCACCGCACAAATAGCTCCATTTGTCCTGCTGGGCCTGGCCATGGGCCTCGTGGCGATTTGGTGGGAGCGATATCATCAAGGCACGCACGGAACTTTGTTTGCGCTCGGACCGATCGAACGTTTGATCGTCGCCACTCACGCAGTCTGGTTTTATCTGGGGAAACTATTTTGGCCAGCCAACCTGACGTTCATTTACCCGAACTGGAACATTGTGCCGAGCGATCCCCTTTCCTACGGGTGGCTCGCAGCGGGGATCGCGTTATGCGTGGCGATCTATTTTGCCAGGCGTCGTTTGGGCAGAGGTGTCGAGGTCGCGGCGACGTTTTTCGTCGCCACGCTGAGCCCAGTCCTCGGATTCATCATGCTTTATACGTTTCGTTACACCTTCGTGGCGGACCATTATCAATATCTCGCCAGCATCGGCCCGATCGCGCTGGTTTCAGCCGGGTTGGTAAAATTGACTGAGTCGTTGCGGCTCGGCCCGCGTTTTCTGGCGGGTCTCGGCATTTTGATCTTTAGCATGCTCGCCACACTGACCTGGCACCAGAGCAAGAGCTACAGCGACATCGAGACGCTATGGCGGACAACCCTTGAGAAAAATCCCGGCTGTTGGATGGCGGAAAATAATCTTGGCGATGACTTGTTTAGAAACGGGAAGATCGACGAAGCGATTCCGCACTACGAGAAATCATTGCAGATGCATTCCGATTACCCGGAGGCGCATTATAACTACGGAAATGTCTTGCTCCTGAAAGGAAGGGTTGATGAAGCGATCGCGGAGGCCCGCCAAGCGTTGGCCTTGCGTCCAAACGACGCCGACGAGCACGTCAGTCTTGGGAATGCACTTCTGACGAAAGGACTGGGCGATGAGGCAATCGAACACTACGCAAAAGCGCTGGAGCTTAGTCCCAATCACAGCAGCGGCCATTACAACATGGGAAACGCGTTGCTGCTGAAAAACCATCTCCGCGAGGGGATCGGGCACTACGAAAAAGCACTGGCGGCACAGCCGGATTTCTTTGAGGCGTTAGCAAATCTCTCCTGGGTTCTGGCCACTGCGCCGGATCTGGCGATCAGAAACGGTCCAAGAGCAATCGAGTTTGCCGAAAGGGCAGACCGGCTCGCAGCAGGAAATCCCATCATCTTGCGGACGCTGGGGGCGGCCTACGCCCAAGAAGGAGAATTCGACAAAGCAGTCAAAGCGGCACAGGACGCTGAAGAGATTGCGCGGCAACAAAATCAGACGGCGTTGGCCGATGCGCTTCGCCGCGAAATCCGACTCTACGAAAACGGGTCGGCTTATCGCGAACCCTGAATTCCACTCCGCAAAAAAATCCGCCGCTCCGAATTTCTCCGAAGCGGCGGAAAGTTTTCGCGATCGATCTCCGTTTAATCGCCAAACAAACGCATGTTGGTGGTAATTTGCGCGAAATCCACGCGCTTCACCGAGCCAACGACGTTCAACTGAAGCGTCATTGGGTTCTTAAACAATTTATCAACCAGTGTTGATGACAGACCCGACGAGACCAAGTTTGCCTTGTTGATTCCCGCATTGCCGGCGCGAGTCAATGTCAGTCGAACCTGGGCGTGCTCGAGTGAGTCCAAGTGGCGATCATCAAACACACGGTTAGGTGTGAACTGAAACACGAGCTTGCCGCCGCATGGCAAGCCTGTATTTGGATCGATGCAGCTCGGATCATTCAAAACGTCGCTCACGATCGTTATGTTGCCGGTGAATTGAAAACGAGCCTGGTCTCCGCTGGCGCCAGTGTTGTTCATGTTGTAAGTGTAAAAGAAGTTCAGGACCGGATAGATCATGTCTTTGGTCGAGTTTTTCGGCAGATTGATCCGGCAACTATTTTCGGCGTCGAAGGACTGGCTCACAGAAGTATCTACAATCTGAAAACACTGATCGCCATTGGCCGGGTTAGTGGACGGCGACGGCGTTGGCGTCGGTGCCGGACACGGATCGGTCTGTAGAACTATGCTTCCGCTCGCGACGCCCATGTATTGCGCGCTGTGACCGAACGAGTCGACGTCGCCAACGTCATCGACCGTCGGAGAAGCCGCCCGTAAGCCTCCCGCAATTGCCAAACTGGACAGAACTAAAACAAGAACTTTGTCTTTCATGATTTCCTTTCAGGGATTTGGGTTATTGAGAAAAAGGCACGCCAAAGCGAACCCCCTCTCTAAGTTTTGCGAAATCAGGCCGATGTTTGTCAATTCTAAATTCCCCTGATTGGGCAACGCGGTGCCTTGCGCAACTGTGAATATCTCCGCACCGTTCCTCAATAATGATCATTTTTCATGACGAGTGCTGCACGGAATATTCCGCCCCGGGACATCCGGAACGGCCGGCGCGCATCGAGCGGACGGTTCCGCTCCTGAAGAATCGACATCGTAATTGGGAATGGCGCGAATCAGCTCCAGCGCCCGAGACAGCATTGCTTCGAGCGCATTCGAAGGATCACATCGCTCGGATCAAGAGTGCAGCGAGCGATTTCGATGCGGATACGCCGGCTTATCCGAACATCTACGAACATGCCTTGCGCTCCGCGGGCGCGGCGATCGATGCGGCACGCACGGCACTTGGTGGGAAACAGGCCTTTAGTTTGATGCGGCCGCCGGGACATCACGCCACGCGCGATCAGGCGATGGGTTTTTGTTACTTCAGCAATATTGCCGTCGCTGCGCTTGATGCGTTAGAGAACGGCGCGCAGCGCGTCGCAATCTGGGATTTCGACGCGCACCACGGCAACGGCACGGAAGCGATCATCGCTAACAATTTCGCGATCGCGTTCGCTTCGATCCACCAATTTCCGGCGTATCCGGGCACAGGCGCGGCATCGTTCGACAACATCGATAATTATCCGGTCGCGCCCGGCACGTCGCGCGCACAACATGTCGAGATCGCCGAACGGGCGCTGCAAAAGTTGCTCCGGTTCAAGCCGGATTTGCTTTTGGTCTCGGCGGGATTCGATGCTTACGCGCGTGATCCACTCGTGCAAATGACGTTGGAAAAGGATGATTTCGCCGGGTTTGGCGAGCGATTGCACAACATCGGCATTCCCGTAGCGACAATTCTGGAAGGCGGTTACAGCGACGATCTCCCGGAATTAATCGATGCATTCCTAACGGCCTGGGAATCGTGAGGCACTGATTCACGGTTAACCCTTTTAGGAAGAAATTTTCTCGGGCTGGCGGGATTTGAACCCACGACCTCTTGAACCCCATTCAAGCGTTCTACCAAGCTGAACTACAGCCCGTTTAAGTCCGCCAACTATTCACCAACTGAGGAAAATCGCCACAGATGAACACAGATTTTCACAGATGGGAATCTACCCGTGTTAATCCGTGGCTAAATTCCGGCTCCCGATCGAAATTTGCGACGGTCGCAGACCGCCGCTACAGAGGAAGGCATGTTAAGCGCCGGAATCGTTGGGCTGCCGAATGTTGGCAAGTCCACGCTATTTAACGCCGTCACCCGCACCCACAAGGCGCCGGCGGAGAATTACCCCTTCTGCACGATCGAACCCAACGTGGGCATCGTGGTCGTGCCGGACCAGCGGCTGACAAAGCTTGGCGAGATGTCGCACTCGCAAAAGATTGTGCCGACCGCAATCGAGTTCGTCGATATCGCCGGATTGGTCAAAGGCGCGAGCACTGGAGAGGGACTGGGTAATCAATTTCTCAGTCACATCCGCGAAGTGGACGCGATCGTGCAGGTAGTGCGTTCTTTTGAAAGCTCGGATATTCATCACGTCGCCGGAACGATCGATCCGATTCGCGATATTGAAGTCATTAACACCGAGCTGGTGCTGGCCGATCTGGCTGCCCTTCAAAAGCGAAAGGATCGTTTACAAAAGGATGTTCGCGCCGGCGACAAGACCGCGAAAGCAGAGAGCGCAATTGCCGACAAACTGCTGCCGCACCTCGATGCGGGAAAACCAGCCATCACGCTCGAGTTGTCTCCGGAAGAAAAAATCATAGCGCGCAATCTCATGTTGCTCACATCCAAGGCGACGATCTTTGCCTGCAACGTGGGTGAATCGGACCTCGCCGCCATTGCGAAAGGCGACGAGTCGAACGCGGCCGCAAAACATGTCGATGCTGTCCGGGAGTATGCTCGCCATCATTTTGGAACGGAAGCGGTGGTGATCAGCGCGCAAATTGAGAGCGAACTGGTCGATCTTGGTGAACAGGAAGCGCAGGAATATTTACGGGGGCTCGGAGTGGAGGACAGCGGTGTCAACGCGCTAATCCGCTCGGTTTATCACCTTTTGGGCCTGCGCACTTATCTCACTACGGGTGAAAAGGAAACACGCGCATGGACGATCCATGCCGGCGACAAGGCGCCCGCCGCTGCGGGGGTAATCCACTCCGATTTTGAGCGCGGCTTCATCGCTGCCGAAACCATTCACTTCGACGATCTCGTCGATCTCGGCTCTTTCGCCAAAGCGCGCGAAGCCGGCAAGCTAAGAATCGAAGGGAAAGA
>JBDTZF010000016.1:0-32284 GCA_040005265.1 Verrucomicrobiota bacterium
AATCCTGAAGACGAACCGCGCCTTCGAAGTGCTTCACGAAGGCGAAGCCGCGATTCAGTTGAATGATGACGATCCGGAGGCTTCGGTGGTCAAATTCGTCAACCAGATCATTCGCGAAGCAATCGTTGAACGCGCGACCGATATACACGTAGAGCCGCTTGAAAATGATCTGCGCATTCGGTACCGGATCGACGGCATTCTGCACGAGGTCGCAGTGCCCCCGCAGTTGCGCGTGTTGCAGTCGGCCATCATTTCTCGTCTCAAGGTGATGTCGCACATGGACATTGCCGAGCGTCGCTTGCCGCAGGATGGCCGGATGAATCTGCACGCCAGTAATCACGATATCGACGTGCGCGTTTCGACCATTCCAACGGTCAACGGCGAATCGATCAGCTTGCGATTGCTCAGCCGTGGCGAGCAGCAATTTAATTTCGAGCGGCTGGACTTGAGCCCGAAACAGGAAGAGATCATTCGCCATCTGCTGGCACAGCCGAATGGAATTATTTTGCTCAGCGGGCCGACCGGCTGCGGAAAATCGACGTCGCTTTATTGTTTCCTCAGCAGCATCAATTCGGTGCAACGCCGTATCATTACCATTGAAGAGCCAGTGGAATATCGATTGCCCGGCGTTTCGCAGATCGACGTGAAACCGGAAATCGATCTCACCTTCGCGAAAGGATTGCGTCACATTCTGCGCCAGGACCCGAATGTAGTAATGGTGGGCGAAATTCGTGACGTCGAGACGGCCGACATCGCCATTCGCGCAGCGATGACCGGTCACCTTGTTTTCAGCACTCTGCACACGAACGATGCTGTGGGCGGCATTACCCGTTTGCTCGACATGGATGTCGAGCCGTTCCTGCTCGCCTCGGTTGTGAAATCATTTATCGCACAGCGTCTCGTGCGCACGATTTGCTCGGAGTGCGCCGAACCTGTTGAGTATCCGCCCGATTATCTCGCTGAAATCGCATTTCCCCTAAAAGAGCTGGGCAATAAATTCCTTCGCGGAAAAGGGTGCGAGCACTGCCGGCAGACCGGTTACCAAGGCCGGACTGCGATCTACGAAATCTCCGTTGTGACCGAGCCGCTGCGGAAACTGATCATGCGAAAATGCGACGGCGGCGAGCTCAAGCAATGCGCCATTGCTGAAGGAATGGAAACACTGCGGCAGGATGGATGGCGTCGCGTTTCGCAGGGCAAGACCACGATCGAAGAAGTCGTTCGCGTCACGCAGACCGACGAAGTCATGGCCGAGCTGGTGGCCGAATAGGGTAGCGAAGATGGACGATCACAGGCACCGGCAGCCTGTTCAAAGATCCTTTCCAAAAAAGGTAGTCGAGGATGCATTCGCGCCAGTTGATATTGCCTCGCTTGTTTTCTTCCGAATTGCATTTGGCCTGCTCATGCTTTGGGAGGTGTTGCGGAATTTCTCCCACCATCAGATCGCGCTCTATTGGATTGAGCCGCGATTTTTGTTCAATTACTACGGATTCTCATGGGTTCATCCCTGGCCCGGTAGTGGACTGTATGTTCATTGGGCCGTTCTTGGAGTCCTGGCATTGTTTATCGCGGCCGGTTTTCTTTATCGTCTCAGCGCCGCTCTCTTTTTCCTTGGCTACGCTTATACATTTCTTCTCGATGAAGCGTTGTATGTAAATCACACATACCTCATTTGTCTTTTTAGCTTTTTGCTAATCTTCGTTCCGGCACATCGGGCATTTTCAATTGATGCTCGATTGAATCCGAGATTGCCCTCAAAGACCATACCGACGTGGTCGCTTTGGCTGTTCCGCACACAGATGGGCATCGTCTATTTTTTCTCCGGTGTAGCAAAAGTCTCGCCCGACTGGCTTCGCGGCGAACCGCTGCGTACGTGGCTCGCTGATATCACCGATTTCCCAATTGTCGGCCGATTTCTTCGGGAGGATTGGGCAGCATATTCTTTGAGTTACGCCGCACTCTTATTCGATTTATGTGTAGTTCCGTTTCTTTTGTGGCGCCGCACGCGAGCCCCGGCCTTTTGCGCAGCACTGGTTTTCCATCTTCTCAATGCTCGCTTTTTTTACATTGGAATTTTCCCCTGGCTGGCAATTGCGGCCACCACTCTTTTTCTCTCGCCAGGCTGGCCCCGGCGGGCATTGTCGATCCTCCGCGTACAACTCTCCTCAAGGTCAGTGGCTGACGAAAGGTCGCCGAGTGGGCAAAACCGGTTCGCCGTGTTGCCGTTTGTGGCAATCTACATGGCGATTCAGCTATTGGTTCCGCTGCGCCCATTCTTTTATCGAGGTGGGATTGAATGGATCTGTGCCGAACATCGCTACTGTTGGCGAATGATGATGCTGAGTCAGTGGGTGAGCACGAATTTCTACGTAACCGATCCCAATTCCGGCGAGACATTCCACGTAATCCCGGGAGATTACCTTGATCGCTGGCAGGCGCAAAGGATGAGATGGCGGCCGGATATGCTCGTTCAGTTCGCGCATTATCTTGCGAAAGAAATGCCGCGCTCGGGGCCAAAGCCGCTGAGGGTTGAAGCGCGGGTGTCGGTTTCCTTGAATGGGCGCAAGCCGCAGCTTTTTATAGATCAAAATGTCGATCTGGCGGCAGAAGAGCGCCCGTTCGGACGCCCGCGATGGCTCTTGGAGATACACGAACCGCTACCGCCTCGTGGAGAGAGATTCACCGCGTACTTTCCAAAGAATATCTTCGACGAGAATTGACGTTAATCAGGAGTTACGAAAAAACCCGCCCGACAAGTGTGCCCGCCCCGTTTCGTTAACTTACAGCTCAAAACCCAAAGGTGAGTCCGCCACGCACCATGCCGAAATCACTGTCGTCATTGCCAACGAAGTTCCAGGTGAAGTCACTCATCACACCGATGTGGCGAGTGACGCGAATCTCCAGGCCGCCGCCAAACTGGCCGATTGCCGAGATATCATTGTTGTTAACCCGATTGTCGGTGAAAATTTCCAGCGGCTCGTTTTCGTCGCCTCTCTCGTGAAAGAAGTGGTCTGTATGAGAACCACCTCCCACAACACCACCGCCACCGAAGATATAAGGTGCGAAGCGGGAGCAACCGATCGGATAACGCAAAGTTAATGTAGCCAAGCCAGCGGCAACCGGATTATGGGAACCAAGAGCAAAACCTTCGAGGCCGATCCCAAAGTAACGGCTCCAGAAATATTTGATGTCCACGCCGCCGCCGCCTGCTTCATCTCCGTTGAGGAGTCGATCCCTGCTCGCGGGGCCGGTATTTATAAGCTGGTTCACATCGTTAGGGTTCCCCGCGTCACTAATCTCCACGGGCAGCGTACTCGAATCGTCCAGCGTCTCGTGATGGCCTGTATCCGCCGGAAAGGCATATGCACCCCAGATCGACAAGTCCCACTCGTGTGCGCGGTACCAATCGCACGGTGGCGGAGCCGGCTGCACTACTTCCTTATCCTTCCCGGAGAATTGCTCCGGACCGGCATAGATCGCACAAGCAAGAACGACTACGATGCCAAAATTCAAGGCGAGCTTTTTCATTATGAAAAAGCGTATACAGCAGATGGCGACAGCCGGTCAACGCCTAAATGCCGGCAGACTGCATTTCGTTAGTTAGTTCGCACAGCGTAACTTGCGGACGGCTTCGACATAGTCGTCTGCATGAAAAATCGACGTGCCGGCGACAAGGACATTGGCTCCGCTCTCAACCGACAGGCGTGCGGTCTCAGGATTGATCCCGCCGTCCACTTCGATGTCGATCTTGTGTTCGCGCAAATTGTTCCACCTTGCTGCGCTTTTGACTTTCTCCATTTGATCGGAGCGAAACGGTTGGCCTCCGAAACCGGGATGCACTGTCATCACCAGCAGCAAGTCGATCTTGTCCAGGAGCGGCTCAACGCATTGAAAGGGAGTCGCCGGATTCAGCGTCAAACCCACACGACAACCGCTTTCTCGAATTTGGGCCAGTGTTTTCACAACATCGTGTTTCGCTTCCGGCTCGACGTGGACCGTAATCGAGTTTGCCCCGGCATCGGCAAAACGCGGCACATAATGATCGGCGTGCTCGATCATGAGATGCACATCGAGCGGGAGTCTGGTGTGCTTGCGCACAAAATCGACAATTGCCGGGCCGAAAGAAATGTTGTCAACGAAGTGGCCATCCATGATGTCGCAGTGAATCCAATCGGCGCCGGCTTGTTCGACGCGCTGCAGTTCAACGGCCAATTCGGAAAAATCAGCTGCAAGGATGGAGGGGGCGACGAGGGTTTTCTGCATCGAAGCAAACGTCCAACGCCCAACGTCCAACGTCCAACGCTCAATTTGAAGAACAGAATGAGCTTGACGGCGCGACGCTCTGTTTCATGTTACGGCGTTTCAGTCGGTTAGAATCGCGCTGCGAGGCGCACATTTTGCTGTGCAGTTCGACAACGGGATTTCCGAGCGGCTTGGAACAACTTATTCATGTTCAACGGACTTTTTGGTTTTTTATCAAGCGACATCGGGATCGATCTCGGAACGGCTAACACGCTTGTTTACGTAAAGGATCAGGGCATCGTTTTGCGCGAGCCCTCTGTCGTGGCGGTGCAGGCTGGCACGAACAAAGTGCTGGCGGTAGGTGACGAAGCGAAACGGATGCTTGGCCGAACGCCTTCAAATATCGTGGCGGTTCGCCCATTGAAAGATGGCGTGATTGCAGATTTCGAAGTGACCGAGGCGATGCTGCGGCATTTCATATCCAAAGTGCATAACCGCCGCGTACGCGCTCGTCCGCGGGTGGTGATCGCGGTCCCATCGGGAATCACCGAGGTGGAAAAACGCGCGGTGCGCGAATCGGCCACCCACGCCGGTGCACGGGAGGTTTATTTGATCGAAGAGCCCATGGCGGCAGCGATCGGGGTGGGGCTACCGGTGCAAGATCCGGCGGGCAACATGATCATCGACATCGGCGGCGGCACCACTGAGGTCGCTTTGATTTCTCTTTCGGGAATTGTGTTCAGCCGAAGCGTGCGAGTGGCAGGCGACGAATTGGACGAGGCAATCGTACAATATATGAAGCGCGCCTACAATTTGATGGTCGGCGAGCGCACCGCCGAGGAAATCAAAATCAAAATCGGAAGCGCATATCCGAGCGAAAAGGAAACGAGTGTGGAAGTAAAAGGGCGCGATCTGGTGGCGGGTTTGCCGAAGACTTTGATGATCACCTCCCAGGAAGTGCGTGAGGCATTGCTGGAACCGATTTCAACGATCGTCGATTCGGTGCGTATCACTCTGGAGCGCTGTCCGCCTGAACTTTCGGCAGATCTGGTGGATCGTGGATTAGTCTTGGCAGGCGGAGGCGCATTGCTGCGTGGTTTCGACAAGTTATTGAGCGAAGAAACCGGTTTGCCTGTCCATGTCGCTGAAGATCCGCTGAGCGCCGTAGCAGAAGGAACCGGCAAATGCCTCAATGAGCTTAAGTTTTTGCGTCAAGTCGCCTCAGCCGATCGTCAATGGCGGTAACGGTTTCCGATTTTCGATCGTCGAACTTCGATTGAAAGCGATAAATTCGAAATTTGCTCCGGGGTGGGCTGCCACATTTCGAAAGTCTAAAATGCGATGAACCGCTCCAGCATCATCGCGCTTTTGATTTTCGGCGCCATCCTCGGCTATTTTTTGAGCTTCGGCGCCGATGGTACGCGCAAATTTCAAGCCGGCGTTTATCAATTGATCGCGCCATTCTTGACGAGCGGATCGGGTTTGCAAAAACAGATCACATCCGTGCGCACCGGGTTAAAATCGCTTGAAGAACTGGAACGCGAGAGCTCCGAACTGCAGGTGGAGAACCGTCAATTGCGCGCGACCAACCAGGCTTTGCGCGACGTCGAACGCGAAGTCAATCGGTTGCGGCACGCACTCAATTATCGCGAGCGTTCGGTTTTCAAACTGGTGCCAGCCGTAGTTGTAGCGCGCGACTCTTCGACGTGGTGGCGCACCATTACAATCAACCGTGGAAAAGAAGATGGCGTGGAGGGCGATATGCCAGTCGTCACGGATGAAGGCTTGGTGGGAAAGACGACAACTGTAAGCGCAAGCATCTCGGTAGTGCTCTTGATTTCAGACGAAAATTGCAGAGTCGCTGCTTCGGTAGAAGGAACGCGCGAACAGGGGATCGTTGGCGGTGAGCGGGTGACAACAGGAGTTACACCAATTTTGGACCTTAATTTTTTATCCAAGCAAGCGGACCTGAAGCCAGGACAAAAGGTTTATACCACCGGTGTCGGCGGCGTCTTTCCGTCCGGCCTCCTGGTAGGGACGGTGAAGAGTTTCCGGGTGCGCGAGCTTGATTCTCAGGGACAGCTCGTGCCGGGGGTGGACTTGTCGCACCTCGAAGATGTCTTTGTGGTGACGGGGCGAAAATGATTTTCTTTGTCTTGCTGCTGATTCTCGTCCTGATCGCGCAGATTGCGGAATTTTTCATCCCGGCCCTGCCGTGGCTCTACAACGCGCACATTTATATTGTGCCGGTAATAGTTTTTTACGGAGCGGTGGCGTTGCCCTTTCCGCTCATGCTGGCATTGGCATTGTACGCCGGTATCCTCCTCGATGCGCTCACCGTTCAGGTGATCGACACTAAAGTTGAAATCTCGCTCGGATGGTCGATACTCCTCTACGCTGTGCTGGCAGGAATCATGCATGGTTTGAGGCCACTTTTCATCCGCGGCCGCTGGGAGGTGCACTGTATTATGACAGGCATCTGCACGTCGCTGATACTGTTGGCCCAATATTTAATGATCACATTTCGGCGCGGTTCGGTTTATTTCTCTCCAGAGGTCTGGTGGCAGATCGGCGGTCCAGGGCTGATCGCAATGGTGCTTGCGCCAATTGCTTTTTGGTTTTTGCAATGGATGGGACGGATAACGGCGTTCCCATACCTTCCTGAAAGGGACCGGTTCGAATGAATCGCCGCCGTCGTTTCACTTCGCGTTTGCGGATCCAGTTCCTGGGGCTGCTCATACTTCTGGGGATTGGCTCCCTCACGTTCAGATTGTGGTGGATCCAGGTAGCTCACGGTCAGGAGTGGACGGCTCAAATTCGTGGCAGCTCGCAAGCCACTGTGCGAATTCCTTCGGTGCGAGGAGAAATCAAGGACCGCAATGGCACGACGCTCGTGCAAAACCGGGCCAGCTACGAAGTCGACTTTTACCTTCCGGAAATGGTCAAGGGTTTCCGCGAGCGGTTCGGTGCGCCGCCGCTCACGGAATATCGGGCCACCATCAACGGGATGCCAAAGGACGTAAGGGAGCCGGACATAATTAAGATCGTAAATCAGGGCGTTGTACCGCGTTTGAGCGATCTCGACCTGGCCCGCGATTACAACGCTAGTCAGTTACAACGGCACTATCGAAACGATACCGAAGTGCCCTATTCCTATATTCGCGACATCGACTTTCCAACGATGGCTAAATTCTCCGAGCATGATGTTGGCTTGCCGGGAGTGGATATCGCGGTCAAACCGGTGCGGTCCTACGTTTACGGGGCACTGGCTGCGCACATCCTTGGCTATGTGGGTGCTCCCGACGACATCAACAAAGACGAAGCGAAAAAGTTTACATTTTACCAGGGCGACGTGGATGGAAAATCGAACATCGAGAAAGCGATGGACGAATATTTGCGGGGCAAACCCGGTGTTCGGTACTTGAGACGAAACGCCAAGGGGGCGATCGACGGCATATTGCGGGAAGATCCGCCGCAGCAAGGCGCAAATGTTTTCCTGACGATCGATGGACGCATCCAGGCAATCGCTGAGGAGGCGTTGCGCGCGGTGAGTCGCGCTGGCGCAGTCGTTATGGATCCAAATAACGGTGACGTTTTGGCCATGACCTCCGTGCCGTCATTCGATCCAAACACATTCATTCCCAGCATCAAAGCCAAGGATTGGAAAGCGCTGCAGAAGGACGAGGGCGATCCGTTGGTGAACCGCGCGATCAGCGCACTGCCGCCGGGCTCGACCTTTAAGCTCATTACAGCTTTCGCCGGATTGCGCGGGTCGAAAAATCTCGCTGGTGCTAAATACAACTGCGGAGGCGGTGTGAGTTATGGCGATCACTTTTTCCGATGCTGGGTAGCGGAAAAGCATTATACGCACGGCACCATCGGACTCGCCGATGCACTTAAGGTGTCATGCGACTCGTTTTTCTATCAGTACGGAAACGCGGCGGGCATTCAGTCGATGGATGTCATTGGTAAGATGTTGGGAATCGGAGAAGAATCGGGCCTGCATTTGTCAGGCGAACAAACGGGCAACATGCCGGGCCCTGAGTGGATGCAAATTCACCATCCGCAGGAGCGGTGGACCTCTGCGCAGACGGCGAATGTTACGATCGGCCAGGGCTACACGCTGGTGTCACCTCTGCAGTTGGCCGTGGCATACGTTGCGGCGGCGAATGGCGGCACGTGTTATTATCCGCGTTTGATCGACAGGGTACTTAATCAGGATGGCACGCCCATTGTTGACGAAAATGGTAAGCCGCTCAGCTTTGCGCCGCGCGTTCGCGCCGATCTTCGCCGCGAAGTTTCGCCGCAGGACATGGAACTCGTTAGGCGCGGTTTGTGGAAAGTTGTTAACGAAGATGGAGGAACCGGCGGCCGAGCCCGTTTGAAAGATGTCGTCGTGGCCGGGAAAACCGGCACGGCGCAGGCCACCGATCGCGGCCACGAGGAAAACGTGGCGTGGTTTACCTGTTTTGCGCCGTATGATCATCCGAAGTATGTCGTCGCTGTGATGGTGCAGGGCGCTTCGGGGCACGGCGGCGAGGTCGCGGGGCCGATCGCGACACGCATTCTCGAACGCATTGTCGCGCAGGACCAAGGCAAGTTCGATATGCCGGTGGCCTGGCTCGCGCCCGCACACCACCCTAATCCACTCCAATTGGTCAAATCAGTGAGCTACACTGGAAGCAATGTGGGCGGCGAGGACGAAGAGGGTGCCGATATCAGCCAAAGCGCCGCGGTGCAATTGGCCAGCGCCAATTCATCGCCGGATGTGGAACCCGAAGCCGACGCCCAAGGGCAGGTGGCACAGCGTCCCCGGCTCCCGCGGGCTCAAGCTGTAGCCACGCCACCACAACGGCGGCCTAATTTTTTCGAACGTCTTTTTGGAGCAAAACCGCGGCCAACGGCGGCCCCAACCCCACCCCCTCGTCGTCCGCGTCCACGGTAGACTATTGTCGATCTAACCAGCGATGAACATCACCCACACGATGCTTTCGCTTCGGATCGCAGAAACATTTCATTTTTATGTTAGAACAAGTGCGAAAAATTTTAGGTCTTTCGTCACGCAAGACCGGCAACAAAATTGTGCTCAGCGTGGAAAAACTCGAGTCGCGCGTTGCGTTGCTCGAAAACGGTCGGCTTGAGGAATACAGCGTAGAGCGTAAGAGCTCGCGCAATATCGTCGGCAGCGTTTACAAAGGTAAGGTCAAGAACATCGAGATGGGATTGAAGGCGATGTTCGTCGACATCGGCTTCGAGAAGAACGCGTTTCTCCATTTCTGGGATGCGATTCCGGCTGCACTCGACAGTGGAATTGAGGAAATCGATCGCCCGGCAAACAAACGGCCTCGAAAGAGAATTACCGTAAAGGATATTCCGAGTATTTACCCGGTCGGTTCGGAGGTGATCGTGCAAGTAACGAAAGGCCCGATCGGAACCAAAGGCCCGCGAGTCACAACCAACCTCAGTTTCGCGGGACGCTATCTCGTATTGATGCCATTCAGCGATCGTAGTGGAGTTTCGCGCAAGATCGAGAACCCGAAGGAACGCGACCGGCTCCGCAAGATTCTGCGCGAACTGGATATCCCGGAAGGCATCGGCGTCATTATTCGCACGGTTGGTGAAGGTCAGCGGGCGAGATATTTTGTGCGCGATTTGCGATTCCTCCTCGATCAATGGGCCAAGGTTGAGCAAAGCATCCGGGATCAGGCCGCGCCGTGCCGGGTTTTTGAGGAGCCTGACCTGGTCGATCGAACAGTGCGGGATTTTCTCACCGAAGAAATTGACGAAGTACTTTGCGATGATCGCGTAGCAGCTGACCGAATGATGGAGATGGTCGGGCAAATCTCGCGCCGGGCGCGGAATCGAATTCATTTCTACGACGGAGCGACGCCCATTTTCGAAACTTACGGCATCCAGAAGCAGATCGATGACGCTTTTCACCGGCAAGTATGGCTCAGATGCGGTGGCTACATTGTCATCGATGAGACTGAAGCGCTCGTCGCTGTCGATGTAAACACCGGCCGCAACAAAGGCGGGCGAGACGTGGAAAAGACGATCTTGCAGACAAACCTGGAAGCCGCGGACGAAATTGCGCGCCAGCTTCGTTTGCGCAATATCGGCGGTCTGATCATTGGCGATTTTATCGACATGAAGAGCCGCAAGGATCAGCAAATGGTTTACAATTTGATGAAGGAGAGGCTCCGGCGCGACAAGGCCAAGACTCACGTCCTGCCGATTTCTCAGCTCGGGTTGATGGAGATGACGCGGCAGCGCGCTCAGGAAAGCCTGAGTGACACGATCTATGAAAACTGCCCGTACTGCAGCGGACGCGGCGTAGTGAAGACGTCGATGACCACAAGCGTGGAATTGCATCGCACTCTGAACACGGTAATGCGCAAGTATCAGGACAGCGTGCACGATTTCCGCGTGATCTTGAACCCAGATGTGCTCAAGCGGTTGAAAGAAGAGGACGAGGAATTGCTCGTCGAGCTGGAGCGAAGGTATGCGGGCCGGTTGACGTTCCGCGGCGATGCTACCTATCACCACGAGAAATTCATCATCACCGACGCAAACACCGGCGCCGAGTTAAAAGCCTGAGTCCCTGCCATCTGGCATGATTCCGGCTGGTGAACCGGAATGCTTAACACACACGGCGGGGCGTCCAAACCTGCGCTGAAATTCGTTTCTCGATGGAGGCGCTCAAACGCCTGTCTCTAGGGAACACTTAATCAAAGGGGGAAAGAAGATGAGAAAGTTAACGTTAGGGTTATTGGCTTTTGTGGCCGCCATGCCGGCCGCATTTAGCGGGGAAACAAGCTCTTACTCGGGCAAGGAAATGAGGACCACCACGGCACCAGCACCGGTGTGCGAATGGTACCGCGATACGGAATGGAACGTCGGCCTTTGGGGTGCTTACGCGTTTACCGATACAGAAAACAACCGCACCACTCTCCGTGACGTCTTTTTGACCACTGAGATGGGGAGGTACGACCGCTTTCTTGGGGGTGATCACGCCTGGGGCGGAGGTCTGGATATCAAATACTTCTTTGCCCGGTATTTCGGCGTCGGGATCGAGGGTTTCGGTCTGGCCGCGCATGGCAGTCGATACAATATTACGAACTTCGGCACCGGAGGCGGGGAGTTTGACAAGGCTAGCGATCGCCATTTTGTGCCTGGCGCTTTGGGAACATTAACACTCCGTTTTCCCATCGGCTGTTCTCGCTTTGCGCCTTACACATGGGCGGGCGGCGGCGGAATCTTTAACGGCCATCGTGATCGCCCGATTCACAGCACCGGCGACGTGATGCAGATCGCGCACGAAACAGAATCAAGGGCCATGGGCCAGTTTGGCGGGGGTATGGAAGTGCGCCTAACGCCGCATGTGGGCTGGATCGCCGATTTCAGCTGGAACGTGGTAGATGGCCCTAATAACAATTTCGGAATGGCCAGATCGGGCATCAACGTTTCTTTCTGAGTAACGCCTGAACGACGTTAGATCGTCGACTTAATCTGAGGAGCGCCGGAAACACAGGCAGTGTGTTTCCGGCGTTTTCTTTTCCAGGAATGCGCAGCGGCCTACTCAGGGTGCGATTGCGGGAAGAAAATCCGAGGCTCCCCCTTTTTGGTTGACGACTATTGCGGAAAAGAATAGGCAGTTGCGATCATGAAACGATTGGTCTTAACCCTTGGGATTTTGTATTTTGTATCAACCTGGGCGTTCGGTGGACCGGAAGCATATTCGGGCAAAGAGATGAAGCAGGTTGCTCCTCCTCCGTGTCAGGAATTCTACGCGGATAGCGAATGGAACATCTCGCTCTGGGGCGCAGTGGCATTCGGTGGAGACAACAACAACGACTTCGACGAAGACAGTCTTACGTTTGTCGATGGCGAGACAGTCCATTTCGATAACAGCATAGGCGACTTCGCCGGGGGTGGCGGAATCGACATCAAGTATTTTTCCCATCGCTATTTCGGGATGGGACTTGAGGCCTACGGGTTGGCTGGCGATAGTAACGGCAATCACGTCAGTGATTCTCTGAGGGCTGACGGTCTCGACCCACATGACGGTAACAGCGGGGTAGGAGCAGTGAAGGGGACCTTCACATTGCGCTATCCGTTCCACTGCTCGCGCTTCTCCCCCTACCTGTTCGCCGGTGGTGGCGTGCTGTTTGGCGGAGAACATGAGACATTTGTCTTGATCGGCGTTAAAGAGCGCTGGGAACGCCGTTCCGGGCACGATGCTCGTGCGCTCGGCCAAGTGGGCGGTGGATTCGAGGTGCGTTTTACTCCGCACATCGGATTTATAACGGACGCTAGCTGGAATGTTACCGACGACGAAGATTTTGGAATGGTAAAAGCCGGCATTAATTTTGCGTTCTGAGGGTCACGCCGGGATAGACAGTTTAACAAACGCCGGGGATGCCGTTGGCACTCCGGCGTTTTGGCTTTGCGAAGAGGTGGTTCAGCCATCTCACTCCACGGCCAGGTCCTAATTTAGCGATCCTGACCCTTCATTTTCTAGTTATTACAGTAGTCGCCAATAGAAAATCAGTTTTTTTGTTGACTGGCCCGTCTCAAATCCCTATCCAGAGCGCGTATGAAAAAGCTGACCTTAACCTTTTGTATTTTCGCCGCGACATTCGCGGTTTGTTATGCCGGCCCGGAGTCGTATTCCGGGAAGGATAAAGAAGTCATTCAACCGATGCCGGCGCCCTGCGAGTGGTATCGCGCCCATGAGTGGAACTTCGATATATGGGCAACTTATGCGTTTTCGGGTCACCCCGGACATCACGATTTAGATTTCGATTTAGACTCGGTAGATGAAGAATACGATACCACGGAGGCTCCAGTGTTTCTGGGTAGCTCGCGGGACGATCAGTTTCTTAACAAGGACGGGGCTTGGGGTGGTGGAGCCGACATAAAATATTTTTGGAGCCGTTACTTCGGTTTGGGCGTGGAAGGATTTATTTTGGACGCCAAGAGCAATGTAGGCGGCGCCGGTCTTGTCACCTTCACTGGACGCTATCCCATTGGTTGTTCCCGCTTCGCTCCCTACGGCTTTGTAGGCTTCGGCGTCCTGGGAGGCGGTTCGCGTACGGAGCAATATTTCGACGAGAACGAAATTGACGGTGACGATGACGAAGTCGAATTCGTTAAGGACAAAATCATCCATAACAAACATGCCAGGCCAATTGGTCAATTTGGCGGCGGCATGGAGGTTCGCATTACCCGTCCATCGGCGATGAGCAAGTTAGCTATCGGGTTGATGGCTGATTTTTCATGGAACGTGGTTGGTGGCGATCACGGCGCCAATTCGGACTTTGGAATGGCCAGGATTGGGCTCGATTTTTCTTACTAAGATCGACAAGCGCATTTGAGAAACGCCGGGAATATTTTGTATTCCCGGCGTTTCTGTTTCCAGCCGATCCTGGATGTCCAGCGAGCCAGAGTTGGTGCCTCCGTTAAGCCTTCCCAGATTTCTAACGAGCCATTTCGCCAGGCCAAGACCGATCTGGTTTGCACATGCTCTTGCGCGCATGAGATTAACGGCGATGTCGTTCGCCGAAACATTGGATGAGATTGCCCTCAGGAAATCGCCACTGGTGCGTCGATTCGAACAGCTCATCGCACCCAAGTCCAATCAGGAACTGGAAGAGATGGCGAAAGTTTCGAGTCACCTCACATTGCAAAATTTTGGACGAACAATGCGATTGTTCGCACCGGTCTATCTTTCCAACGAATGTATCAACAATTGCCGATACTGCGGGTTCTCGCGCGATAATCCAATTCTCCGGGTCACGCTTGACGTTGAACAAGTTGTCGCCGAGGCCCGTCATCTGGCGCGGGCCGGGTTTCGACAGGTTCTCCTCGTCGCCGGCGAACATCCGAAGTTTGTCAGCGGCGATTATCTCGCCAGCTGCGTCCGGGCTTTGTCCGCCGATTTTTCATCGATTTCGATAGAGGTCGCCCCCATGGAGACCAAGGATTACGCTGCGATTGTCGATGCTGGCGCAGAAGGATTGGTCGTTTATCAGGAAACCTATAATCGAGAGACTTACGCTGAAATGCATACCGCCGGCCCGAAGCGCGATTTCAATTTCCGGCTCAACTCCGCCGACCGCGGTTACGCCGCTGGTATTCGCAGGATCGGCATCGGTGCACTTATTGGATTGTCACGCTGGCAGGATGAGGTCGTCGCGCTTGCGGCGCACCTGGAGTATTTGTTTAAGCGTTGCTGGCAGGCGCAAATCAGCGTGAGCTTGCCCCGGTTGCGTCCAGCCGCCGGCGGATTCCGCCCGCCCTTCTCGATGAGTGATCGCGAGCTGGCTCAGCTGATCTGCGCATTGCGTATCTCTTTTCCGCAGGTTGGCATCGTGCTCAGCACGCGGGAGAGAGCGGCGTTGCGCGATTCTCTCGTTTCGATAGGCGTGACGACCATGAGTGCCGGGAGTCACACCGAACCGGGCGGTTATACTCGACAGGGCGGCGAAAATCTTCACCGCACTGTGCGTGGCCGCATCGTCGCGCCCGAATTCCAAGACGGCGACGATGAGATCGCTACCGGTCAGTTCGAAATCAGCGACGAGCGTTCTCCTGCAGAAATCGCTGCAGTCCTGCGTCTGTCCGGCCTGGAACCGGTGTGGAAGGATTGGGACCAGGCTCTCTGTGCGCAGCAGGAATGACAGCCGAATCCCGTTGCTTTTGAGGCATGACAATCTCTCTTAATGGCGAACGGGTTGATTCGGGCGAGATCAACACAGTTGAGGAACTAATTCATTCTTATCGGCTGCCGGCTCAGTCGATTTTGGTTGAGCACAACG
Source organism: Verrucomicrobiota bacterium (assembly GCA_040005265.1). GTDB lineage: Bacteria > Verrucomicrobiota > Verrucomicrobiia > Chthoniobacterales > UBA10450 > JBDTZF01. Next base: position 15,063 of record JBDTZF010000016.1, read on the forward strand.
GGATAGCTGTTCATCGGCGCGATTGGCCGCAACGATTGCTCGTCGAAGGCGATCGTGTTGAATTTATTCGGGTCGTGGCTGGCGGCTAGATCTGGTTAGGCCTGCGCGGAGCTTTTCACCACGACACGCATTCCGTCTGTCTGAATCAGTGTGACTGGCGTTTCGGCTGCGATGAATTCGCCTTCGGTAATAACATCGACAATGTGATCGGCAAAGCGGGCTTTCCCGCCTGGACGCAAGATCGTGATCGTAGTGCCGCTCATGCCGGGTGTGAGGGCGAGCGCAGTTTCGAAATGACGGGAGGCGCCGCCGAGCGACGGGCCCGGCGGACTGGAATCAATGAGCGCGAATCGGCGATAAAAACTCGTGCGCGGTAGATAACGGGCGAGCAATGCAGCGGCGATGACCGAACCGATGAGCGCGATAAACATGTTGAGCAAGGGAACCGCCAGCATCCTGCCGCTGGGGAAGAATTTCTGACCGGGATAGCGATCGATCATCGTCCAGAGAAGCGAGGCCAGGATGAGAAAAGCGCCGATTACGCCGAAGACGATGGTCGAGTGAGCAAAGAAAAGTATTTCCACCAGGACGAGGACAATTCCGAAAGCAAAAAGAACAACGACCTCCCATCCGGCTAGTCCGGCCAGGTAATGGCCGAGGAAAAAGAGAGTAAAACAAATTGCCGCGATAATTCCGGGCCAGCTCACTCCGGGAAGTTTGAATTCGAGATACGCGCCGAGGATTCCAACGAGTAGAAGCAGCGGTGCGAGCTCCGTGATCCAGAACGCGAGCTGTTCGAAGCCGGTCGGTTCGATTGTAGAAATATTCCCTTTGAGCCCGGCCTTTTTTGCAAGATCGATAACCGATTCAGCAACGCCCTCGGCCAAGACCGGTTTGCCATTGATCTTCTCGGTTGCTTCCTGGGCGTTCAGGGTGAGAACGGATCCCTTGGGGTGAATTATGCGATCGCCGATCTTTACTTCTTTGTCCCGATTGATAAACGCCTCGGCGATGTCGGGATTGTAACCATTCTTGGCGGCTGAGCTGCGAATAAGGGCGGACCAATACGAAATTGTTTTTTCTTTGGCGGTCGCGGGAAGGTCTTCGCCCGTCGAAAGAATGGGTGCGGCGGCGCCGATCGCGCTCACCGGGGCCATGTAAATGTGCCGCGTGGCCAGTGCAATGAGCGCCCCAGCCGATCCCGCATTGGTGTTAATGAAGGTGTAGGTGGGGATCGTCGCGTGATTGAGCGCCTCCACGATATCCGCGGCGGCGTCGAGCCGACCACCGTAAGTATTCATTTCAAGGACAAACGCCGAGGCGCCTTGGCTCTCGGCTGTTTTGACAGCGCGCCGCAGAAACATGAGCAACGAACTCGAAACTTCCCCGCGTAATGGCACTACCACAACGTCGTCCTTGTGGATGATATCGCGCGCGCGAGCCGTCACGGGGATCAGCAAGAAGAGCACCGCCAAAAGCGTGACAAGTCGTGTCGTCATTCCGATCAAAGCTACGCGCAGTCTAGGAATCCCGTTGCAAAATCTGAAGGTATAGCGGCGGGATCCCTCGATGGGCAAAATTTGTTTCATGACTTGGAAGCAGCAAAATTTGGCATCGCTTCCGCAAGTAAACGAGCGAAAATTAGTCATGGGATCGATTCCTCCGGAGACCATCGAGCAGATCGCCGCGGCCAACGACATCGTGGAAGTGATCGGTTCGTATTTTCCTTTAAAACGCGCCGGAGCGACTTTTAAGGCGCTCTGCCCGTTTCACCAGGAGAAAACTCCCTCCTTCACCGTAAGCCCGAGCCGTCAAACTTTTCATTGTTTCGGCTGCGGAGTGGGTGGCAGTGCTTTCCGATTCGTAATGGATTACGAGCATATCGATTTCCCGGCCGCTGTGCGAAAACTTGCGGCGCGAGTGGGTATCACCGTAGTGGAAGACCGCGGGGGGGGTGGTGATGATCGGCAACAGGACGCACGCCCAAGGTTGCTCCAGCTACATGCGGAGGCTGCCGCCTGGTTTCATCAGAATCTGATCAAGCGCGAATCAGGGGAGCAGGCGCGGAAGTATCTGAAGAACCGTGGGATCACTGCGGAGATCGCCAAGCGGTGGCAGCTCGGCTACGCGCCGGATGAGTGGGATGCCTTTGGAAGCTGGGCACGGAGTCATGGGTATGAGTCACGCGACCTGCTCTCCGGCGGCCTGGTCAGGACCAAGGATGAGGGTGACACGCCGCAAGCCTCGAACATCAAACCGCAATCTGCCTACGACCGGTTCCGAGGGCGAATCATGTTTCCTATCTGCAACGACGTCGGTGAAGTAATCGCCTTCAGTGGGCGGCTGCTGAAAGACGAGGAGGGAGCAGCCAAATACTTGAATTCTCCGGAGACGCCGTTGTTTCGAAAAGGCAACGTTCTCTATGGCCTGCATAAGGCGAAGCGGGCCTTGATTGAGGCGAATTGTGCGATCGTGTGTGAAGGGCAGCTCGATTTGATTACGTTGTTCGAGGCCGGGGTTACTAATGTCGTCGCGCCGCAGGGAACCGCTTTTACGGAAGGCCAGGCCCGTGTTTTAAAACGGTTTGTCAATGAAGTGGTCCTTTGCTTTGACGCCGATGCAGCGGGACAGAAAGCAGCGGAGCGCTCGCTCGATGCTTTGCTGCAGAACGACTTGATTGTGCGGGTGGCTGAGATGCCGGCAGGGGAAGATCCGGATTCGTTAGTGCGGCGCGAAGGCAAGGAGGCATTCGAAGCGCGTATCTCCGGCGCCCGCGATTTTTTCGAATACTGGATCGACCGCGAGGTAGCGGCTGTCGATCTTGGTTCGTTGGGCGCGAAAATGCAGTTGTCGCGGAGATTGGCCGAGACGGTATCGCGTGTCCAAAATCCGCTCATGCGCGGAGAGGTAGTGAGCAAGGTGAGCGCGCGCCTCGGTGTGTCCGCTGAAGATTTTCGCAACCTCTTGTCCAAACCCAGGCGGGAGTCGTTTCGCCTGTCCGACCCCCCAGCGGGCGGGGGAACTGTTATCGCGCCGAAGCACGACGTGGCGATGCTTTGTCTCCTGGCGTTGCGGGATCAGAAGGCGCGCGATTTTATTCGAAGCCAGAATTGGCAGGAAATCCTGGCACAGGTGCCAGATACCGGGATCCTTATCCGGATCTTGGAGAGCGACTTCCGACCGGACGATACCGCGTCGCTCAACGCCTTCATGGTGACGCTCTCTCCATCGGAGGAACGGCTCATTTCTGGGTGGCTTCTAAAAAAGCTGCCGCCAAACGCGGGAACGATGGTGGAGCAATGGTGGCTTGGCATCCGGCAAGCTATATTGCGCCGTGAACTGGAAGTAGCTGAGAACCGGATAAAGGTCCCTGAACATAGCACCGGCGATGTGGTCAACTTGCAAAAACAAATCCTTGACCTGCAGGAACAGCTCCGCGAACTTTCCGCGTTTTCGCCCCATCGTGTGGCCGACAGCTAATCTCCAGCATTTTGGGGATGATTTGTCGATCCATCGAGAGGCGGTAAATCCTTAACCGCAACTTTGGCCAGGCATTCGAAAAAAAAGGGAGAAATTCGTCGGTCGCAGGCAAAGCGACCGAAGGCGAAACCTCTTCTTCCCAAGCGCTCCACGATTAGTGGGGTGAAGCGACCAAAAAAACTAGGTTCGTTAAAAACGAATCGCGGTCCCGCTTCGGCCCAATCCGTTAACAGAAACGGTCACCGCCAAGGCCGTTCAAAAGGTGAAACGATCGGAGATCTGAATGCTCCAGTCGAAACCGAAACGCGAATCCGTGAGCTGATCAAGCTGGCCAAGGAGCAGGGTTATCTCACCTTCGACGATCTTAACGAGGCGCTGCCTGAAGGAATTAATGATGCGGACGAGCTCGACACGATCTTGACCCGCCTTCGCCGGATGGAAATCAACATCATCGAGGCGTCCGAAGTCGATCGCTACAAAGACGGGAAAAAGGATGTCGAGGAGGAAGAAGAGGAAGAGAAGCCCGAGGCAAAGCTGGATATCCTGGATGATCCGGTGCGGATGTATCTCAAGCAGATGGGCCAGGTGCCTTTGCTCACCCGGGAGCAGGAGGTCGAGATTTCAAAGCGGATCGAGGAAGCCGAAAATATGGTGCAGAAGCAGATCAATCGCTTCGGCTTCACCGCTCGCGCCCACCTCGACTTGGCGGAGAAACTTGCCCAGGGAGGAGAGAGATTTGACCGGGTTATTCTCGATAAGAAGATCGAAAGCCGGGAGCGTTACCTGAAAAAACTTCCACGTCTTTGCAAGCACCTGGAAGATTTGAACGCGTCAATCAGCCACCAGTACAGTCAGCTACCGCGTGATTCATCTAAGAAAGAGGGCAAGAAAGTAAAATCCTTTCAACGAGCGATCAACACGCTGCAAAAATGTTATCCCAAGTTTTATTTTAAGCAGAAGGTCACCGAAGAATTCGTTCATCTGGCCGACGAGGCCTATCAAACGACCATCTACCTCCAGAGTGAGATGGCGAAGCATCCACGCGACCGGAAGAAGCGTTTGCATCTCGGAAACAAGATGCACGAGCTCGAGAAAACCATGTGGCTTTCGCTGGAGGAATTCGCCGCAGAATATCAGACCCTGAAGAATTGGGTTCGTCACGCGCTGCGGGCTAAAACCGAAATGGTTGAGGCAAACCTCCGTCTGGTCATCTCTATCGCCAAGAAATATACCAATCGCGGACTCTCGTTTCTCGACCTGATTCAGGAGGGAAACATGGGTTTGATGAAGGCGGTGGAGAAATTCGAATATCGGCGGGGCTATAAATTTTCGACCTATGCCACGTGGTGGATCCGGCAAGCCATTACCCGTTCCATAGCCGATCAGGCTCGGACTATTCGTATTCCGGTTCACATGATCGAGACGATCAACAAGCTGATGCGCGTGCAGAAACAGCTCGTCCAGGAATATGGACGCGAGCCCACGCCGGAGGAGGTCGCAGAGGAGATTCTATTGCCGGTCGATCGCGTTCGGGCCGTTCTCAAGATGGCTCAGCAACCAATCTCGCTGCAGTCTCCGGTGGGCGAAAGCGAAGAGACCAATTTCGGCGATTTTATCGAGGACAAGGGCGCGGAAAACCCGAGCGACATGACGGCGATCGTGTTGTTGAAGGAAAAGATCAAAGACGTCCTCGAGACGTTGACGGAAAGGGAGCGCCAGGTGCTCGAGCAACGGTTTGGGCTGGTGGACGGATACAGCCGCACGCTGGAAGAGGTGGGCCGGCAATTTCAAGTCACTCGGGAACGCATTCGACAGATCGAGGCCAAGGCCCTCCGCAAGATGCGCCACCCCACGCGCATCCGCCAGCTGGAAGGCTTCCTGGAAGCGCCTGATGCGTAGCGGGTCGATCGAGTCGATTGACCTGGTCGCAAGCGATTTACGGCGCAACTTTCAATGGCGCGGGTAGTTCAATTCGGCGGAATATGAATCGCGAGGACGATCAAGAACTATGGGACCTTATGGGAAGAGCCGCGCCCCCGCGCCTTTCAGCCTTTTTCGCGCGGAACATTTTGCGGCACTTGCGGCAAGAGCCGGGTCCTTCCGGCGGAATGCAACGCGGTCTGGGGTTGGGAATGTTGCTCCCAGTTTCCGGCGTAGCTCTGGCGCTAGTCGTAGCGGTTCTGTTGTGGCGAAATTCCCTGCCCAACCACACTTCTTCATTGGCTAAATCCAAGCCACCGGCGACCATCGCGGCGCCAAGGGCGCCGGCGCCTGTAGTCAAGTCCGATGCTCCCGTCGAAAAGAGCGTCAGAGTGGAAAAAATCGAGTCGCCGGCCAGTGACTTGGTGAGCCTGGCAAAAATTGACGACCAGGATTACGATGTCATTGCCAATTTAGACGACCTTTTGGTATTGTACGAGACGAGCTTGTGGGACGAAAATTCATCGCTTTAAGCGCGTCGGTCGCGCTTTGTATTTTCGGATCGGGTTCTGTCTGCGCGCAGAATCCGCAGGGGCAATCTGGTGTTCGCAAGGGGTCTGGCCGGGACGGGGATTTCAAATTGGGACGGGAACACTTTCACGGATTGTCGCCGGAGGATCGACAGCGCTTTAACCGGAACGCGGAGCGCTGGATGCAAATGAGCGCCGATGAACGCAAGCTCATGCGTGATCGGGAAAATCTGCGACGCCTGCGAATCAAACAAGAGGCAGAAACCGCTTTGCGTGATTCAGGGCTTCGCCTGGAGGGCGAGAAACGCTCCCAGTTTGAATCACGTTACATGCAGGAACGGACTAGAGTTGAACATTTGATGCGGCAGGAACTTGAAGCGAAACGGCGGCAGGAATTGCCCGCGTTAATCGAGCAGCTGAAAAAGGAATTCCAGCAACAAGCAAGCCCATCAGTGACACCCGGATCCACTGGCTCCCCTAAACCGCCGAACTAGCACGCGGGTCCTCGGAGTCCGGAATTCGCCTTGAACGGCGTCCTTAACTTCGCCGCCCTCCCAGCCAAGACCCCGAGGCACCCGAAACTTGCTTAACCCGCGAGCCTAGTAACGGTAATGACTGCGATACAAGACGCGATGTCCCCGATGCCAGTACCTTCTCGGGCCACCGACGTAAAAAGCCGTCCTGTAGTAAGGCCTTGGGTATCCATAGTATCCGTATGGGTAATATCCGTATGGACTGCACCCGTAGGAATAGCCTGGAAAGCCAAAACCAATTCCCACCGACACTCCCGCTTCGGAGCGCGAGGCCCCCGCGAATGTAAACCCTGCCACGACTAGACCGATCAATAAGAATTTCTTCATCTGTTTCACCTCCTGATTATTTTAACACTATTTGAGACGTCAAGTTTCACAATTTATTCGACTGGCGTAATTCCTCCGAACTTCGGGTAGCCCGTTACACAGACATTTTGGCCAAGACGCCGGTATGTGACACGCTCAAGACGCGGAGCCGTTGCTGTCGTGCCGGTGCCACGGCCGGGGAAGGCGATTACGAGCCCTCCCGTTAAAATCGGACCCAAATAAATTTGAATTTTGTCGATGAGCTGCCCATCCAGCGCCTGCCCGAGAACATTGCCGCCTCCCTCGATCACTACGCTGGTGATATTTTTGCGGCCCAAGTCACCGAGCACTGCCCGCAAAGACTTGTCCTCATAAACAATGGTGCGTTTCGCCATTGGACCGGTGAACAGACGCGTCTGACGCGGGAAATTGCCTGATCGAGTAAGCACCACCCGCAATGGCTGCCTAAGGTTTTGACCATGCCGCGCAGTTAGCTGCGGGTTGTCTGCCCGGACTGTTTCCGCTCCCACAAGGACAGCATCGACCGATGCTCGCAAAACGTTGGCGTGACGGCGCGCAATTGGATCGGTCATCCATCGCGGCTCGCCCGGCCTTCGGGTTAACCGGCCGTCCAGGCTCATCCCGCACTTCGCGACAACGAATGGCTGGCCCGTGACAATCCATTTGTTGAACGCTTCATTCAGAACACCGCATTTATCTGCTAAAACGCCGCTGCGCACCGTGAGTCCCGCTTCTTCCAGGAGCTTTGCCCCCCGTCCTTGGTGGCGCGGGTTCGGATCGGTTGCGCCGATCACTACCGTCTTAATCCCCGCCCGAATGATTTCGTCGATACAAGCGCCAGTCCGGCCTGCCGTAGAGCACGGTTCGAGCGTTACATATAAAGTCGATTTAGCGGGGAGCGATCCTCCCGCGGATTGGAGGCATTCAATCTCCGCGTGGGGCGCGCCCGCCTGACGATGATGGCCGCGTGCAATAATCTTTCCGCTAGCTACCAGCACAGCGCCAACCGCAGGGTTAGGGCTGGTATGTCCCAGACCTTTCCTCGCTTCCCGCAGCGCCGCGCGCATGAAGCGTTCGTCGATTTCAGTCGACTGCATTACGTGATCAATAAGCTGCACGGACCCGTACGAGCAAATTTGTTTTCGACGTGTTGAAGTCTTTCGTGCTTTTTGCTTGGCGAAGTGTCCCCGCCGACGTACTTAAGGTCATCTCGATATGGCGACGAAAACTGAAGAAAAACCAAATGCCGACAAAGTCATTACGGCTCGAAATAAGAACCTTGATTTGGCGATCCAGCAGATTGCCAAGGACTACGGCGAAGGCGCGATCATGCGCCTGGGCGACGAAAAAATTGTCGATATCGACGTTATTCCAACCGGCAATATCCTGATCGATCGCGCGCTTGGGGTAGGCGGTTTTCCGCGTGGCCGCGTGGTAGAAGTTTTCGGGCCGGAATCGTCCGGTAAAACAACTCTCACGCTCACTGTGATTGCCCAGGCGCAAAAGCGTGGTGGCCTGGCGGCATTTATCGATGTCGAGCATGCACTCGATCCCGCCTACGCAAAGAAGCTCGGCGTGAATCTCGATGATCTTCTTGTCTCTCAGCCCAGTTCAGGCGAGGAAGCGCTCCGGATTTGCGAGACGCTCGTACGTTCGAATGCGCTGGATGTCGTTGTTCTCGATTCAGTCGCCGCGCTCGTGACCAAGGCGGAATTGGAAGGAGAAATTGGCGACGTTACGGTAGGCGCGCAAGCACGCCTCATGAGTGCGGCGTTGCGCAAACTGACTGCGCTCATTTCGAAAGCGCGCACCTGTTGCATTTTCACCAACCAAATCCGCGAGAAGATTGGTGTGATGTTCGGCAACCCGGAGACCACGCCCGGCGGCAGGGCGCTCAAGTTTTATGCCAGCGTTCGCATCGACATTCGCCGCATCGGCGCAATCAAGCAGACCGATGGCGTCGTCACGGGCAATCGCACGCGCGTTAAGGTCGTGAAAAACAAGGTCGCGCCGCCGTTTACCGAAGCCGAATTCGATATCATGTACAACGAAGGGATCTCCTCGACTGGCGCGTTGCTCGATGTTGCCATCGAGAAACAGATTATCGAGAAACGCGGTTCCTGGCTGAACTATAAGGGCACGCAACTCGCGCAAGGCCGCGATGCCGCCAAGGAAACGCTCAAAAATGATCGCGCGCTTTACGAGGAAATCGAGACGGCGGTCAAAGCCAAGCTCGACGAAGAAAAAATCTGATCGCGGGCTCCGATTCACACGACGTGGATCAGCTGCGTCCTGCGGGGAGCGCCGTTCCATTGGGTAGTGCACAATCGCCCGGCGCCGAGACTGCCGGTCGTGCAAAGTATGACTCTCCCAAAAATTAGTGTTTATTCGTGTCCATTCGTGGTGAACAACGCCTCGAAAAGATCGACCTCATGACCTCCGCACAAGTTCGGCAATCGTTTCTCGATTTCTTTCGCGAGAAACAACATACTATTGTGCCGTCGTCGTCTTTGTTGCCCGACGCGCCCAACCTGCTTTTTACGAACGCGGGCATGAACCAATTCGTGCCGATTTTTCTGGGTCAACAAAAACCGACGTGGAATCCGCCGCGAGTGGTCGACACGCAAAAGTGCATCCGAGCCGGTGGCAAGCATAACGACCTCGACGATGTCGGGCTCGACACCTATCACCACACATTTTTTGAGATGCTCGGCAATTGGAGCTTTGGCGATTACTTCAAGAAAGAAGCGATCGACTGGGCGTGGGAACTATTAGTCGAGCGCTGGAAATTTCCGGCGCAGCGTCTTTACGCGACCGTTTACAAACCTGGTCCAGGCGAGCCGAGCGAGTTCGATCAGGAAGCGCACGATCACTGGGCGCGCTTATTTCGTGAGGCCGATCTAGATCCTGCGATTCATGTTGTCAGCGGCGGCAAAGCCGACAATTTCTGGATGATGGGCGATACCGGGCCATGCGGTCCCTGCTCTGAAGTACATGTCGATCTAACTCCGGACGGCGACACTCGCGGCGCGCTCGTGAACAAGGGCGACCCACGCTGCATCGAGATTTGGAACCTGGTTTTCATCCAGTTCAATGCCGGCGCCGATGGAGCGTTTTCACCATTGCCACAGCGCCACGTCGATACGGGCATGGGTTTCGAGCGCGTGACCGCGATCATTCAAGGCTCAAAGAACTTTGCCGATTTTTCAGCCGTAACATCCAACTACGAGACCGACGTTTTCCGCCCGATTTTTGACGAGATCGAGAAACTCAGCGGTAAAAAATACGCGAGTTCGCTGCCTGGTGGCTCTCAACTCTCAACTATTGACTCTCAACTGGCTGTCGACATCGCGTTCCGCGTCCTTACCGATCACATTCGCACACTTTCGTTCGCGATTGCAGACGGAATCATCCCGTCCAACGAAGGACGCGGCTACGTTTTGCGCCGCATTCTGCGTCGCGCCGTGCGCTACGGCCGCACGCTCAATTTTCACGAACCGTTCTTCTTCAAGCTCGTCGATGTTGTCGCGAAGACGATGGGCGACGTTTTTCCTGAAGTTCGTGCGAAGAAAGCGAAAATTATCGAAACGATTCGACAAGAGGAAGAAGCGTTTAACCGGACGCTCGATAAGGGCATCGACCTTTTCGAATCTGAAGCCCAACGCGGAGTATCGACGGTTTCGGGTGCGTTCGCTTTTCGCTTATATGACGAGCAGGGTTTTCCGCTCGATCTCACGGAGCTAATGGCGCGGGAGCGTGGGCTGACCGTCGATGTTGCTGGATTTGAGCAATTGATGGGTGAGCAGCGCGAACGCGCGCGGAAGGCTCAGAAGAAAGAAAAGATTACTGTTGAAGACGGAGAGCTGAAAGCCGCGCCGACGAAATTTCTTGGTTACGATTTTCTCGAAACGGAGGCGGTTGTTGAGACGGTACTGTCCGGCAAAAAGCCGGATGAACTCAATGTAGTTCTCGATCAAACGTCATGTTATGCCGAGATGGGTGGTCAAGTCGGCGACCACGGGCTGCTCCATGTTCCAGGGCACGACCGTACGGAAGTGGGACAACTGCGCATCATCGATACGCAAAAACGGAACGACGTTTTTGTTCATCGCGCGAAGTTGATCGAAGGCCGCCCGCCTGAGCCAGGTGAGGCGGTCCGTGTCTCGGTCGATTTCGAGCGGCGGCGCGCGATTCAGGGGCATCATACCGTGACGCATTTGCTGCACTGGGCATTGCACGAATTAGTCAGTCGCGATGCAGCGCAAAAGGGAAGCTATGTCGGACCGGGCAAGTTGACGTTCGATTTTTCCAGTGCGGCGCTGACGCCGCAGCAGAAGCATGACGTAGAGAAATTGGTGAACGAGAAGATCGGCGAGAACGCGCCGGTTTCGTGGACAGAAATTCCATACGCGGAAGCCAAACCGCGGAAAGATATCGCTCAGTTTTTCGGTGAGAAATACGGCGACACGGTTCGTGTTTTGCAGATCGGCGGCGAACCGAAAGGGCTGAACGGATATTCGATGGAGCTGTGCGGCGGCACACACGTCAGATCGACTAGTGAGATCGGACCTTTCCGGATTGTGAAGGAAGAGGCGATTGCGGCGGGAGTTCGGCGCATCGAGGCAGTCGCGGGTGAGGCGGCGCGCCATTGGGCAAAGGAGGAGGCGGCGCGTCAGCAGGAAAAATTCGAGATGCTCAAGCGACGAAAGTCTGATCTCTCTCCACCGCCCACTTTCTCAGAAGTAGCAGGGGGACCGGAGATGTTGAAGCAGATCGATGCGCGCGCGGCGCATCTTGAAAAGGTCGATGTCGATGTTCGGGAGTGGGAAAAGAAAGCGTCCAAAGCGGCTGAAGGGGAGATGCAAAGCCGAGCCGCTACTATCGCGAACGAACTGGCGGCCTTGCACAAGGATGTCTGCGTGGCTGAAGTGCCTGACGCCGATGGAAAATTGCTCCAGGCCGTCGCTGACGCGCTGAAGTCGAGAGTTGCCGGCCCCATTTTTCTTATGGGCTTGCGTGAGGGATCCGTCGCGCTAATCGCGTCCATCCCGAAGGAAATGACTTCGAAATTTCAAGCCAACAAATTGATTCAGGAGATCGCGCCGATTGTGGGCGGCAAGGGCGGGGGACGCCCGGAGAACGCGCAAGGCGCGGGCAAAGACGCGAACAAGATCGGCACCGCTCTCGCCGAGGCGAGAAGATTGCTGAGCTAGCAATTTCTAGGGCAAGGCCAGGGTAATGAAAAATGTCGCAGCCAACGCGACGCAAAGCACGATCAAATAAACGAATCCGCCGACAAGAAACTTGAACACAGTAAAGAACCAGCCCTGCTTATAAACACGACGAATCGAAAGAAATATCTGCAGCGCAAACATCGTCCAGAGAAGGGCGATGATTAAACCGGCCAGGTTGTGCATTTTTCGTTCTAGGCCAAGCGTTGCCAAAACAATCATCATGACCGCCAGATACGCGAAGCTGTGAACGTGGAGCGCGTAGATGAGATGATCGATGTAATAAACTTTCTTCCGGATGTAGAGAATCTTCAGAACGAACGCGAAAAGCGGGATGCAACACAACACCATGTAAGGAAGGTTGCTGATGACGGTTTGCAGAAACAATTGCGCGTTGGTTCCGTGTTCGCCGATCTTTTCCTTGGCACGGGCTTGCAGCCATTTCTCGATGCGAGTGGTCGGTTTCTCAGAACCAAAATGCAGCATGGGGCCGAAATCACCGCTGTCCGGAGGGCCGCGCTCCTCGGGCTTCGGCGAAGCTTTTTCTTCCTCCTTCGCGCTCGCCGTGGGGGCAGGGCTGTTAGGACTGTGTGCTTCTTGAATCTTGCGACGGATTTCCGATCTGAGATCGTCTTTGTTAACTTTCGCCGGCACTTCAGCCGCCGGCTCAGGCGATATTTTCGTCATCTTTAAAGCGCGTTCCGCGGCGGCGCGTTGCTCTGGCGTCAGATCCTCCTTATCCAGAGCTTTTTCGACTTCGGCTTTGTCTTCGGGTTTCAATTTGCCGGGCTGGAGATGGATCGATTTCGCCCAGTAATTGACGCCAAAGAAAAACAGAATGCTGGCCAGCAGATAGAGACGCAGCGGATGCACATAACGGGCGCGGTGGCCGGCCAAAAACTCATTCGTTAAGCGCCACGGCTTGACGATAAGCAAACCGATCGTGGCGAAAAATTTCGAATCCCAGTTGAGGAACTCATTGAGAACATCGACAAACACATGCCCGATAGAGCGTCGATAATCGATGGCCGGTTGACCGCATTGTCCGCAGTACCGGCCATGCAATTCAGCGCCGCAATTCTCGCAATGCGTCAGAGGCGGGCGTTGTTTTTTTCCGCGGCCGAAAAAGCCGCGCCGGGGCGATTGCCCTTCGACAGCCGAGATTGCGGTGTCGCCCAGGATAAGTTTTGTCACTTCGTCGGACACGCGAAGGAGCTTAGGGAATCGTGACGCCGCCGTCCATCGTAAGCTGCGTGACGGCTTGACGTTGGGCCGATCGGTGTTTAAACCAAAATCATGAAGACACTTAGAATTGCTATCGTTTTAATCACCGCAGTTTCAGCACTGGGTCTGGGTTCTGCCCGAGCGGATCAACCACATATGAAAGCAGCTCTGGACCATCTGCGCGCGGCCAAAGCCGAGCTGCAGAGCGCGGAACATGACAAAGGCGGCTGGCGCGTGCGCGCGATCAGAAACGTGAACCAAGCCATAGCCGATACCGAAAAAGGAATGTCCTTCGATCGGCACCACTAAAAGCCTGCGGTTTTTCAAGTGCGGAGTCTGCCGCGGGCGGACTCCGCATTTTTGTGCCTGGATCCGGCCTTACTCCCCCAGAAAAAACAGCGCGACCGTGGCTACTGCGCCAATGGCGCACTGGATCAACATGTTCTCGATGAAATAGGGGAAAATCATCATGGCCAGGCCCACGAGCATGATCTTCCAAAGATGCATGCGTTTGCCATAGACAAACGCGACAAAACCGATCGAGCCGAAGACGAAACCGCCGATCAAGGTCGTGGCACTCATATCGAACATGCCGATCTACGCAGCTAAACGCGGGCCAGAAATGCCGGCTGGCCCCGAATTGCCGACTGAAAGTTAATATTGACCGGGCGAATGGCGTAGTGACATCATCCGTCCAACGTGGCCTCGCGATTTTTCAGGACTAAGAGTCCCGAGCATTTGATGGAGGAGGCGGCCCTCCCCGAGCGGCAGATGAAGCGCGCGCTCTCGGCGTTTGATCTCACTTGTATTGGCATCGGTGCCATCATCGGCACGGGAATTTTCGCCTTAGCGGGAACAGCCGCGGCCGGGGAGCAGTTCCAAGCGTCGATCTGGAAAACGCCTGTGCTGAATTTCGTTCAGTCCTGGGTGACACACGCGGATCTGGTGTTTGGCCGGCCCGGTGCTGGACCAGCTGTGATGCTCTCGTTTGTGGTAGCCGCGGTCGCGTGCGGATTTGCCGCCCTTTGTTATGCGGAGCTGGCCTCGATGATTCCCGTTTCGGGCTCGGCTTACACCTATTCCTACGCGACTCTGGGCGAAATTATCGCCTGGATCATTGGCTGGGATTTAATTCTCGAATACGCGGTCGGCAACATGGCGGTTGCCGTGGGCTGGTCGGGATATTTTGTGCGACTTTGCGGCAGCCTTTTTAACTTGAAATTTCCGATTTGGGCTGTGACCGATCCCAAGACCGCGGCGAGTATTATCGCGACGGGTGGCGAACCGTTGACAAATTATTCATCGGCTACGCTTCCAGTCATCGCCGGCTATCCGATTTCCATCAATTTGCCCGCGTTACTCATTGTTGGGGCCGTGACCTGGCTTTTGATTTACGGAATTCGGGAGAGCGCGCGGACGAACACGGTGATCGTCGTTATCAAGGTTGCGGTCGTTGTTTTCGTAATTTCGTTTGGCGCGTTCCTGGTTCACCCGACCAATTGGCACCCATTTGTTCCGACTGGAATCGGCGGTGTCATGAGTGGCGCTGCAATTGTGTTTTTTGCTTTCATTGGATTCGATGCCGTCTCGACAACGGCGGAGGAAACGAAGAATCCACAGCGCGACATGCCGAGGGGAATCATCGCCAGCCTGATCATTTGCACGTTCCTCTACGTCGCGATGGCGGCGGTGCTCACTGGAATGAGAAAGTACACAACATATTTTGGTGATCCCGCGGCGGTTGCGACCGCGTTTGCCGGCCGCCCCTGGGCCCAAGCACTAATCAGTGCGGGCGCGCTCGCCGGCATCACTTCAGTCTTGCTCGTTTTTCAACTTGGTCAGCCGCGCATTTTCATGGCAATGGCGCGTGACGGCTTGCTGCCACAATATTTCGCTCGTATTCACCCTCGATTTCGCACACCGCATATCACCACAATCTGGACCGGCGTCTTCGTCGGTGGCGTCGCGGCATTTGTCGATATTGGTTCGCTGGCCGATCTCACGAACATCGGAACGCTCTTTGCATTCATCCTCGTTTGCATTGGCGTAATTATTTTGCGGCGCACTCACGCAAATCGTCCCCGTCCATTTCGCGTCCCGCTGAGTCCCTGGTTCCCAATTTTAGGCGTATTTTTTTGTCTTGTTCTGATGCTAAGTCTGCCGCTGGAAACCTGGATCCGCTTCTTCGTCTGGCTCGGGATCGGATTGCTGATTTATTTCCTGTACAGCGCCGGTCACAGCAAGCTGCGCGGCGGGATCGATACGGGGCAGACGGAAGATATTCCGCCGCCCTTCATCAAGACGTAAGATCGACAAGCGGCAGTCGTCGTCTCGATCTTCTAGGGCGTTCCTGAGGTTCCTGCGCCAGGGCTTTCCGCGCCGGTCGGGTGCAAATGTTGATCGAGGAATTTTTCCATCGCGCCATAAAAATCGAACCGGTTCTCCTCGTTGTGAAAACCGTGGCCTTCGTTGTCCTTCACCATGTATTCGACATCCACGCCGCGTTTTTTCAGGCTCGCGACCATTTGATCTGATTCTGCTTTGTTGACGCGAGGGTCCTGCGCCCCCTGGGCCACAAAGAGCGGAGTCTTGATTTGATCGGAATGCAAAACCGGCGATTCGGACGCCAGCAGATCTTTGTCCTTCTCCGGATCGCCGACCATCTCGTGAAACATGTCGAGGTAAGGTTTCCAATACGGCGGGATCGTTTTCATGAACGTAAACATATTCGACGGCCCTACGTAATCGACCGCCGCGGCGTAGAGATCGGGGGTAAACGTCACGCCGGCGAGCGTGGCGTAGCCACCGTAACTGCCGCCATAAATCGCAATCCGTTTCGGATCAGCGATGCCCTGCTTGGTCAGCCACTGCACGCCGTCGGTAATGTCGTCCTGCATCGTCTTACCCCATTGCTTGAACGACGCTTCCCAGAATTTCCGGCCATAACCGGTGGAGCCGCGGAAATTCATCTGCAGCACTGCATAACCCCGATTAGCCAAAAACTGCACTTCCGGATCGTAACCCCAGACGTCGCGGGCCCATGGGCCGCCGTGCGGATTTACCACGACCGGCAAATTCTTCGGTTCACGGCCCACCGGCAATGTGAGATAGCCGTGAATAGTCAGCCCATCGCGGCTCGTGTATTCGATTGGCTTTACCGCTGCGAGTTGATCTGCCTTCAACCACGGCGCGACTTCGGCCAGTTTGGTAAGCTCGGCCGTCTTTACATTATATAAATAGCGCGAGCCCGGTGTGCGATCGCTGGTTGCGGAGAAAATAAACTCGTTCTCGTCATGGTCGTTGCCCGCCTCATCGATCTGGTAGCCCGGCAATTTTTGTTCGACTGTTGCGAACATTTTCTCGGTGTCTGGATCGAGGTATTTCCGTTCCTCTTTCGCGGTGGTGTAATTGACGTAGGTGAGGACCTTTCGCTTTTTTGAATAGGCCAGACCATCCACATCCACATCCGGGTTTTGATAAATCATGCCGGTCTCTTTTCCCGTCGCCGGATCGATGGTCACGATCGCCTGCTTGTCACGACCGATGTTCGACGCCGCGTAAAGCTGCTTATTGTCGAAAGTGAAGAACTGAACGCCCAGATGCTCGCGGAAGTTTGTCGAGAGTACTTTTTTGAACGGCGCTTTTTCGTTCGATCGTGTCAGCAACGTAGCGTTGACTCCATCCGTTTCGGTTGCAGCCAGAATGCGCCCCTGGTGATCGTCCACCCAATGATCGACATGGCCCGGGTTTTCCGCCGCCATCTTCAGGTCACCGGTAGCGACATTGAGCCGATAGGCGTCGAACAATTCCTTGTTTCGCTTGTTGTGTTCGACCAGAACATCGGTGGGCGAGATATCCTCCAAGTCATCGATCATGTTTACCCGCACCTTGGGAAACGGCGTGAGATCCTTGACCTCGCTCGATTTTAGATTCACCCGGAACAGGTGAAAATTCTCGTCGCCCTTGGTATCCTGCTC
>JBDTZF010000195.1:0-3017 GCA_040005265.1 Verrucomicrobiota bacterium
CTCGATCGCAACCCCGGCGTCGACGATTCCAAGACGGAATCGAAACCGTGATTCGCTAAAAAGGTTACATCGTTACGTGGGCCGACAATTTTGGAGGGCGTCCGCGCCGTCGGCGCCCTAACATTTAGCATCACCCGACGGAGCCGGTCGACCTATCCCTAGTCCGATTCCCTAGTACTTTATCGTGACGCCAGTCCTGAAAAGCTTGTCGTTGTTATTGTCGTAACTAAAGCTGCCAAACATATCGACGTGCCGGGCGAGATGGACTCGAACGCCCGCAGTCCCCACGATTTCCTCTCCGGCAATCTCCGCAGTAACGCCGCCTGGCTCCGCTTGAGTCACAGCTCGAGCGGTCGCCGCCCCGCCGGTTTCGCTTGATGATCCGGAAGAGGAGCCGACGTAATTGATCTCGGCGAAGACATCGAATTTCGGATGGACGAACCATTCGGCACCCACTTCGACGTCGACAGGGTTCTGTGTGCTGACTCCCGGAGGTGAACCAACTATATTGTATCCCAGGTTAAAATGGACGTCGACGGGGCCGAGCCGCTTACTCGCGATCGCGTAGATCCGATAATCGAACTCTCCACTTCCAATCAGCGTGTTTCCAGCAGTCGGGAATTTGATCTCGCCCGCAATCGCTATGGCCGGGACATACTGTTTTTCTTCGATGACGAGATACGTCAGCGTTGTTTCCAAGTCGCCAATGCCCGTGGCCGATTCACCGCCCTTCGGCTGAATGGAGGTAAATGGCACCGGCTCGATGAGCACTTCGAGGTGATGAAACACTCCGAACTCTATCGCCATCGGTAATGCATACTCTTTTCCGCTGGGTGACGTTTGGAATTCGAAAGCCGTGCCAATTTCGAAGTGTCCCGGCTCGAGCACGCGCGCAGTCTCGGTTTCTATCGCCAAATCGGCCCGCATCACCGAGGCGGGAAAAGTTAGGAAGATGGCAAAGGCGAAACAACGGAGCCATCGGCCTGCTGTATGCGGCAGTTTGATCATGTTAAATAAAATTGCCGCAACAATCTCGGAAGGTTCTCCGTACCGGCGTTAAGCGCACCTGGAACGCTGCCTCAAAAGCATGTAGGACAAGGCCTGACACGCTGTTTTATTGAACAGATCGTCGAACGGGAGTATCAGCGTTAGTTCGATGCGTACGCTACGTCTACGTTCGCGCCTCATAATCGCACTGGGGTGCCTGATGCTCGTTGCCTTGATTGGATATGGCGACTATCGCGAGGGCTATGAGAACTCAATGCTCTTGCTCTACCTGGTCCCGATCGCAGTAGCGACTTGGTACGATGGCGTCATCGTAGGCGTAATTATCGCGGCGCTGTGCGTTGCCGTAGCCGTCCTATCCGACGTGAAGGCAAGTATTCCAACCCCGGGAATTTGGAATGTGGCAAGCAGCTTTCTCTATTACGTCGTCTTTGCGGTGCTCTTATCGCGCTGGCACAACCTCCTGAACAACATGCACCGCCGGGTGGAGGAGCGAACGGTTGATTTGCAGCGCGAGATTGTCGCGCGCAAAGCATTGGAACGTCAAATTGCGCAAGTCACCGAGCATGAGCGGCGCCGGCTCGGCCGTGAACTTCACGACAGCCTTTGTCAGCACCTGACTGGTACGGCACTAAAGGCCCAGACCGTTGTGACTCAACTGGGAGGCAGCGATAATCCCGCGATAGAGAATGCGCGCAGAGTCGTTAGCTTGGTCGATCGCGGAATTGACATCGCCCGGGACATCGCGCGCGGATTATTTTCTTCCGAGCTGGAGGGCGAGGGATTGATTGAGGCGCTCGACGTATTGGCCAAGACCACTTCTCACGAGCGGCAAATCGAGTGTCGCTTCCACCATACGGCGCAGGTGACAATGCCGGCAACGAAGGCCACACAGCTTTACTGGATCGCCCGGGAAGCCGTCACGAACGCAGTAACGCACGCGAATCCGACGCGTATCGAAATCGGCCTGACTCGTGCCGGTGACGATATCGAGTTGCTTGTCGAAGATAACGGAACTGGCATGGCGCATTCCGGAAATGGACGAAACGGGATCGGCCTACAAGTAATGATGCAACGCGCAGAACTCGCCGGCGGCTCTCTAAGTACTGGGCGCAGTGACTATGGCGGAGCCGCCGTTCGCTGCGTTGTCTCACATGCGTGACGCCGAACCAAAATCCCGGAAGCGGCGTGTGTTCGTCGTAGACGACCATCCTGTTGTCCGGGACGGTTTGCGCAGCGTTATTGAACAGGAAAGCGATCTGATGGTTTGCGGTGAAGCAGCGGAAGCCGCCGAGGCACTGGCCGGGATTCCTGCCGCCTCTCCAGATCTAATCCTGTTGGACCTTTCCCTGGGTGAGAGCTTTGGAATGGAGCTTCTCAAGGACCTCGGTATTCAGCATCCTTCCATTCCGGTCGTCGTGCTATCGATGCACGACGAAATGATCTATGCCGAGCGCGTCCTGCGGGCCGGAGCGCGCGGTTATCTGATGAAGGCCGAAAGCTCGAAGAGCTTGCTCACAGCGATCAGACAGGTGCTGACCGGGAAAGTTTTTGTTAGCGACAATGTGGTGACGCAGATCGCGTCGACGCTGGGGAAAACCAAAAACGATCTTTTGCCGATCAAGCGATTGAGCGATCGCGAATTGCAAGTGTTTGAGCTCATCGGCAAAGGCTTGAGCACGTCCGAGATTGCGGAGCGAATGCATCTTTCGCTGAAGACGGTCCAGGCCTATGTCGCGCGGGCGAAAGAGAAACTCGACGTTCCCAGCTTTCAGCAACTATCGCGCGAAGCGTTCCGCTGGGAGATCGCATCTTCGGAACGAGCCGAATGAGATGAGGCGTGCTTCGTTAAAGAATTACATCGTTACAGTGGTGACCGACGAACCCGCGAAGCGGTGTAGAGGCGGCCGGCCGCAGAGCTAAAAGATTGCGGGCGACACGCCTGCCACTACACCTACACACAACCACCGATCTGATTCAACGCGATAAAGAATGAAGATGGACAAAAGAAC
>JBDTZF010000099.1:0-10096 GCA_040005265.1 Verrucomicrobiota bacterium
TAATGATACGCTAGATATCACCATAAATAATACGACGACTGCTTCCGTGACGGGTGCGCTCTCAATCGCGGGTGGCATGAGCGGGGTAGGCGGGGTCATTAAGGATGGCGCAGGGAGAGTGTCCTTCGCGACCACACCTAAGACTTACACCGGCTCCACTGTGATCAACGCGGGCATCTTACGGATGTCGGTAGCGGGCGAAGCCAACGCCACATCGAGCTTAACTGTCAATTCGGGCGGTCAACTTTTGCTTGGGACTACAGCCAATGGTGCTTTTCAAATCGGATCGAGTGCAGCAACCGTTGTTACACTCAATGGCGATGGTCCTACGGTTGGGTCAGGAGCACTAGTTGTCAATGCTTCTGGCACGGGCACCTTGTCCAATGCTATTACCTTGGCGAGTGACTCTACCATCTCGACGACAACGGCTCTGACCACGAATGGTGTCATAAGCGGGCCAGGCGGTCTGACTAAGACAGGTACCAGCACGCTCGCTGTGAACAATGCGAACACGTACGGGGGCACAACGACAATTAGCGCTGGCGTACTTCAGCTTGGTGCCGCCGGAACAACCGGGTCGCTTTCGACGAGTAGCGCGATTGTGGACAACGCAACCTTCAGAATCAATCGGACAAACGCGGTTGTCCAAGGAACGGATTTCAATGGCGCGGGCATCACTGGCACCGGTTCTTTTAGTCAAGCTGGCGCCGGCTCGACCACATTAAACGTCGCTAATTCCTACGCTGGCGGCACGACGGTTAGCGTTGGATCACTGATCGCAGCGGCTAATGGCGCTTTGGGAACTGGAAACGTGAGCCTGACTGCGAGCGGCGTTACGCTGACGTTGCAAGGCGCGTTCAGTGACTTCATTTCCGATAACGCCACCCTGACAATGGTTACCGGAGCAACGGCCGCTCTCAATCAAACGGGCGGCTCCGATACCATTTCCGGTTTGGTCCTTGGCGGTGCCGTGCAGTCGGCTCCCGGCACGTATGGCAGCACAGCAAGCGGCGCGACGTTTGTGTTCGACAGTTTCTTCAGCGGCACCGGCACGCTTACTCTAATCCCCGAGCCGGCGACCTGGGCCATGACTCTCATGGGCGCAGGTCTGCTTCTGGGCTTGCAGCGCTTCCGTCGCAAACAGAACTAAACATCCAGTTTCAGAACGCCTCTTCGGAAATTCCGGAGAGGCGTTTTGCTGTACAAACGCGCTGCGCTCTTGCCTTGGTGTAGAGGCGGCCGTGTCGGCCGCAGGACTAAACCATTGCGCCCGACCGGGGCGCCACTACACTTGCCGCGTGATCAAGGGACGACCTCCCCGACTTGATCAAGTGTTCCAGTCTTACGACGCGCCTTTGTTTTTTCTAACGATCTGCACGTTTCATCGGCAAAGGATTACGAGTTTAGACAAAGCTCACGATGCGTTTCGGAGATATGCCCAGCGTGCAATCAAATTTAATATCGCCGTCGGTCGTTACGTGATGATGCCGGATCACATTCATTTGTTTGTACAAGGCGACGCTACGTTCGAACTGGCCAAATGGGTCAACGGTTTGAAACGGGCGATTTCAGTGGCCCTGGGCGCGACCAGCCAGCAGCCCTTATGGCAACCGGGGTTTTTCGATCACCTGTTGCGCAACGATGAAAGTTATGAGCAGAAATGGAACTACGTTTACGAGAATCCGAAGCGCGCGGGTCTGGTTCAGTCGTTGAATGAATGGCCTTATCAGGGTGAAATTGTAGGGATAGATCGTGCCTAGATTTGCGTCTGAATCCCGGGCTTGCGGCCGACACGGCCGCCTCTACACCACGGCCAGGCTAGGCGCCGCGATCGCGTTATTTCTTAATTACCGGTTTCTCGCGGCAGCAGATTTCCAGCTTGTTGCCGTCCGGATCCTCAAAGAAGAACGCGTAATATCCGGGACTGTAGTTTTTGCAAATCTCCGGGCCTTCCAGCTTTTTGCCGCCGATCTTGCGGACGAGTTTTGCGATCCGATCGACTTCATTACGCGTGTCAGCCCAAAACGCGATTCGGGTTCCGTTCGGCTGATGACGTCGATCCTGGGTAAATCCGAAAAATTCCGACGGCTTGTCCGGTCCAACCGAGTAGAAGGTGGCCCATTTGGTGTCCGAGCGGTTGCACGTAAATCCGAGTTCGGGCAGGAGTTTCTCGTAAAACTTCATTGCCGTTCCAAAATCTTTTACGCGCAGATCAATGTGGTCGAGCCGTCGTGTTTTCATGTTATTGGAAGGCCCTCACCAGGCGCTTCGCGTCCTCCTCTCCCTGTGATGCCGGAAATGAATCCGACGTGCACTGTCTTCTCTCTCCCATTGGGAGAGACGGAACGCGAAGTGCCAGTGAGGGCCATCATGACTTTCGTTGTTCTCGCCGGATCATCAATTTCAAACCCGACCATGTTTCATCGACTGCGCACACTTTCACATCGACAAACCCAAGGGGCAGGGCAACCGCGCGGATTACGTCCTCGGTGACGTCAGTGGGAACGCCGGCTGATTTCTTCGGCCACGAAACCCAAAGCGTGCCGGTGTCGGCGATTTTCTTCCGCAAACGGTTCAATTGTTTTTCCAGGTCGCTGCGCTTGTTGGTGAAAAAATGCACGAATGACGATTTGTTCCCGACGCGATCGGAAAATGCCACGCCGCTGTCGATCTTGCCGAGTAATTTCCGATAGTTGGCTGGAGGATTAATCAGGACGACAGTCATATCCGATTTGATCCCAAGTTTTTGAGCTAAGGGAGTACCCGAGTATCCTGCCATGTTAAGAATTGCTTTCACCGAATCGTCATCGATTGCAAGATTCACCAATGCTCTTTCGCATTATGATCGACAATAAACTCCGGGCGGCTGGTCTCGGTGCATTGTCGATCCTTCTCGCAGCCTGCCAGCATCACGACAATGCGGTCTCCGGCACCATCGAAGTGGATGAGGTGCATGTCGGGCCGCGGTCGGGTGGGCGGGTGGAGAAAATTTTCGCGTCGGAAGGCGATCACCTGCGCACCGGGCAACCGATTGTGGAGCTGGAAGCGTCGGAGCTAAGGGCGCGGCGCGATCTGGCCGAAGCTCAGATCAATGCCGCGATTCATGATGCCGACGCGCACGCGGCGCAGCTCGATTTTTTGCGCGACGACGCGAAACGGCAGCAGGATCTGCTCAAACGCAGAGTGGTTTCTCCCAATGACGCGGAGCGCGCTCAAAGTCTGGCCAAGACCGAGGAAAAAAATGTGGAGGCGGCCAAGATGCGCGTGACCCAGGCACGAGCGCAACTTGCCGACATCGATGCGCAGTCGGCCGAGATGCAAGTGACGGCCCCGACCGATTCTGTCCTGGAAGTGTTGAGCGTAAAAGTGGGGGATGTGCTTCCAGCGAATCGCGAAGTCGCGACGTTGCTTCTTCTGCAGCACCTCTGGGTGCGCGTGTTTGTGCCGGAGCCGTGGCTCGGCTTGATCAAAGTAGGCGACCATGTGCGCGTTCGCGTGGATTCGTTTCCAAACAAGGATTTCGACGGGACGGTCGAGCAGGTAAGCCGGCAGGCCGAATTTACGCCGCGTAATGTGCAAACTGTGGCCGACCGAATTAGACAGGTGTTCGGCGTAAAGATTCGTCTCCCCAGCGATGACGATCATTTGCGCGCCGGAATGTCGGCCGATGTCTATTTTCCGAATGTGAAATGAATCGACATAACATGCTTGTCATCCTGAGCGAAGCGAAGGACCCCGCGATCAAGGGGAACGCTTGCGAATCAAGGAAACGGTCGCGGTTCAGGAATTATTTTGGTGCGTTGACTGCGCATGTGAGGTCCCTCGTCGTCTGCGCGCCTCGGGATGACGGCTCGTGCTAACATGTTTGTCATCCTGAGCGAAGCGAAGGACCCCGCGAGATGAAGGCGTTCTACCTATACATGATGACCAATCGCAGCCGTGTCGTCCTTTACACCGGGATCACGAACGACCTCGTTCGGCGGGTGTGGGAACATCAAAACGCGGGAATCAAAGGTTTCACGAAGACCTACAAGGTTGATCGACTTGTATACTACGAGGCATTCAACGACCCGCGCGAAGCCATTTCTCGGGAAAAGGAAATCAAGGGCTGGCGTCGAAGTAAGAAGAACGCCCTTGTCGCAACAGAAAACCCGAAATGGAGGGATCTTTCTTCGATGCTCTTTCAACCGGCGCGAAGGCTTTCGCCGCCTGTCCGAAGGCAGGAAGCGATCTGACCATGCTTGTCATTCTGAGCGAAGCGAAGGATCCCGCGATTGGAAGCAACGCTCGCGATCAACAAAGCGATCACGGTCCAGAGATATTCGTGAGCGTTGACGGCGCATGCGAGGTCCCTCGTCGTCTGCGCGCCTCGGGATGACAAGATGAGCGAACCGATGATCGAGTGCGAAGGGTTAACGAAACGATTCGGCACGTTCACCGCTGTCGATCATGTTTCGTTTTCCGTCGGGAAAGGTTCGATCTTTGGATTTCTTGGCCCGAATGGCTCCGGCAAGTCCACCGTCATTCGAATGCTTTGCGGGATTCTCGAGCCGAGTGAGGGGACGGCGCGGATTGGCGGTCACGACATCATCACGGAAGGCGAGGAGATTAAAGAGATGATCGGTTACATGTCGCAAAAGTTTTCGCTCTACGACGAACTGACCGCGAATGAGAATCTCCTGTTCGCGGGGAAACTTTACGGATTGAAAGGCCGCACGCTGACGCAGCGGCGGGACGAGCTGATTGCTCTCACTCATCTTGAGCCGTACCTCGACCGGCGCGCATCGCTTCTTTCCGGTGGATGGCGGCAGAGACTGGCCATGGCCTGCTCCCTCATGCACAAACCAACGGTGCTCTTTCTCGACGAGCCGACAGCCGGCATCGATCCGGTGGCGCGGCGCGAATTATGGGACCTGCTTTTTACATTTGCCGGCCAGGGCATGACTCTCTTCGTCACCACTCATTACATGGACGAGGCAGAACGGTGCGATCACGTCGGATATATATATATGTCGAAGTTGATCGTTTGCGGCGAGCCGGACGATCTGAAGAAAATGCCCGAGGTAAGCCCGCCCGGAACGCGACGTCTCGATGTCACCTGCGATCACGTGACAACCGCGCTGCAGACAATACGACAAGTTCGCGGAGTGCGGAGCGCCACGGTCTTCGGGCAATCGATGCATCTGCTGGTCGATCAGGCGCTGAGCGAATCGGAGATCGAATCGAAATTGCGCGAGGTTGGCATCGGCCACTCGGAGATACACGAGATCGGTCCGTCGCTGGAAGACGTGTTTGTCACGCTGTCGGAGAAGCATGCGAGCGAACAGAAGAAGGCAGCCTGACATGCTGACGAGAAGTGCTCCTCCTGTTGTAGCGGCGGTCTATGACCGTCGCAAACTTTCCACAAATATCAGCGACGGTCACAGACCGCCGCTACAGAAATCATGAAGCGCGTCCCTTTTCGCGGTCTCAGCGCGATCCTGTTTAAGGAATTCATCATCGTCTGGCGCGATCCGATGACCTTGTTTTTCATGTTTTTTCCGCCCCTGGTGGAAATGGTGGCATTCGGTTACGCGCTCGACACCGACGTGAAACACATGTCGATGATGATCTTGAACGAAGATCGCACCGTGGAGAGCCGGCAATTCATCGATCGGTTCGTGAACACGGAAACATTTCGCGTGATTGGCGAAGTCCGGAGCGTCGAAGAGATGGCGAGCGAAATCCGAAGAGGCCGCGCATCCGTGGGGCTCGAAATCCCGCCGACCTTTACGCGCGACATTCGCGCGGGCAACCCCGCGCAGGTGCAACTGCTTGTCGACGGCTCGAACTCTACGACTGCGCTGCAAGCGCTCAACACCGCGCTTGCCGTCGGCCTCACCCAATCGATCGAAACTTTATTGCGTGAAACCGGACGACGTACCGTGCCGATCGATATCCGGCCGCAAATGCTTTACAACCCCGCGATGAAAAGCCCGAACTTCTATATTCCCGGTGTAATCGGAATCGTTTTGCAGATCGGGACGACGTTCGCGACCGCGATGGCGGTGGTGCGGGAGCGTGAAAAAGGAACGTTGGAGACTCTCCTGGTTAGTCCACTGAGCCGATGGGGATTGATGCTCGGCAAGCTCGTTCCTTATCTCTGCATCGGCATGGCCATGGCGGTGATTCTTTTTCTTATCATGCGATTTCTCTTCGGCGTTCCAATCGAGGGCAACGTGCTGGCAATGCTGTTCGCAACTCTGGTGTACGTTTTCGCGCTGCTAAGCCTTGGCCTGCTGGTCGCGACCAAGGCGGAGAACCAGATGCAGGCGTTGCAGATGTCGATGGTGTTCATGTTGCCGAGCGTTTTCTTCTCCGGGTTCGTTTTTCCGCGGGAAACGATGCCGCCATTTTTCTACGGATTGAGCACAATTCTGCCCGCGACCTATTTTATTTCTTTGATGCGCGCGATCATTCTGCGCGGTGCCAATTTGTTCGAATACTGGCAGCACCTGGTCATCCTTATCGGGATTTCGATCTTCCTGTTCGTTCTGTGTGCGCTGCGGTTTCGCAAAAAAATCGGTTAGCGCTAAGAACCAAGCGAATCGGTCACCAGATATCGACGCACCAGGAGCGACCAGATCAGCAGAGTGATCAAGAGATACCAGGCGAAAAAGAGATTATAACCGCGTCGCCGGACGACCAAACCTGCTGCGGCAAGAAGAGTGTATTGAGAAACATACGGGAGATACCAGATCGGCTGCAAAATCTCGCCGTGAATGGCCGTTTGAACGATATCGAGGACGCACATGACGATGAACGTCGAGTAATATCCGGTGCGGTTTCGATGGAAACGGTCGCCTTGCTCTTCCTGCTCGGACAAATCGGGCGGATAAAGAAAAACGGTCAACATGTAGAGGCAGATCCCCCAGGCGATCAGCACCAGGAATTTATCGAAGCTCCAATTGGTTTCAGTGTTCCATCTGAACGTAATCCACCACTGGAGCACCAGGAGTAACAGCGTCGCCGCCGTGAACACAATGTGAACGGGGTCGATCGGATTTCGATCGCGCCGATAGAGCGCGCGCCCCATGCCGGCTAACAAATTCGTGACCCCGAGGCCGACGATGATCGACATCAGTGCCGCGATGAACTCGAAGCTGCTCATCAGATTTTGAGGATTCGGCACGGCGAAAAATTCCTAGCAGATTCTCACGGAATTGTCGTGGGCAATAACCAATCGAGACCTTTGTATAAATCTGCCAGGGCGGCGCCCTCGATGGGACTGTTATGATAAGCGCCCTTTAGCTTGATCACGCGCTTTTCGCCGGCGTAGGCATCAACCACCAGCCGGTGAAACCGGGGCGCAACGACTTCGTCTTTTTCCGCGAGCAAGAAAATCGCCTTCGCGTGAGCGCGTTTCGCGTTCTCGATACTGTCGAGCTCGCGCGGAAGCTGCCACGCTACCGGGCCCGCCAGCAGCCAGAGATTCCACCAGCCGAACTGGCGCAGGATCATTTGACGCAATGCCGGAGGATTATGCAGAATTAATCCCGCAGGGGCTCGTTGCGCTGCCACGTGAAGGGCCGCCGCGGTGCCGATGCTCGCGCCGAAAAGAATAATGGGTCGCCCGTTTGCCTTGCGTTGCAATTCGTCGAATGCCGCAAGCGCGGCTGGGCCCATCAACGAGAGTCGCGCCGGGCCGGTGCTGCCGCCGAAGCCGGGATAATTCATTCCCCAAATCTCAACCGCGCGATCTTTCCACATCTCGGCTTCCGCGGCGACCCAGCGATCCGCGCGGTCGGCGTTCCCATAGAAACGCAAAACGTAAGTGTCCGCGTCACCCTTTTGCTGGGCTACGCGCGATTTCGCCGTCCACAATTCCAATTCGCCATTGTGGAACGGAACCGCCTTGCGAACTGCTCCGTAAGTCTGAAGCGGCCCGGTCGTGGGAAATAAAATGAGACGATCAGGCAGCCGTCCAAAAAGAATCACGAGCAAGTATAAACCCACTGCGACCGATGTGATGCGTTTGAGGCGCATACTTTGTTCCGCATCCAGGTGTGGCGGCCGATTGCGGGCGACACGCCCGCCTCTACAACCCAAGCGCTTTTGTGCTTACTGTTTCTTTGCGTCGGCCAAATCCTTCAGGACTTGCTCGCTATGAGCATCAGGTTTCACGCCGGTGTAGACCTTGGCGATTTCGCCTTTTGGATTAATCAGGAAAGTATTTCGCGCCGCCATCTTGGCACCTTTGTAATCCATCACGGATCCATACTCGGTTGATACTTTGGCATCCGGATCGGCCAGCAGTTTGAAGGCGAGCCCTTCCTTCGCGCAAAAATCTTTGTGCGATTGGGCCGTGTCCACGCTCACGCCGAGCACTACTGCGCCTGCTCCTTCGTATTTCGAAAGATCGCGCTGGAAATTCTTTGCCTCGACCGTGCATCCGCTGGTGAAATCTTTGGGGTAGAAATAGAGCACTACCCATTTGCCGCGAAAATCCTTTAAGCTCACCTGCGAACCGTCGCCGGTGGTGAGACTGAAACTCGGCGCCGGTTTTCCGGCTTCCGGTTGTTTCTGTGTCTCCGCTGCTTGCATGAATGCCAATGTAACAAGCCCGATAACCGCTGATAGGAATATTTTGTTCATTTTAACGTCTCCAATGTTGGGCGAACTTAACATGATCGAACCACGATCAAAAGATTAAGATGGTTTCGCAAATTTGGACGATCGGACACTCAACCCGCGCCATCGAGATCTTCATTTCCCTGCTGGAAAAAAACGGGATCAGGCTGGTGGCAGATGTGCGGATGTTTCCCGGATCGAAGCGGTATCCGCATTTCAGCAAAGAGAATCTCGCAAAGTCATTGAGCGGACATGGTATTCGCTACGAACATTTCCCCGAACTGGGTGGCCGTCGCAAGGCGAGGAAGGATTCGCTTAACACCGCCTGGCGCAACGAATCTTTTCGCGGTTACGCCGATTACATGGAGACGGAGGACTTTCGCAACGGCGTAAAGCGCCTTCTTGAGCTGGCCAACAAAACCGGGCCGGTCGCGATCATGTGTGCGGAAGCGGTCTGGTGGCGCTGTCACCGCGCATTGATCTCCGATTTTTTGAAAGCCGGCGGCATCGAAGTCACGCACATTCTCGATCTTAATAAGAGCGAACCGCATCCGTTTACCTCTGCCGCGAAGATTGTTGATGGCAAGCTCATCTACCGCGGCGACGAACTGCTTCTGTAGCGGCAGTCTATGACCGTCGCCAACTTTCCTCCCGAAAAATGCGACGCTCACAGAGCGCCGCTACAGCAGTTTACTCTCGCGTGCCATGATCTAACGCGGGTCGGTCACGCGGCCGATGAACAAACACGCGCCGCTCGGCACATGCTGGATCGCGTAAACAAACGGGCGATCGATTTTTACTTCGACCGGCGGGGGCGGAGGCGTTCGCCGGGCGGACATCGCCATCATTGCGACCGCAGTTGCGGCGGCCGCTTCGGTGCCTTTTTCGTCAACCGCGATGAACGTCTTGTGAAAAACTTCCGAAATCGCGAGGTAGTCGTTTGGTTTCCGCGGCGCGATTCGATCGAAGTTGGCGCTGCCGGGCGGCTGATCGAATGCGGATTTCATCCCGAGTGTCTTTAGGTTTTGTGCCAGCGCGATCGTCGGCGGCTCGAATTTGAATTTGGGAAGATGAAGCTCGACATCGCGCTCTTCGAGTCTCGCGCATTTGGCGAGCAGGTCGGCATTGAGCTTCTTTTCGAGCGTGCGCAGACCTTTCGGTTCATCGGGCAGGAGAACAAGAAATTGTAATTCGCGACCGCTGTAAGAAAGGGCGACTGCCGTAAATCCATCGCGCTTGGCGTAGCCGAGGCGAGCGACGTGGCTCATCGTCGGAACATCGACAACTGCTCCGCCGCGCACATGAAACGGCTCTGGCTTGGTCGACGCGTCGGAAAACTCGGAGGCCCATGGCGCTTTGAGATAAATCGCGTTTGCGAGCACAAGTCGCGTCGTGGCGGTCACTCCATTCGGCGGAATCAGATCGCGAATCCGATCGCGTGTTTGACTGGCGACCCACTTGTTAATGTGCTGCCGCGCGCCGTCGG
>JBDTZF010000100.1:0-10044 GCA_040005265.1 Verrucomicrobiota bacterium
CCGCGGAGCGGGTGGTGCTGTGGAGCGGGGTGGTGCTGTGTTGCTGGGTGGTGCTACCGCCTTGCTCCCAATCTTTGCCGATCAAATTCTCCATTGTGGACCAATCGGGCTCGGCTGGATGCGCGCGGCGCCGGCGATCGGTGCGTTCTCGATGGCGTTGAGTGTTGCCCACCTGCCTCCAATGCGGAGTGCCGGAAGGAGTCTGCTCTGGTGCGTGGCCGGCTTCGGCATCGCCACGGCCATCTTTGGCTTGTCGAAGGTACTCTGGTTGTCGTTGTCGATGCTATTCATCGCCGGCGCACTCGACAGCGTCAGCGTGATCATTCGTGGCTCGATTGTGCAACTCGTAACCCCGGATGAAATGCGCGGCCGCGTTTCCGCTGTAAACAATATTTTCATTGGCACCTCTAACGAATTCGGCGCTTTGGAGTCGGGATTAACCGCCGCATTGTTTGGTCCGGTGATCTCTGTCGTGGGCGGCGGTATCGGCACGATCCTCGTGGTATTCGCCGCAGCATGGAAATGGCCGGAAATTCGTAAGATCGGCAGGCTGGACAGAAACCTGCGGTAAGATCGACAATCGCATTATGCGAATCGCCGCCGCTCAAATTTCCTGCGTCTTGGGAGATCGCGCCGCAAATCTTCGCAAGGTCAGCGAGTTTGCTTCTCGAGCGAAACAATCCGGTGCCGAACTCATTGTTTTCCCGGAGATGGTCGACACCGGCTATTCCATGGCAGTAATCAAACGGCATGCGGCCGCCTGGGACGAAGGGGCGGTGCCGGAACTGCAAAAAATCGCAGCGGACTTATCGCTTGGGATCGTCTGTGGAGTTTCAGATCGCGATAGTAAGTCCATCTACAACGCGCAAGTTGTCGTCGATGCTAAAGGCAGGATCGTCGCCAGGTATCGCAAGACCCACCTGGTGACGGCGGGTCCGCTCGATGAGCGAACCTGCTTCGCGGCCGGCGACGGGTTTGTTAGCTGCGCGATCGGAAAATTCCGAGTCGGGCTAACGATCTGTTACGACCTGCGCTTCCCGGAGGTGTGTCGGACGCTTGCTGTCGAACAGGGTGCAAATATTTTCGTGAATTCATCGGCCTGGCCGTTTCCACGATTGGAACATTTGCGGATTCTCGCGTTAGCGCGCGCAATCGAAAACCAAAGCTATCTCGTCCTCGCGAATCGCGTTGGGACAGACGACGGCGTCACTTTCTGCGGAACATCAGCGATTATCGATCCGTATGGCGTAATCGTGGCGGCGGCCTCGGCCGATCGGGAGGAGTTGATCCAGGCTGAAATTTCGATCGAGGTCATCGATTCGGTTCGCCAAAGAATGCCCGCATTTGCGCATCGACGTCCGGATTTATATTAGTTCGAAGTCGGCGGGTCAGAACGCGCCGTGCAAGGAAATCATTACGTAGGGCGCGCTGTCGGTTTCGTGGAACCGCACGTTCGACCGGTAAAAATCGAAGTTGCGATATGGTTGATAGCCAGCTTCGACGGTAAGCGTGGCGAACGAAGCGAGTTTCCAATTGCCGCCGATACCTCCGCGCACTTCGCTATAACTTAGGACGGCGTTGTTGAGACGCTTAATCCCATGGCTTGTGCCAAAATCCGGTTCCATCCTGAAGTTGGTCTGCTTGATATTCGCCCCGGCATAAAGAGTGACTGCTTTCGTCGCTTCATATTCGAGGCGTGGCGTGGGCAATACGGCATTGAGGACCCATTGCCTGCTCAATTTCCAGCGAACCCCAGCCGCGGGAATCACCGGATAATCCCGCTCTATATCGAAACTGATCCCGGCAATGATTTGCACGTTCGGATTGTAAATGTAACTGCCGCCGATGATAAATGGCACATTCATCTGGTTGGCATCGGCATTGTTTGTTCCGTAAAAACCCGGTTGCACCTCGAAACGCATCAGGATCGAATCGGAAATCTGGGTATCCAGCCCCAGGACCAGGTTCGCGGATTGAAATGTGTTCGGAAGAGGGGCCTTGCCGGAAAACCCGAAGGAAAAATGCTCCCACTCAACACCCAGGCGCAAAATGCCGAGCTTCACCCGCGGTGTCAAAATAAAGCGAAAACCTACGTCGTGTTCATCGAAGTCACTGACTGTGTGCGCGCCCCGGCTCACCGATGCGCCACCGACATACGTTTCCTCGACCTGATATTCGCCGCTCTTGGCCAAAGATAAGATCGGCTTGAACCAATCGGACTTCTCTTCCTCCGCTAAGACGGGCAGGCTGGAGAAAAAAAGCGCGAAGACGACAATACACCTCGCCGATTTGATGGAGGCCAGGACAGAACCTGTCCCTCCAGACAAACGAAAATCCGACCGACAGCGAAAACGTCTCATGGTTTTCGGGGCTAGCGGACCATGTCCTTGCGAAACAAATTGATTGCCTTGGAAATGTCTTTGGTCATGGCCGACTCGGAGCCGAGTCGCTCGACACCGTGGAGCGACTCTAGCGAGGCGGATGAGATCATATCCCCGCGCCAGACAAGAGCGGACGCTTTTCCGTCCACTGTCACCGGCCACATCTGGTAAAGCGTAAGTGCCACATAATAACCACCGCTCGCGTAGTAAAGAACATCGGCCGCTTGATATGCGCCATTGGCTACAGCCTTATCATAGGAAGCACCGAGTGTCACAACGCCGTTATCGTCGACATTGAGCAATTCCCAATATAGGCCCGGAGTCAACGCCCCCGCGTCGCGTCCAATCCCTGTCTCGCCAAGAAAGTCGCCAAACTGTTTGCGAATTTTGTCCTGCCGTTTCAATAGCGATTTTAGCTCGTCATTCACGCGAATCGTGTCGCCACCATGATCGTAGGGCGGTTGCGCTGCCGTTCCCCCCGAAACAAAGCCCTTCACCCGCGCCGAGAGAAGGTTGCTCCAAAAAGCGACCACTGCCGGCGGCATCGTTCCGCCGCCGCTTTCACCTCCCGAAGATTTTTTAGCTTCTTCTTTGCTGATCTGCAGTTCAGACCCGAGCTTTTGCGTCGCCGATACGAATGCGCGGACCGCGCTATCGTCCGGTGCTTCCTTTAGTCTTGAGAAACCCGACGCGGGCGCCGACGCGGGCAGATCGGAGTGCAGAAAGACTTTGAGCTCGCGATGTTTGGCCGGGTTCCATTTGCCGAGCGCTTCGATTTGCTGCGCGGGCGAGCCAGTCATGACATAGCATGTTTCCACCGATAGAAAACGGCCGTCCATTGGCGGACCGTGCATGGTCTTGACGTCGCTCTTAGCCAGGTCCGCAAGGTCGATTTTGTCGAAGACTGAAAATTTGGCGAGTTCTGAGACCGCGTCCCCGCGCGCGATTGTCGAGGTTGCGAGGCAAGATGTGAAAATGGCGGCGCGCAGACAGGTCATGATCACGATAACTAATCGCTGGCCATGGGTGGTTGCAAATGTGATCGCATCATCGCAATTAGAGTTCGGATATGAATGAACCGGCGATTGTGCTCAAAGAGTTGGGCAAAACCTTCGGTCACGTCCAGGCGGTGCGGAATCTTTCACTTACCATCGATGCCGGAACGATCTTTGGTTTTCTCGGTGCAAACGGCGCGGGCAAGACGACCACCATCCGAATGTTGTGCGGATTGACCCATCCGACAGGGGGAACGGCCAGGATTGCCGGCCGGGACGTTTGGAAAGATCGACACCTTGCGCGCACCAAGTTCGGTTACGTGGCGCAGCGCTTCAGTTTGTATCCCGATCTCACCGTCGAAGAAAATTTGCGTTTCTTTGCCGGCGCTTGCCGGGTTCCAACGGAAGCGCTGGACGCTCGAATCACCAATTTACTGCATCTCACCGATCTGGAATCGAAGCGTCATACCGCGGCTGGAAGTTTGTCCGGCGGCATGCGGCAATTGCTTTCACTTGCCTGTTCTCTCGTGCACGATCCGCCTTTGCTCTTTCTCGATGAGCCGACTTCCGGGCTGGATCCCGTTCATCGCCATCAGATTTGGAACCTGCTTTACGATTTGAGCCACGCAGGAAAGACCATTTTGGTTACGACCCACTACATGGATGAAGCAGAGCGCTGCACCGATGTAGGGTTTCTTCATAACGGCCAACTCCTGGCCAAAGCGTCGCCGCGAGCCCTAAAGTCGAGCTTCCGCACGAAACTGCTCGAGATCGATGTCGATCCTGCGATGCCAGCCCTCGTTCGTTTACGAAATGTTCCCGAGATTCTGGGTGTCTCCTTGCGCAGCGGTGCGGTTCGAATTTATGCCCCGGAGCCGGAACAATTGATGGCAAAGTGGCGCACCAACTGGCCTTTCCCCGATTTGCGTTTATTGGGCGAACGCTGGGTCGAGCCCGATATGGAAGACGTTTTTACCGCATATTCTCAAGGTTACGACGCCGTGCTGAAAGGATCAGCACCATGAAACATTCTTTTGTCCCTCACTTGGCGCTTCGCGTGCGGCCTCCCGCCCTGATTCCCCCGCCACCCGCGGCCTTTGTCCTCCTCTCCCTGAGGGAGAGGATTGAGGTGAGGGCTATCAGGGCGTCTGAATCCGACATCGGAGGATCGTCATCATGAAATCCGGCTCGCTCAACGCCATCGCCAGCGTCGCTTACAAGGAGTTTCTGCATATCTATCGCGATCGTCGCGTTCTGATTCTGCTGCTCATTCTGCCGCCGTTCTTCATGCTGATTTTTGGACATGCATTCGAAAATACTCAGCTAACCGATGTCCCCGCCTTGTTGGTCGATCGGGATCAAACTCCGCGCGTCGCCCGTTTCATCGAGATCGTCATGAAGGACAAGACTTTCCAGTGGCGAAAGGCGGCGCCCGATTTTCAGGGCGAGTCGGACCTGATCGGAAACGGCGTGAAAGCGAGCCTGGTGATCCCGGCCGGCTGGACTGACAGCCTTAACAAGGGCGATCCAAAGCCGTTGCCGCTGTATCTCGATGACAGCGATACCAACACAGCCGCCGCAGTCGAAGGCGCTGTTCAGCAGAACCTCGGTAATTTTCAGGCGAAAGAGCGCGACCTGATCGTGGAAGCGCTCCCCGAAGACGTGATCGAGTTAGGAAAAAAGCTTCCGGTGGATATCCGCAAGCAATTTGTTTCGCTGATGACAGCATGGAGCACTGATTCCAGGAATCTTTACAATCCGAAGTCACGCTTCATCGATTACGTCGTCCCCGGTGTGATCGGCTTGATCTTGCAACTGCTGACCGTCACGCTCATGGCCTGCACGATCGCGCGCGAACGCGAATCGGGGACACTCTATCAGTTGCTGGTGACCTCGCTTCGCCGCCGCGAGATCGTCATCGGAAAAATTCTTCCCTATCTTGCAGTCTCGGGCATTTTGATCGTAATGATCGCCGCTGTCGCCGCCTGGCATTTCTCGGTTCGCTTTTACCAACCGGCGGCGCTGGCAGTGATCTGTTTTCTTTTTCTGCTCTGCTCGCTTGGGCTGGGGCTGCTGATATCCTCCTTCTCGCGGACGCAAACACAGGCAATTCAGTTTTCGGTTTTCTTTTTGCTGCCCGTCTTTGTGCTGTCCGGCGCTTTCGCCCCGCTGGAGCAATTGCCCAGCGCCGTCCGTTACATTGCGGAACTTTTTCCGCTCACCCATTTCTGCCGCGCCTTCCGGCTGGTGAACATGTATCACGCCGGCCCCTCATTTTACGTTGTCGATCTTATTGTGCTGTTGGCGGGCGCGCTCATTACATTCATAGGCGCCGCGTTCCTCCTAAAGCGGATAGAGGAGTGAAATGTGGCTGTAGCGGTCCCGAAAGCTTTCGGGGTCGCAAACTTTCTTCTGCCAGACGGCGGCTTCAAAATCGCGAGATGCTTTCACCTCAATCCTCTCCTTACGGGAGAGGAGGACGCGTCAGCGCCAGGTGAGGGTTCCTGCGATTCCGCCGCATTCGAGGCTCGACCAGTCGATCAGAGAGCGCCGCTACACAGAATCGGCTTGCTACGGAAATCGAGAAGGCCGAATACTGGGGAAACCTCATGAATAACAAAATCAATCATCTGGCGGTCTGGATTCTGGTGATCGTGCATCAACTCATCGGCTTCGGATGGTCCGCGATATTTGGCAACATCTGGCTGAATCTGCACGCGAAAACTATGACCGACATCGACAACCCGCACGAGATCGCGCCCTACCTGGTTGCGATTGCCGCTTCGATCTTCGTGAATTACGCATTGGCTTGGCTGATCGGGCGAATGAACGCTCATGGCGCAGGTTGCGGCTTTGCTGTCGGTTTCAATTGCTGGTTCGCATTTCTGTTTGTCGAATACGCGACGATTTCGGTGTTCTCGGCATTCGGCACCAACCCGTGGCCGCTCATCTTGCTCAACATGGGGCGCCCGCTTCTCGCTTTTTCAATCAGTGGTTTGGTGCTGGGAGCGTGGCAGCGCAAGAGTGCGGCAGCCTAAACCGGTGGAGGGACGCGCTGCGTCGGGTCCCTTAAATTTGGACACGGAGGTAATCCCTCCCTTAAATTCGAAGTATGAGCGAACCAATTCTCATCGCAAAATCCGACAGCGAAGACATTTGTCTCCTGCCGAAAATGTCGAATCGCCACGGCTTGATTGCCGGTGCGACCGGCACCGGGAAAACTGTCACGCTGCAAACCTTGGCCGAGAATTTCAGCGCGCGCGGAGTGCCCGTTTTCATGGCCGATGTAAAAGGGGACCTCGCCGGATTGAGCCAGCCGGGGGCCACTAATCCGAAGGTGGTCGACCGCGCCAAAGAACTTAAGCTCGACGATTTCAAAGGCGAAGCGTCCCCGGTCGTTTTCTGGGACGTGTTCGGCGAGAACGGTCATCCGATTCGCGCGACCATTTCCGAGATGGGGCCACTCCTGCTCGGCCGGCTCCTGGAGTTGAACGACACTCAGGAAGGCGTGCTCAACATGGTCTTCAAGATCGCGGACGAAAACGGGCTGCTGCTTCTCGATCTTAAGGATCTGCGCTCGATGCTGCAGTACGTGGCCGACAACGCCGA
This sequence comes from Verrucomicrobiota bacterium, assembly GCA_040005265.1. Taxonomy (GTDB): domain Bacteria; phylum Verrucomicrobiota; class Verrucomicrobiia; order Chthoniobacterales; family UBA10450; genus JBDTZF01. The sequence continues at coordinate 6,986 of JBDTZF010000100.1, forward strand.
TCAGTTTACGACACAATATGGCAACATCTCCGCGGCTAGCGCCGGCACGATCCAACGCAATCTGCTCGCCCTCGAATCGCAGGGTGCAGACAAGTTTTTCGGCGAGCCTGCGCTTGATCTCGACGATCTAATTCAAACGCAGGGCGGCAAGGGCATCATCAATATTCTGGCCGCCGACAGATTGATGCAGCAGGCGCCGAAAGTTTACGCCACGTTTCTGCTCTGGATGCTCTCGGAGCTGTTTGAAAAGCTTCCGGAGATCGGCGACCCGGAAAAACCGAAGCTGGTTTTCTTCTTCGATGAAGCGCATTTGCTTTTCACCGACATCGCCCCTGCAGTCGAACAAAAGATCGAACAGATGGTGAGGCTCATTCGATCGAAGGGTGTCGGCGTTTACTTTGTCAGCCAGAACCCGCTCGACATTCCCGACATCGTGCTCGGCCAGCTGGGCAATCGGGTGCAACACGCGTTGCGCGCCTTTACGCCGCGCGATCAGAAAGCCGTGAAAGCCGCTGCGGAAACTTTCCGGCAAAACCCGAAATTGAATGTTGAGACGGTCTTAACTGAGCTTGCCGTGGGCGAAGCGCTGGTGTCGATGCTCGATGAGAGCGGCAGCCCGCAAATTGTGGAACGCGCAAAGATTGTTCCGCCGCGAAGCCAGGTGGGCGCCATTACCCCCGATCAACGTAAACAGGTTATCAGTTCATCCGCCATCGCTGGTCATTATGAGAAGGGAGTGGACCGCGAATCGGCTTACGAAAAATTGCAGGCGCGAGCAGGGGAGAAAGGACAATCAGCCGGTGCGCCGCCGGTCGCCACCGGGGCAGGAGCGGGGACTCCGGAGGGCGGAGGGCCTTCGATACTGAACGAGGCCTTGGGAAAGGTTACGTCGGTCTTTCAACCAACAATCGGCCCGCGCGGGGCCGTCCATGATTCGATGGCCACATCAATGGCCAAGAGCGCGATGCGCGCGGCCAGTAGCCAGATCGGACGACAAATCGTGCGAGGAATTCTGGGCGGAATTCTCGGCGGCAGCGGGCGACGCTAAGGTGGATCGGCCGCTCCGCGGGCGATGCCATGTCTACTCGGCTTCGCCGACATTCTTAACATCGAGCAAGGGACTGCTCGATCCACCAACAAGATGTCGCACAGCGACGTGGCTACAGGAAAATCGCCGGGAACGTTGCACGTCCCCGGCGATCTTAATCTCTGTCGATGTTAATTATTTCTTCGGTGAAGCTGCGGGGCTGGCCTCGGTCTTCGCTTCTTTCTTCGCGCCCTTTTCCTTCGCCGCGGCTTTGGCTGCCTTCACCTCGACCTCGGTGGCGCTCATCGTGTAGGTGATGTGCACCTTTTCGCCGACTTTGAGGTCGCCGGTGACTTTCGTGCTCGAGTCACGCGCGATTTCCCAACGGTCCTTGCCCTTCTGGACGGCGATCATGGAATCGTTCACTTCCAGAACCGGTCCGGTTACTTCGTAGGTTTTGCCTCCGGCGAACGCCGTGCTGCCAAGGGCGAGACCTGCTGCCACTAACAAACTGAGTAGGGTAGTTTTCATAGTGCTCGATTAGACTCCTCTTAACGGTGTCTATTCAAGACTTTTGCGAAGGGGGATTGAATCAAAGGGGGATTCTAGCCACAGATAAACACGGATTTTCACGGATAAGTTTTTCTGGAAATCTTGTCGATCCGTGTTCATCCGTGGCCTTCCCCCCTCCGTATTTCTGCCGTTGGGCGTTTCTTATTCTTTAGGCGGCTCGGGCATCGTCCGAACGCCGACCCGGGCAAGGTATTCGTCTGCCTGAAGCAGATCGTTGCCGGCGCGCTCGACGATTTTGAGCAGATTATCCATCGAGGAAACTTCCTCGAGTTGTTCGGTCAGAAACCACTGAAGAAAATTGATCGTGATGTAGTCCTTCTCGACGCGCGCGAGTTCCACAAGGGCATTGATCTGGTGCGTAACCTTTACTTCCTGGTCGAGCGAAAGTTTTACCGCGTCCTTCGGATTCTTGAAGATCGATTTTGGTGCTCCGAGCGCGGGAATGACTACACGCCCGCCAGCATCGACAACGTATTTGATGAAGCGTAAAGCGTGGTCTTTCTCTTCTTCGGCTTGTTTAAAGAAATGTTGCGACAATTGCGGCAGAGCTTCGGCGGCAAAATGCGCCGCGATCGCGTAATACTGCATCGAAGCGCTGAATTCATAACCGATTTGCTCGTTGATGGCGTTGATAACCTTCTTGCTCGTTAGCATACTAGAACTTACGGCAGACTCGCCACTTGTCACCGTCTCACCTCCCCGGGACGTTAAAAGCAAAATACCCGATGAGATAAACTCAGCGGGCATTTTGTTCTGGCGACGTCCTACTGATTCGCAAATTCCCATTTGCTCACCCGCTACCATCGCGGGCTTGACCGTCTACCCGCCGGCCTCCCGGCCTGGCGTGTTCTCTCTGCTCGAGTAGGCGGGCCAAAACAAAAACCCCGCTGAGATAAACCCAGCGGGGCCTTTGTTCTGGCGACGTCCTACTCTCGCACAGCCTATCGCCGTACTACCATCGGGGCTGCAGCGTTTCACTGCCGTGTTCGGAATGGGAACGGGTGGGGCCACTGCGCTATGATCACCAGAGTGCTGACACCATTGTTGATTTCCGATTGCTGATCTCTGATTGATCCGCCATCCAAATCATCCGGGTTGTCAGAATCTCTGCCGACCACGCCATTCAATTGTTTTCAAAGAACTGATTTCCAAATCATCATTCAGAAATCATAAATCATCAATTCAACTGGTTCTCTGAAATCTACATACAGGAAGAGAAAGCGCGCATTTAAGGCTTCGTTTTATTTGGATCTTTCATTTCCCATTACTGCTGTCCCGATTTCTCGGAACAGCAGCGTATTGGAAAAGTAAAAGATCAAGCCAAACGGGTTATTAGTATTACTTAGCTGAACATATTACTATGCTTACACCAGTAACCTATCAACGTGGTGGTCTACCACGACCCTTCAGGGAGAACTCATCTTGGGATAGGCTTGGCGCTTAGATGCTTTCAGCGCTT
>JBDTZF010000017.1:0-31444 GCA_040005265.1 Verrucomicrobiota bacterium
TTTTCCGCTTCGGCCAATCGAGTGTCGATCCGGCTGATTCATTCAGCATGACGATCCTGGCGTTGCGAATGAGCCGGCAATGCAATGGTGTGAGCAGATTGCACGGTGAAGTGAGCCGCGCGCTCTGGAAGGATGTCTGGGCGGGTGTGCCGGCGCATGAAGTTCCGATCACCAGCATCACCAATGGCATTCATACCAAGACCTGGATGGCGCCCGAGTTTTCCGATCTTTACCGAAAACATCTCGGCAACTGGGAAGAACATCTCACCGAGCCGGACTTTTGGCGCGGCGTGATCGATATCCCCGATGCGCAACTTTGGGAGACGCACCAGAAGCTAAAATTCCGCCTGGTGGAATTTGTTCGTGAACGCGTGCGGATGCGGCGCGAGCGCGTGGGTGAATCGCCCGAATCGATCCGTAAAGTGAACCGGATTCTCGATCCGGAAATCTTAACGATCGGATTTGCACGGCGCTTTGTGACTTACAAACGCGGCGCGCTCCTGTTCAGCGACAAGGAACGGCTCCAGCGGCTGCTCAACGATACAACCCGCCCGGTCCAATTCATTTTCGCCGGCAAAGCGCATCCGCGCGACGAAGGGGGCAAAGGACTGATCAAGGAAGTTTATCAATTCAGCCGAGAAGCGGGCTTCGAGAACCGGATCGTTTTTCTGGAGGATTACGACAGCTACATCGCGCGGCGGCTGGTGCAGGGTGTCGATCTTTGGTTGAACAATCCGCTGCGTCCGTTGGAAGCAAGCGGCACCAGCGGAATGAAATGCGCGCCGAACGCCGGGATCAACCTTAGCGTGCTCGATGGCTGGTGGTGCGAAGGCTTCAACGGCAACAACGGCTGGGCTATCGGCGCGGAAATCGGCAACGGCACCGTGGAGTTTCAAAACGAAGTCGACACGAGCAGCTTGTATCAATTGCTAGAGAACCAGATCATCCCGCTCTATTACGCGAAGCCGGATGGCAAACTGCCGCTGGCCTGGCTGCAACTGATGCGGGAATCGATCCGCAGCATCACGCCGGTATTCAATACGCATCGCATGGTGAAAGAATACGCCGAGCGGCTTTACATCAACGCAATGCAATCTCACCAAGGTTTTTCACACGAGAATTGCGCGGCGGCATCGCAACTGAGCGAATGGAAGACCAGGATGCGAAAAGATTGGCCGCAGGTGCGGATTTACGATGTGCAGGTCGCCAATCAGGATCGACAAGATATTCCGGTGGGCGAATCGCTGGAACTAACCGCGCGGGTGCATCTCGGAGGAGTCGATCCAAAACATGTACGTGTGGAAGCGTATCACGGCGAAGCGGAGAACGGCGGCGTAAAGAATCCGATCGTCACGGTCTTGAGTGAGAGCAATCAGAACGGCGACGGCAGTTATATCTATCGCGGTTCCGTTCCGGCATCTGAGAGCGGCGCCTACGGCTTCAGCGTTCGCGTCGTTCCGACACATCCGCATCTGATGCAAACGCACGAACTGCGTTTGATCACCTGGTCGTAACGCTGCTGGTTGTCCGATTTGTAGCGGCGTTCTAAGACCGTCGCCTTTGAAGGGCTCTTTCGTGTTCGACAGTACCCAAGGAGTTCGCTATTGCGTTGATGTTCGCTATGAACGCTGAGCAGAAACGCGCCGCGGAACCTGATCACTTCGGAAAACGATGGAATCTTTGGGGACCTTATCTCAGCGAACGGGCGTGGGGGACGGTGCGCGAGGACTACAGCGCAACCGGTGATGCCTGGGGTTATTTCCCGCACGATCATGCACGATCGCGCGCCTATCGCTGGAGCGAAGACGGCATCGGCGGGATCTGCGATTTCAGACAGCATCTTTGTTTCGCCTTCGCGTTCTGGAACGAACGCGATTCGATGTTGAAGGAGCGCCTGTTCGGCTTAACGAATCCACAGGGAAATCATGGCGAGGACGTGAAGGAACTTTACTGGTATCTCGACAGCACGCCGTCGCACAGTTTCATGCGGATGACCTATCGCTACCCGCACGGCGCGTTTCCTTACGACGAACTGGTCGCGCGAAGTGGAGCGCGCTCGCGAACGGAATCCGAGTTCGAGCTTTGGGACACCGATGCGCTCGACAACGGCTATTTCGACATCGAGATAGAATACGCGAAGGCGGATTGCGATGACATTTTGATTCGTGCGACTGCGACGAACTTCGGCCCGGCCCCTGCGGTGTTGCACATGCTGCCGACGATTTGGTTTCGCAACACCTGGAGCTGGGGTCGCGACAATCGTAAACCGAGTTTGCAGGAACGAACGCCGAGCGACGCGAACATCGACACCGTCGAAGCGACGCATCATGACTTGGGCGTTTACCGCCTTCACTGCGAAGCGCCGGACAAACTCCTCTTCACTGAAAATGAAACCAATCTGAAACGCATTTGGGGCGTGGCGAATTCCTCACCGCACGTGAAGGACGCGATCAACGATTGCGTAGTTCAGAATGACATCAACGCCGTCAATCCGAACCAGGTCGGGACCAAGGCGGCGGCGCATTACCGGTTCACAATTCCGGCGAACGAATCGGTCACGGTCCGGCTGCGGCTAGCCAAGACTCGAACGGCAGTGGAGGGCGGAGCTCCCGCGACGCCTTCTGCGAAACCGGGCTCTCAGGAGCTCGCCTCTCCACTGGCGAAGACCGGCAATCAACAACCAAACGGGCCCTCACCCGGCGACTCCGTCGTCCCCCTCTCCCTCAGGGAGAGGGCGGGGGTGAGAGCAACTCAGCCATTCGCCGATTTCGACGAAATCTTCGAGAAAAGGCGCAAAGAAGCGGACGAATTTTATTCCGAGTTAGCGCCGGCATCTCTGAGCGAAGAGCACAAGGCGATTCAGCGCCAGGCACTCGCTGGGATGTTATGGAGTAAACAATTTTATCATTACATCGTCGAGCAGTGGTTGGAGGGCGATCCCGGCCAGCCGCCGCCGCCACCCGAACGAAAGGAAGGCCGCAACTCGGAGTGGCGTCATCTTTATAATGAGCGGGTGATGTCGATGCCGGACAAATGGGAGTATCCCTGGTACGCTTCTTGGGACCTCGCCTTTCATTGCATTCCGCTCGCCCTTGTCGATCCTTCGTTCGCCAAGAGCCAGCTCGATCTCATCGCGCGCGAATGGTATCAACATCCAAACGGACAGGTGCCCGCCTACGAATGGAATTTTAGCGACGTCAATCCGCCCGTAATCGCATGGGCAGCGTGGCGTGTTTATCAAATCGAGCGCAAGCAGCGCGGCAAAGGCGATCGCGCATTCCTGGAAACCATCTTCCACAAAATGTTGCTCTCCTTTACGTGGTGGGTGAATCGCAAGGACTCCGAAGGCAATAATATTTTTCAAGGCGGCTTCCTCGGGCTCGATAACATCGGCGTATTCGATCGCAGCGCAGCGTTTCCCGATGGCAGCCATCTGGAACAGAGCGACGGCACCAGTTGGATGGGAATGTTCAGCCTCAACATGATGCGCATCGCGATCGAGCTGGCGGCGGAAAACCATGTTTACGAAAATATCGCGACCAAATTCTTCGAGCATTTCCTCGGGATCGCAGCAGCTATGAACAATCTCGGCGGCAAAGGCATTGGCCTTTGGGACGAGGAGGATGAATTCTATTATGATGTCCTGCACATACCGGATGGACGATATTTACCACTAAAAGTTCACTCATTGGTGGGACTGATGCCGTTGCTGGCCGTGGAAACGATTCAATGGCAGCTGATCGACGCGCTCCCCGGTTTCAAAGCGCGCCTGGAATGGTATCTCGCTTATCGCCCCGACTTGGCCAGCCTGGTGTCGCGTTGGCAGGAGCCCGGCATGAAAGAGCGCCGGCTCGTCGCGCTCACCCGCGGGCATCGATTGAAATGTCTGCTGCGACGCATGCTCGATCCCGAAGAATTTCTCAGCGATTACGGCGTGCGGTCGCTCAGTAAATTTCACAAGGATCATCCCTACCGGTTGGTGGTGCGTGATGAAGAAAAAGTGGTCAGCTACGACCCGGCTGAATCTCAAAGCGGAATTTTCGGCGGCAACTCCAACTGGCGCGGGCCGGTCTGGTTCCCGATCAATTATCTGCTGATCGAATCGCTCCAGCAGTTTCATCATTATTACGGCGACGATTTCAAAGTGGAATGTCCGACCGGCTCCGGCCAGTTCATGCATCTGAAAGAAGTCGCCAATGAGCTGTCCAACCGGTTGATCAAACTTTGGTTACGCAATGAGAACGGCGAACGCGCGTTCGAGAGAGGAATGCAAGCTCATAGCCTCTCACCGCGATCGACGCCCGCGGCTACAGCGCAAAATCGTCATCTGTTCCACGAATATTTCCACGCCGATACTGGCGCCGGCCTGGGAGCGTCCCATCAAACCGGCTGGACTGGCCTCATCGCCAAACTGATCCAGCAGCAAGGCGAATTCGGAACGATCGCCAAGTGACCCTGGCCGCGGGTTACGGTCTCGGGATCGTTCTGATTGCGAACCGTGCTGCACGCGAAGAAGTTTCCCGATTTCAATAGGATTTTCCTTCTTTTGGAGTAATAATCGGCCCTCCAATTTCGTTCGTGAAAGCTTTCGTCTACCTTGGTCTTCTCTTTCTGCCTTTGGCTTTGAACGGGCAGGTCCTTTTCGACGCGACGAAGGCGGAAATGGCCGGTAACGCCGACTGGGTCGTCGATGCGGACGTTCACGACCTTCGTGTTTCCAGTAGTGGCGACGGCTCGGGGGTACGAGGCTCTGGAAACGAATCGGACCCACAGCGGATTCCGACCCCTGCCATTGCGGGCATCACGGCTAATACCAGCGAAACCTACTGGAACGGTTCTCTCAGCGCGTGGGCGGTGGCGCTCGCGAAAGCCGGTATCACTCCCATCGAAACACTTCCCGTTTTCATCACGCCCACATCGGGCACCCGCAGTCGCATCACTTATGGCGACGCGAGCAATTCGCAGGACCTTTCCAACTATGAGCTTTTCATCGTCTGCGAACCAAACATCGCTTTCACTGCCGCAGAAAAAACTGCCATCCTGAATTACGTTTTCGCCGGCGGTGCTATTTTTATGGTCAGCGACCATGATCAATCCGATCGCAACAATGACGGAATCGATTCGGTCGGTGTTTGGAATGACTTGTTAGGCGCAACGAGCGTTTTCGGATTCAAATTCAACACTGTCGACATAAGCCCTACCGGCGTCGCCGATACGAGCCTGTCCAACCCTCTTACTCACGGCCCGGCCGGCACTGTCACGTCGCTGAAGTATGTCAACGGCGCCACGATGACGATCACCGATGCGACGATCGCGCACGCAGCGGTGTGGCAAACCTCCGCTCATTCCAGCACCCAGGTGATGGCGCTCTACGGCACGTACGGCGCCGGGAAATTTGTCGCCGTCGGAGACAGCTCTCCCATTGATGACGGCACGGGAGATTCTAACGACACTCTCTTCAACGGTTGGGACGATGCGAGCGGTAATGATGGCCGGCTCGTCAGAAATGCATCACTTTGGCTCCTGAGCAACAAGCCCGTCGTCACGAGCCGCGCCGCTTCCGGCGTGACCAGCGTCGCCGCGGTGCTCAATGCCACCGTGGACCCGGAATTCGTTGCGACTACCGCCTTCTTTCAGTGGGGAACAACCGCAGCCTACGGACAAACCACGCCCAACCAAAACATCGGTGCCGGCGATACCACCTTGTCTCTCACCGCGAATATCAGCGGGCTGCAACCGAATACCGTTTATCATTTTCGCATCGTCGCTTCGAATGCAAACGGTACCAGCAATGGTTCCGACCTGGCCTTCACCACCGTCGCGGCATTTCCTTCTGTCGTCACGAATACAGCAACAAACATTCGTTCTACCAGCGCGACCTTAAACGGCACTGTTTCGCCTAACGGAATTGTGACCACCTATCACTTCGACTTCGGCACGACCACCAGTTATGGCTTCACCTCTACCGAACAGAGCGCCGGAAGCGGCTCATCAGATGTTCCTGTGTCGCTTGCCGTCACCGGATTGGCGCCCGGCACGTCTTATCATTACCGAGTTACTATCACGGGCAACTCCGGCACCATCACCGGCAACGACACTAGCTTCGCCACCAGCCCCTTCATCGATACCGATGGCGACGGCATACCCGATGATTACGAGAACGATAACGGGCTCAATCCGAATGACGGCGCTGATGGTGCGCAGGACACCGACGGCGACGGAGTGAGCAATTTCATGGAGTACCTGGCGGGCACTAATCCGCGCGATCCCACCAGCCTCTTTCGCATCAACAGCATCGTCTCGAACAGCAATGATTTCATCGTCACCTTCACTACCGTCCTAGCGAAACGGTATCAGGTCGAGCAATCGCCCACTTTACTGGCGCCGAGTTGGGTGCCGGTGGGCAATGTTGTTTCTGGCAACGGAAACTCGGTTGCGGTAACAGATGTCGGCGGGCGATTCGCTAATACGCGATTCTATCATGTCCGCATTGTGCCTTGAGGTAGCTTCCGCCTTCCCATCTGCGCGATTCAATTTTTCGACGATTCAACGCCGCATGATGTGAATGGCGAGGATGCGGCTTTGGTGGCGGGCCAGCAGATAATCGATGAAATCGCCGATAATTGAATTCGGCTTGTTGCCGAGCTTCGTCACAACACGGCAGATGAGTGTGCCGCTGCGCGCGTGCCACTCGAGGTTGATCGCGCCGTGAACATCGCGCGCGCTGTGGATTTTTGCCCAGCCATGTGGGCGACCAGCTTGCTTCGACCAGACCTTGATAAAGCCGAATTTTGAATCCAATTGGGGATCGCTCATGATCTTGTTGCGCAAAGATCCGCGCCCGGTCGTGATGACTTGAATCACCGTCTGCATTCGCTTCTCGTTAGGGTCGGCTGCGGCGCAAATTTTGCAATTCCTGTTTGTCGCGGCCGGTAGGCTGGCCTTTCCAATCAGGCCCGGGCTCCCAGCACGATAAGTGCTCAAAACCTGGCAGGCACAGCCAACCGAGGACGCCGGAACGATTCTAGGGAAAGGTTTCAACACGGTGCCAAAATGAGAGAGGGGCCAATCGATACTCAATATCATCCGGGAAAATCGCTGCGAATTCTGGTGGTCGAGGACCATGGCGACACCCGCCGAACATTATCCAGCCTCCTAAGTCACTTCGGCCACGAAATCTCGGTGGCCGATTCCCAGAGGAGCGCGCTGGAAATGATCGACGCAAAAAACTTCGACGTCGTTTTGAGCGACATCGGACTCCCTGATGGCAGCGGTTACGATGTGATCTCGGAAGCCAAACGTAAACAGCCCCTCAAAGGCGTGGCCCTGACAGGGTTCGACCGCGACGACGATATCAAGCGCGGCAAAGAGGCCGGATTCGACTTCCATCTCAGCAAGCCGGTGGACTTTCACCAACTCCGGAGCGTCCTGGGTCAGATCGGCGGATGACGGGATCTCGAGCTGCCTGAAGCGAGGTCTAGAACTGCGCTTCCAGCGAATCGAGGTAAACCGAAAGCGCATCTCGCCTTCTCGGTGACGAGGCACGCGATTCGCTCGCCGCGTCGAGATAATCGCCAAACATTTGGCTCTTCGTCTTCGATTGCGTCGCTTCAAACCAATTCAGGTAATCGTCGATGTCGCTCATCCGAGCGACCAGTTCGGTGCGCGTGATTGTTAACCGTCTCAGCCGTTGAGCGACTTTTCGTCGTTTTCCAGAAACCAGCAGTGCGGTAATTTGCTGGTACTCGCGCATAACCGGTCGCATGACCGGGTTGGCGCGCACGCCCAGTGAGAGCAACTCCTGGCTCAATCGAGTGAGAGCGGATTTTTCCGTCGGAGAAATCTTTCGCTGCAACAAGTCCCCCAGTTCGGCTGTCTTGGCCGGCCCGCTGGCATCGGCGATCTTTAGCCTTAATATTTCAACGAGACGGTCTTCCGTTTCGGCAACCGTGAGCAACTGATATTTCTGAACAGCGGCACGGCGGATTATATTCGATCGCCAGACTTCTTTCGCATTGCCGCGCAACAAGGGAAACTGCGCCTTTAAATCGGCCAGCGGATCGCTCGATGCCAGCGAGAGATTGTCGATGTATCGCGCGAGCCGCGCAGGTCCGTCCGCTTCGTCGACCAGCAGTTGCACAAAGGCAAAGGAGCAGGCGCGATAGAGCAATCGTCCCGGCGAATCGATAGATGCGGGCCGCTGTCGGAAAAAATCTTCAAACGAAAGGGCCTTACCGGAGAGAGCGAGTGCGTCTACCAATGGCTGCCGATCTCGACCGGGAGTGAGAGCGAGCACGCCATCAAGCAACCAGTCCGGCGGTTCGACGTAAGCTGTGCCGGGCGCCACGCCCATCTCGCGCCGATAAATCATTTCCAGGAGGATGGCGCGCAACAATTCGCGCTCGACCAAAGAGGCGTCGGCGTTTGGCGCAAGGGTGAGATCGAGTTGCAGTTTCAGGCCGAAGCCAGTCTGGCTGAAACGCAATTCCGCCGGCGGCAGTTCCGGAAGATTTGCCTGGGGCAATTGCACATTGACGACGATTGATGTTTTCCATCGATCCGGCTCGCGCAGAACTGCGAGCAAAGTGGCCTTGGTTTGTTCCGCGACCTGCGAGACGTTGCCGCGCAACGTTGCATTCGCGCCATAGACCACAAACTGCCGCGACGGACTGAGGGTATGGTCTGGAAGCGTCGCCCGAAGCGGGTGGCAAATCAGGATCGACAATAGAAGAAACGCGCCGCGATTTATCTGCATCCTCGGGTCGAGACTAATCCCGCCGGGCGCGTCTCCGCCAGCAAGAATGAGTCAACCGCCAGAACTATTGCGCGGCGACGGGGGCTGTCAGCACGACGAGCTTGTCGTGAAATTCGATTGCGCCCATTTTGGAGATCAACTTGTACTCCCGATCGAGCGCGGACCACACGTCGGCAAAGATAATGTCGCCGAATCCCATGATCAGCGGATGAACGGGCAGCCGTCCGATGCTACCGCCGTTGTTCGTCACCACCGGTTTTGCTTCGCCCACCCGGATCGCGTAACTCGTTCCGGTAAAAAAAGAGAAGCCGAAGATCGAACGTTCCACCGTAATAGCGCAGCTGCCTTCCCGGAAGTGAACCACCCCCCCCTCAAACAAGAGAACCGACTTGTCTAACTTCGCTTTCTTGTTCTTCAGCGCATAACGCAAATGGTCATTCGCCTGATCTTCCGTGTACTGCAATTGCGGCGGGGTGTGGCGAGTGATCGCGTTCTCCAGATCGAAATTGATTTGGGAAATACTACTCAGACTGGCGTCCGCAGGCGCAGGAACATCCGGCGGTAAAATCATTTGCACGAGAGCCGCCAGAGCGCACGCGACGAACAGCATCTTGATAACTCGCCTAACCGTCGCCCGGAATTTGAGACCTGTCGGGTCGAACATTTTACGAACACGCTTCCGCGTATCATTAATATTTTCCTTCGGTGATTCCTTCGCTGAAATCGCCGAGCGATCGAGCCGGGCCCCGCAGCTATGGCAATAAATGCGCTCCGCTTCGTTCTCGTGCTGGCACTCGGGGCAAATCAGTTTGATCACGTGTGGGAATCCTTCTTGGGTTTGCTCTCGGCTGCCTTTGTCGATGTTGCAACTGCCGCTTTGCCGCCCGCCTCTTTTGAGGGCGTCGGTTTTTCAGTCCCAGACGAAACGGCGGGCGCTTCTTTTTTGGCCGCCTCCTTGTAGGAATCGCTGCGGTAGTCGGTAATGTAAAATCCGGATCCTTTAAAGATCAGTCCCGCGCCTGTTCCGAGAAGCCGCTTTACTTTCCCATGGCCCCATTTCGGCAGCCGGCAAAGCCCTTTTGGACATTCCTTAAATGCCTCGTCGCGCATCGATTGGGTCGTCTCAAAATTCTGGCCGCACTTCAGGCAGGAATACTCGTACGTGGGCATGATGGGTAAAACGATCCGTTGGGGGAGACGGGCGGAAGTCTGCATGAATCCAAGCACAATTCAAGCCGGAGCAAGCTTCGTGCGGAGCGAGCTTTTTACGCAAACTTCGGCACCCGTCCTGACCGCTGCCGTTCCCTTGACTTTCCCTCGCTTGCGAATTAGGGAATTCGTCGCAAAAAAAATTATGTTTCGATCGTTTTATCGCGCGTCTGCATTTCCAATTCTGGCGTCCCTCGCCGTGCTCGTGGCCGGCTGTGAAAGCAACGATCCCCGCTTCTCGTCTCAGACCCAGTATCTAGGCGGCACCCGCGGGACCGCTACGGCCCCCGGCGCGCCGCAGGACAATATTTCATACTGGGACGGCGACGGCGTGGGCGGCAAGCCGTCCATCAAGATCAGCCTGGGAGAACAACGCGCTTATTTCTACAAAAGTGGTGCGCTTGTGGGGATCTCCCAGCTTTCCACCGGTCGCGAAGGCTTGAATACGCCGCACGGGAAATTCTCAGTCACCCAGAAGGACGTTGCTCACGTTTCGAGTCTGTACGGCGATTACGTCGACGCCGGGGGCACAGTCGTGAAGCCCAACGTCGATGTGAATAAGGATCCGAAACCACCCGGCACTCATTTCAAAGGCGCGCCCATGCCGTTTTTTATGCGTGTCACCCAGGGCATCGGTCTTCATGCCGGCTACCTGCCAGGTTTTCCAGCGTCGCACGGGTGCATCCGTATGCCGGAATTCATGGCCCAGAGTTTTTTCAAATCGGTTTCCGTTGGAACGCCAGTCGCGATTACAGATTAGAGAGTGATCGGCCGCGAATTACGGGGCGCGCCGATGTAAAGTCTCTGGGCTTGCAGAAAATTCGTCCCGGCGGCATTCTCGACGTCTGCCAGCCGAAAATATGATCCTTATTACGCAACCAACCGCCACTGAGGCCCAGATTACCCGGATCATCGCGCGGGTGCGCGAGCTCGGCCTCGATGCGCAAATCAGTCGCGGCGCGTCGCGGGTGATCATAGGGATCATTGGCCCGGAAGCGCTCCTGCGGGAGAAGCCGCTGGCCGCCATGCCCGGTGTGGAAGCGATTGTTCCGCTGGTTGCGCCTTACAAACTTGCTGCCCGCGACTCGCGCACACCTACAGCAGTGGCAATTGGCGGGGTCAAAATCGGCGGAAACGAAAACGTCGTCCTGATTTCGGGGCCGTGTTCTGTCGAAAGTAGCGAACAAATCTTATCGATCGCAAAAAATGTTAAACAGTCGGGCGCAAAAATTCTTCGAGGCGGCGCCTTTAAACCGCGTACTTCGCCTTACAGTTTTCAGGGTCTGCGCGAGGACGGCCTTCGCTTCCTCGCCGATGCACGCGCCGAAACCGGCCTGCCCGTTATCACTGAAATCATGGATGCCCGCGATCTTCCGATGATCGAAAAATACGCGGACTGTCTTCAAGTGGGCACGCGCAACATGCAAAACTTTTCGCTCTTGAAAGAGTTGGGCCGGAGTCGGCTGCCAGTCCTCCTCAAGCGCGGATTCAGCGCCACCATTAACGAGGTGATCTTGAGCGCCGAGTACATCTTGAGCGAAGGCAATATGAACGTTCTGCTCTGTGAGCGGGGCATTCGCACCTTCGAAACAGCCACGCGTTACACGTTGGATCTCAGCGCCGTCCCGATTCTGAAATCGAAAACGCATCTGCCGGTCATTGTCGATCCAACCCACGCCATCGGGGTTCGCGAGTTTGTTCCGCAGATGTCGCTCGCCGCCATCGCCGCGGGAGCCGATGCCGTCATGATCGAAGTCCACGACTCACCCGAACTGGCCAAGAGCGATGGCGACCAAGCGCTGACTCCGGAGATTTTCGCCGATCTGGTTCCACGGCTGCGCGCAGTAGCGGTCGCTATCGGCCGCGGATTGTAGCCGGGATCGCTGATCCCGGTCGAGAGACGCTCGCTGCCTACCGTTCCACACCGCACTGGTGGACAAACCATTTCGGTTTCAATTCCGCCAGAGGTTCTTTGAGCTTCTCCAGTTCCGCTGACGGGCCATGAATTTCGAGCCGGATCAGGTCGCTGTTCTTCAACAACTCATCCAGCAACACCTGCACGTTTGCCAGGTGCGTCAGCACCGCGTCCCCATCCATGTAACCCTCACGGCAGAAAAGCTCATCGCCGTCCAGGGTAAAGGCGTAGAAAAGATTCTTCGATTCCGGCGTGGTTTGATTCACGAATGCGGGAAGCGACGCTTTTACGGTATCGACCTTTCCCGGATGAATCTTAAAATAGGGATGAATGGTCACCATGTGGCTCGTCGATTTCATCCCTCGAAACTACGAAGACCGTAACCATCCAGCGAGCAACTTTTGAAGTCGTGGAGTTTTCGGCGAAAGCTGTCTCGTGGAAAAATCGATACGCGCCGAGCTTCTAGAGAAAGTCGAGGCAACCAAGCCGATCGCGAGCAAATTGCGCGAGATCGAAAACGGCCGGCGGCCCGTCGCTTTTTCGCATGTTATTGAATCTGCGCAGGCGTTTCTCGTCGCTGTCGTCGGAAAGAGAATCGACAAGACCATTTGGGTGCTTTGCCCGAGTGTTCATTCCCAGGAATCGCTCTACGAGAGTTTGCTCAACTGGCAGCCGAACGCGCTTTTCCTTCCAGAAGCGGAGTTCGCCGCCATCGAAAACATTCTGCCCGATCCGGAAATCGCCGCCGAGCGGCTGGCTCTCCTGACGCAAGTCGAGCGCGGAAAGGGGCCGCACATTGTCGTCGCTACTCGCGCCAGTCTCGATCAGGCTGCGCCGAAGCGCGGCGCGCTTCAATCCGCCGTGGTTCAGCTTCGGCACGGGGCGAATGCAAAGATGGAACAACTCGTCGAGCAATTGGCGGCCGCCGGCTACGAACGCGTTGCCCAGGTCGCTACCCGCGGCCAGTTTGCCGTTCGCGGCGGAATTGTGGACATCTTCTCGTGGCAGTCGCCTCTACCGGTCCGTCTTGAATTTTTCGGGGATCAAATCGAATCAATCCGCGAGTTTGATGTCGATACTCAGACTTCGGTGCACGAAACGGAATCGGTGGATCTTCTGCTCGGGGCCGTGGATGATCAAACCGGTCGCGTCAGCGATTACGTTGCCGGCGCGCACATTAGGATCGACATCGAACCGGACGAATCCTCCGACGCACACGTCCAGATAAGCGAAGGGTGGATTGGAGGGTGCTCTGTCGGATCCGCGGACGACACGGAGGTCGTCCCTCCAGCAGAGGATTACGAGGGCGCCTTTCAGGATTGCGCCATCGGCGACTTCGCAGTCGGCGATCTGATGCTCATTGAAGCAAAGCGGACGCAGATTGTCTCGCGCTTGAAGGAATGGAGGAAAAGCAAAGCGCGAATCGTCATTTATTTTCAGACCGAAGGCGAGATTGAGCGTTTCAGCGAGATCATGGGGGAGAAGAAAGCGCTGGACGATGTCGATCTTGTGGAGGGAACTCTGGCACGCGGCTTTGGTTTTCCCGCGGCCAATCTCGTCGTTCTCTCGGCCGCGGAATTATTCGGCCGATTTGCGGCGCATCCGCGACGGCGAGTGCATCGCGCGGAACGGCATCGTGCCCAGATCGACTTCAGCGAACTCACTGAAGGCGATTACGTGGTACATCTCGAACACGGCGTCGCAAAATTTTTAGGATTAATCGAACTTCCCAAACCGCCCCGAAGTGCAGAGACCACCTTGCTGCCGGGAATTGCGGCCGACACGACCACCGCTACACCGCAATCACAGGAAGTCCTCGCTCTCGAATTCGCTGATGATGCGAAGCTCTACGTCCCGCTTGAGCAGGCTTTTCTCGTCTCGCGTTATGTCGGAGTCGGAAAAAGATCGCCGCAGCTTAGCTCGTTGGGCGATTCGAAATGGAGCCGGGCAAAGAAAAATGCGGTGGCATCGATCTTCGATTACGCCGGGAAGATGCTCGCGTTACAAGCCGAGAGAGAAACGCACCCCGGCCATGCCTTCGGGCCGGACAGCAAATGGCAGTCTGAGTTCGAGCATTCGTTCCCATTCCGTGAAACGCCCGATCAGATGAAGGCGATCACGGATACAAAGATCGACATGGAACGGCCGCGGCCGATGGATCGCCTGATCTGCGGCGACGTCGGCTTTGGAAAAACGGAAGTCGCCATTCGTGGCGCATTCAAGGCGGTGATGGACGGCAAACAGGTTGCGGTGCTGACGCCAACCACGGTCCTCGCGCAACAGCATTTCGAAAGCTTTCGCCAGCGCATGCTCGATTATCCGGTGCGCATCGAGATGCTCAGCCGGTTCCGGTCGCAATCGGAGCAGAAAAAAGTGCTACGACTCTTGCGCGAAGGCGGCGTCGATATAGTAATCGGCACGCATCGCCTTATTTCAGGAGACGTGATATTCAAGGATCTTGGTCTCGTTGTTATCGACGAGGAGCAGCGGTTCGGTGTTCTGCACAAGGAGACGTTTAAAGATCTGTTCAAACTGGTCGATGTTCTCACGCTGTCGGCTACGCCAATTCCGCGCACACTCTATCTTTCGCTGGTGGGCGTGAAAGACATGTCCACCATCGAAACGCCGCCGTTAAACCGCCTACCGGTCGAAACTGTGGTCTGCGGGTACGACGAACGAATCATTCGCGACGCAATCAATCGCGAACTGGAACGGCAGGGCCAGGTTTTCTTTTTACATAACCGGGTCATGACCATCCAGCGGATGCGCGATAAGATCGTCGACCTTTGCCCGCAAGCGCGAGTCGAGATTGGGCATGGCCAGATGGATGCCGACGAATTGGAAGAGGTCATGGCCCGGTTCGTTGCCGGAAAGATCGATGTGCTGGTCTGCACCACGATCATCGAGAGCGGTCTCGATATCCCGAATGCCAATACGATCATCATCGATCGCGCTGACCGGTTCGGGCTGGCCGATCTTTATCAATTGCGCGGCCGCGTCGGCCGCGCTGAGCACAAAGCTTACGCCTATTTGCTCCTTCCGCGCGACATGATGTCGGTCGGCGCGGCGAGAAAACGCATCAACGCGATTAAGCAATACAGTTCGCTCGGCGCAGGATTTCGGATCGCGATGCGCGACCTGGAAATTCGCGGGGCCGGCAGCATCCTCGGGACGGCGCAGAGCGGGCATATCATCGCGGTCGGATTCGATCTCTATTGCCAGTTGCTCAAACAGGCGGTGGCCCAGATCAAAGGCGAAACGTTGCGGCTACGTGTCGAAGTCGATCTTCGGTTCGATTTCGTGGCCACAAACGAAGCGGAACTGGTGCAGGAGCCGGCCGGCGGCTCCGAACGCGTCCCGGCATTCATTCCGATGAGCTACATCGGAGACACGACTTTGCGTATTCAAGCGTACCGGCACGTCGCCGACATCACGACGCATAAACAGCTCGAACGCTTGAAGCGCGACTGGCGGGATCGCTTCGGCAAATTCCCGCCGGCGATTGACAATCTGTTCCTTCTCACCGAGATCAAGCTGGCCGCAGCCGGGGCCGGGGTCAGCCGGGTAGAAGTGCGCGAGCGCAAGGTAATGCTGACGCGGAACGGGGATTTTATACTTGTCGGTGGCAAATTCCCCCGTTTAGTTGGAGGTAGAATCCAGGAGCACCTCGGCGAGGTCTTAGAATTGATAAAAAAACTATGAAACGCATGATTTGTCCCCTTGCCATGGCAGGGCTGGCTGTCGCGGCGCTTTCGCCGCTTTGTCACGCCGCCTATGCCGCGGAGGCAGAAGTTGTCGATGGAATTGCGGCAATTGTGAACGGCGATGTGGTCACTTACTCGCAGGTCCGGGTCGTCTCCGCCCCCCGGGAAAAATTGCTGCGCTCACAGTCCACCGGTGAAGAGCTGGCCAAGAAAATCAAAGAAGCGCGACAGGCGGCATTGCAGGATTTGATCGACCGGCAACTTATCATTCAAGCGTTCAAAAAAGAGAACTATCAAGTTCCCGACCATTACGTGGAAGAACGATTGCACGACATTATTCGCGAATCGTTTGGCGGCGACCGCAACACCTTTATTAAGACGCTCGAGGCGCAAAATTTTACGCTGGGTGAATTCAGACAGATGGAGATGGAGCGCATGATCGTGCAGGCGATGCGCGGCAGAAACGTCAAGTTGAACCTCATTATTTCGCCCTCTAAAGTGGAGGAATATTACAAGCAACACGTCGATGAATTCGGCGTAAAGGAACAGGTCAAACTCCGCATGATCATGATTCCGAGCAAAGCTGACAGCGGTAACTCAGCCGCTCAACGAGCGATGGCCGATGAAGTCCTCACGAAACTGGCCAGCGGCGCCGAGTTCGATCGCATGGCGCAGGTTTATTCCGAGGACAGCACGCGCGACCTCGGCGGCGACTGGGGCTGGATCGAGCGCAAGACTCTCGCCGGCCCGCTTGAAGACATCGCTTTCCATCTGGGCGTCGGACAAACCAGCGGGATCATCGATTTCAGCGGCAATTATTACATCCTCAAAGTCGAAGAGAAACGCGGTGGCGAAACCAAGTCGCTGGCCGATGTCCGCCCCGACATCGAAAAAAAACTGATTCAGATCGAAGCGCAAAGTTTGCAGGAACGCTGGCTCGCCAGCCTTCGCTCGAAGGCCTACATCAAGACCTTCTAGTTCGACGTTGGGTGTCCGACATTTCTGTCCTGCTCCGGCTCGTAATCCTATTCATGATCGGCTAAATAGATGCGATCACGAGTAGGATTATGACTACGGCAAAGAATCCCCGAATCGGTATCACGCTGGGAGATTGCGCCGGAATCGGCCCGGAGATCATCGACCTTGCGCTGAAATCGGGACGCCTTCCCGATTTAGCGGAGTATGTCGTCATTGGAAGATCGCCTGAATGCCAACCAGGCGGGCCAACCATCGAGACCGCGCGTGCCGCGGCGGCGGCACTGGAAGAAGCCGTTACCCTGGCCTGTCGCGGCGAGCTTCAGGCAGTTGTGACCGGGCCGATCCACAAAGCCCAAATGTACGAAGCCGGTTTCAAGTTTCCCGGCCAAACCGAATTCTTCGCCGACCGCTGCGGCGTGAAGAATTTCGCCATGTGTTTGACCGGTGGAAAAATCACCGTCGCCCTCGTCACCGCGCACATCCCGCTAGAGCAGGTTTCCGGCGCGCTCAAGCAATCGGAAATCGTGCGGGTCGGTTTGCTTCTCGCTGATTTTCTCCGATCTCGATCTCTGAACCGCAACGGTCAAGACTTGACCGGTTTAACCGGTCAAGCTTCTACGGCCGATTATGGAGTGTCGGGGGGACCGCGAATCGCCGTCGCGGGTTTGAATCCGCACGCCGGCGAATCCGGCAAGATCGGCCGGGAAGAAATCGAGGTCATCGGACCTGCCGTGGAAGAGCTCAACGCTCAACGCTCAACTCTCAACCCTCAACTGGTCGCCTTCACCGGCCCTCACTCTCCCGACACATTGTTCCATCGGCTCGTTGAAGGTGAATTCGACGCAGCGCTGTGCATGTATCACGATCAGGGGTTGATCCCGCTGAAACTGCATGCTTTCCACAATGGCGTGAACGTGACCCTCGGTCTCCCCTTCCCTCGCACCAGCCCCGATCACGGCACCGCTTTTGAAATCGCCGGTAAAGGAATCGCGCGACCCGATAGCATGATCGCAGCGATCAATCTAGCGGTTGAGCTCGCACAAACAGAAAGCCTTAAATGAATGGCCCACGAAACACGCGAATGAGACGAAAAAGAAAGGGCGTTAATTTCAAAGAACCAAAGGCCACACAATGGTCGCGCCAATGTTTCCTCTAAAATTTTCGTGTCCTTTCGCGTGTTTAGTGGGCTGATCACAGGTCGCCGTTACAGATGAAAAGAATCGCACCATCTCATATTGTGCTGCTCGCAGGCGTCTTGGTCGTCCTCGTGTGGTCCGGCTGGCAACCGTACGATCGCATGACCTGGTGGCTTGAAGTCTTTCCCGGGCTGGTTGGACTAATCGTGCTCGGGGCAACCTATCGCCGTTTCCGCTTCACGACACTTTGCTACACCCTCATCGCTCTTCACATTTGCCTGCTCGGCGTCGGCGGCCATTACACTTACGCACGTGTTCCGTTGTTTGACTGGCTCCGCGAAGTTTTCCACTGGCACCGCAATCATTACGATCGGCTGGGGCATTTCGCGCAGGGTTTCGTGCCGGCCATGATCGCCCGCGAAGTTTTCATCCGGCTCAAAGTTTTCAATCGACCGGACTGGATGCCGTTCCTGATCATTTCAATGTGTATGGGAATCAGCGCGTTTTACGAATTGATCGAATGGTGGACGGCGCTTCTGAGTGGCGATGCCGCCATTAGTTTCCTGGCAACTCAGGGGGACGTTTGGGACACGCAGGAGGATATGTTCATGGCATTGATTGGGGCGACTTGCGCGCTCCTGTTCATGCGCCAATGGCAGGATCGACAAATGGCCGGCCTGCAATCGAAATGACCAGAATCGACAAGTACATTTCCGTTTTTAATATCGGGCTCCAGAACACGTTCGTGTATCGCTGGAATTATTTCCTGCGCGCGCTCTTCGGCCTGATTCCGCTCGCGGGCACGGTGTTTCTCTGGAGCGCGATTTTCAAAGAACGCGGCGGCGAACTGCACGGCTACACCTACGGATCGATGATTTATTATTATTTGTTCACGATCTTGGTCAGCAATTTGGTCACGCCGACCGAGGACGAATGGCAAATCGCAGCCGATATTCGGGAAGGTCAAATTAATTCGCTGCTGACAAAGCCGATGAGTTATCTCTCCTACCGCTTCAGCATTTTTCTTAGCGGCCGCCTCGTTTACACTTTCGTCACGCTTCCGCCGATTGCGCTCATCTTTCTTTATTTCCGGCATTACATCACGCCACCCGCGCATGTTGAGACCTATCTGCTCGCGACGATCTCAATGGTAATGTCCGCGCTCATCCAATTCTTCATCACTTACTCACTCGCGATGATGGCGTTCTGGATCCTCGAGATTTCCACCATCGTTTTCATCGTTTACTCGTTCGAATATTTCCTGGGCGGCCAAATGTTTCCCATCGATATCATGCCGGCCGGAATTCAGGCGGTGATGAAATGGCTGCCGTTTTACTATGAGCTATTTTGTCCGGTCGCGATTTTTCTCGAACGCTTACGCGGCACGGAGCTCGGGCAAGCCCTCGCGATTCAAATGGGCTGGCTCGTCGTCAGTTGGGCGGTCGCGAGAGCGATGTGGAAACGCGGTCTCGGCCGCTACCAAGCCGTCGGCGGTTGAAAATTATTTCGCGGTAGGAAATCCAGCCGCTTTCCAAGCCCTTAGCCCGCCGGCCATCGAACGCACGTTCTTGTAGCCCATCTTTTGCAAGCTTTCGGTCGCGAGCGCGGAACGGCTGCCGCCTCCGCAATGACAGATAATCATCTCGGTCTTGTCCGGAAATTTTTCCTCGATCTCCAGCTCGATCGTACCGCGAACTAAATGAATTGCGCCGGGGATGCGCTCCACATCCCAATCGTCGTTCTCCCGAACATCGACAATCGCCGCTTCGCCGTTTGTCGCTTTGGTCGCGGCTTCCGAAGGTAATATCTCAGTGATCTTTTTCTTCGCCTCCGCGACGAGCGTCTGAAAACCAGATGGAGTTTGCATGTCAAGAATGCGAAGGTCATAGACCGCCGCTACAGTCAATAATTACTCGTAGCGCAAGGCGTCAATCGGGTCGAGCCGCGATGCTTCGCGCGCCGGATAAAATCCGAAGAAAATTCCGACGGCCGCGCTGACGAGAAACGCGATCAGCATCCAGAGAGGCGAGATCACGGTCGGCCAGTTCTTAATCATCGAGATCACTTTCGAAGCAATAACGCCGGCGGCAATGCCAATCACGCCGCCCATGGCGCTCAAGACGACGGCTTCGATGAGGAATTGAGTGAGTATGTCGCGGCCATGCGCGCCGACGGCGAGACGCACCCCAATCTCGCGCGTCCGCTCGGTCACACTAACCAGCATAATGTTCATGATACCAATGCCGCCGACAACAAGTGAAACGCAGGCCACGGCGAAAAGAAGACCGGTCATCACACTGGCGGTGGCGTTGGCCGTATCGGCCACTTCCTGCATGTTCCGTACGGTGAAATCATCATCGCGGCCAGTCCGAATATTATGACGTTGTCGAAGAAGGGAGACGATCTGCTGCTGGGCCGATTCGATTTGATCTTCCGAATCGACCTGGACGTTAATGTTCCGCAGCGTGGTGCCGCCAGCCACGCGTTTCATCGCGCTGGTATATGGCATGACCACCACGTCGTCCTGATCCGTCCCCTGAAGGCTGAATCCCTTGGGTGTTAGCACCCCTGTAATGATGAATGGGACCCCTTTGATACGAAGAGCCTGGCCGACGGGATCTTCACTGCCGTAAATGTTATACGCCGTGGTGCGTCCGATGACGCAAACTTTGTTCGCGCTGCGCACGTCCTGCGATGTAAAAGGAGCGCCGTCTGCTAAAGGCCATTGCCGGATATCGAAATATTCCGCCGATTCCCCGAGAATGCGCGTGAACCAGTTTTGATTTCCAGACGCGACCTGTGCGTTTGAGAAAACCTCTTCGCTCACCGCGACGACCCCGGGAACCTCGCGCCGAATGGCCTCCGCGTCTTCGATTTTCAGAGTACCCGCGCCACCAAATCCGGTCCGAATCCCGCTGGCCGTGATACTGCCGGAGAAAACCTGGAGGATGTTTTGACCGAGGCTCGCGATTTGCGCCTGGACCTGCGCCTTCGCGCCATTGCCGATACTCACCATCGCAATGACGGCGCCAACGCCGATGATAATTCCGAGCGCGGTGAGCGCGGAACGCAATTTATTTTTGCGCAAGGCGCGTCCGGCTACCTTAAAAGTTGAGCCGATTCTCATGATTGAGTTTCCTCAGAGTCCGATTCGATGCTGCCAAGCCTGGCCATTTCCTCAGTCGCGATGAGGCGTTGCGAAACGGGGCGGTCAGTTCTGACCAAGCCGTCGCGCATCATGACGTTCCGCCGCGCGTACGAAGCGATGTCGGGTTCATGCGTCACCATGATGACGGTGATGCCCTGATCGTTAAGTCCCTGAAAAATTCCCATGATTTCGATGCTGGTCCGGCTGTCGAGATTTCCGGTCGGCTCATCAGCAAGCAACACTTCCGGATTGTTGATCAAAGCTCGCGCGATCGCGACGCGTTGCTGTTGTCCACCCGAAAGCTGGCTCGGATGATGATCTTCCCGGCCAGCCAGTCCCACGGCTTTCAGAACGTCGTCCGCTTTTTTGCGCAATTCCGCGTTGCTTAAGCGGCGCGTGCCATACAACAGCGGCAACTCGACATTTTCGCGCGCGGATGTTCGCGGAAGAAGATTGAAGCTCTGGAAAACGAAGCCGAGCTTGCTGTTGCGAAAATCGGCTAATTGATCGCGCTCCAGCGGAGAAACATCCTGGCCATCGAGTAGATAACGTCCGCGCGTGGGGCGGTCGAGACAGCCGAGAATATTCATGAGCGTCGATTTCCCCGAACCACTCGAACCCATGAGCGCAACAAACTCGCCTGTCTGAATTTTCAACGAAACCCCGCGCACGGCATGCACTTCCATTTCGCCGGTGCGATAAATTTTATACACGTCATCGAGTTCGACCACGACGCCATTGCTTGGGCTCTTATCCGGCACGCGCGTTCCTCCTTCCTTAGAATCGGCGTGGGCCGCCGCCAAACGGATTGGTGGATTTGGGAGTCGTCGCCGTTCCACCAATTGTGCCGATGACGACCACATCGTTCTCTTTGAGTGCATCGAGTACCTCCGTCACCACGCCGTCGCTGATGCCAGTCTTGATCTGCACCGGCTTCGGCCGCGACGATCCGTTAGGCAAAACGTAGACCGTTCGTTCCGGAGGGCGGTCACGTGATCCACCTTCGCGTGGTCCTCCCTGCCGGCCACCGGCCGGTCGACCTCCACCGCTCGTCCTTGGTGTTCCGGCCGGAGTCGCATCCGCTGGCCGGTAACGCAATGCCGCATTCTTGACTAGCAGGACATTATCGCGATGCGCCACTACCACTGACACGTTCGCAGTCATTCCGGGCTTCAATTTCAAATCGTCGTTACTCACTCCGATCACCGTGTCGTAGGTCACCACGTTTTGCACCGTGATCGGCGCGTTCCGCACCTGCACCACTTTTCCGTGAAAAGTTCGGGAGGGAAACGCGTCCACCGTGAAGTCGACCGTTTGATCCACTGCCACCACGCCGACATCCGCTTCAGCAACATTGGAATCGATTTGCATCTTCGCCAGATCGTTCGCGATCGCGAAAATAACGGGCGCCTGCAAGCTGGCGGCGACTGTCTGGCCCACGTCGACGCTGCGAGAGATGACCACGCCATCAATGGGAGACTTGATCGTGCAGTGGTCCAGATCGGCTCTGGCTTTGTCGAGGGCGCCTTGTTTGATTTTCACGCTGGCCTCGGCTTGGTGAAGTGTAGCCATAGCCTGATCGAGATCGGCCTTGGCCGAATTCTGCTTCTTAACCAGATCTTCGGTGCGAGTGGCATTAGCCCGGGCCAACTCAAGTCCGGCCTGGGCAGACGCGAGATCGCCTTCCGCTTGCGTGACAGTCGCTTGAAAAACCACTGGATCGATCTGCGCCACCACTTGCCCCGCTTTCACCTGCGAATTAAAATCAGCGAACAGTTTCCCGATATTACCGGAAACCTGGCTGCCCACCTGGACAGTCACCACCGGATTCAGTGTTCCGGTCGCGGTCACCGCCTGCGTCAGTGGACCACGCGTCACGACTGCAGTCTGATATTCTGCCCCACCGCCTCGCCGGCATTGGCGCACAACGAACAGGAGAATCAGCAGAGCGGCCACCGCCACACCGATGGAATAAAAACGTTTCATCTGGCAAACAGTTGACTTCTTCTACAACTAAAGACAGGAGAACTTCGTGCGGCGTTACATCGAAATCTACTCAATCATGCTGCGCAACTCACTCATCCGCGAGATGAGTTTCAAGGCGAACTTCCTTCTCTGGATGATCGTCGAGATTCTCTGGTTTGTAGGCCAAATAGTTTTCTTCAGCATTATCTTCGGAAATGTCGATCGCATCTACGATTGGACAAAATGGGAAGTGATCCTGCTCGTCGGCACCCACCAGATGGTCGCCCAGCTTTTCCAGGCCTTCTTTTTTGTCAATGTCGCCAACGTTCCGGAGCTTGTTCGCACCGGGAAACTCGATTCTCTCCTTGTCCTGCCGCTCGACAGCCAGTTCGCGGTCTCGACGAAGCAATTCGGCCTCGACAGCATCGTCAACGCCGCGCTCGGCGGCGTGGTGGTATGTGTGTCACTGTCGCGACTCGGCGTCGTTCCGCATGCGATGTCGATCCTGCTTTACCTGATCGCGCTCGGCTTCGGGGTGGTGGTGCATTACTCCATCATGATTAGCCTGGCCGCGGTGAGCTTTTGGATCGTGCGCGCCCAGGGACTGGTTTACGGCTACTTCAATTTCCTCAACATCGCGCGTTACCCCGATGTGATTTATCCGCGACTTTTCCGGTTTATTTTCAGCTGGATCATTCCAGTGGTGATCATTGCCAACATTCCTGCGCGACTGTTGATCAAACCTTTAAGTCAGCCGGCCTGGCTCATGTTTCATCTCATCGCTGCCTCCGCCCTTGTTTTCTGCTTTTCCCGGATGTTCTGGCGCTTCGCTTTGCGGCATTACTCCAGCGCCAGCTCGTAGACCTAGCGCCCGGAGTAAATCAGCGCAAAAATGGCCGAAAACTGGGCAATTCTTTTTGGCCGAATCCGCTTGCGCCCCAGGGGAATTGTTCTTAATTAAGCCTCCCCTTCGGGCAGGGACAGGAACAGCGCCCAGAATTTATGGCTAAATCAACGAAAAAGAAGGGTTCCGCGAAGCCCACCGCACGCAAGGCGTCCAAGCCGGTGCGCAAGGTCTCTGCCAAGGAACCTGCATCGAAAAAGGCAGCGCGGCCCGCCAAGAAAACTGCCAAGGCTTCGCCCATCACGGTGCTCGGCAATAATCACGCCATAAAAAAAGGGAAGAAACTCGATCCGTTTACGCGAGCGCAGCACGAAAAACTTCTTCACCTTCGCGACGCCATGGTCGATTCGATGGCCGGCGTCGCCCAGGACACACTTCGCTCTCGCGCTGAAGGCAGCGAAGCCTCGGCATTTGGAATGCATCAGGCCGATGCCGGATCGGACGCTTACGATCGCGACTTCGCACTGAGTTTGCTATCACAGGAACAGGACGCTCTTTACGAAATCGATCAGGCGCTCAAGCGCATCGAGCTCGGAACCTACGGCACGTGCGAAATGTCCGGAAAATCGATTCCCCGCGCCCGACTCGAAGCAATTCCGTTTGCCCGTTTTACTGTCGAATGCCAGTCGCAGCTCGAGAAACAAAGCAAGGCTTCCCGCGTCCGGCAATCGGTTACCTCGCTTTTTGGCCTCACTGAAGATGAAGGTGGCGAGGGCGAAGAAGAAGAAGCGGCCACCCCCGCGGAGACAAAGGAGTAGAAATGGCCCAGGAAATCATCACGCTCGAATGCACCGAAGCAAAAGCGCTCGGCAAACCGGTCTCGCGTTACATGTCCAAGCGGAACAAGAAAAGTCCGCGCACGCCTAACCGTCTCGAAAAAAAGAAATACAACCCGTTTTTGCGGAAGCACACGCTTCACCGCGAAACCAAATAATTATTCATGGAACCTAAAACCGCCAAACGCCGTTCCGCTTTTCGCCGCGCCAATCGCACGATGCCGCGGCGCAGGATCGACATCGCCATCGAAGCGATCGATTACAAGAACCCCGATCTGTTGAAAAAATTTGTAACTGAAAGCGGCAAAATCCTTCCTCGTCGCGTCACGGGAATGCCCGCGCATCTGCATCGCAGGATCACCCGTGAAATCAAGCGCAGCCGTTCGGCGCTCTTGATGAAATAGTTGTAGCCACAGCCCTGTGGGCCGGCCGCAGGCCCGTCTCTACAGCTAAACCTTCCGCGTTCGCTCCGCTTCTTCGATCAACTTCCAGAACTCGCGGGTCTGGCCCAGTTGCGCGTCCTCCGATAGCGGTAGCTTGCTACGGAAAAGAAAATCGCGAAACGTGTTCTTGTGTAGAACACGATGGACCTTGATACCTTCAGCGGTCTTGGCAAAATAAATCCGGTAATCCTTCGCGCGGTAGCGGTATAATTTTTTTCCCTCGCGCTCGATCACGCCAAAGCGATTGGTATCGAGACGATCGAGGTCCTCCGGCAAGATATGAAACTCAGCCAGGAGATCGAGCTGCAACGTTTTCGGCAAGGCCGAGAGTTCGGCCGCGCTCAGTTCGTTGAAGATGATTTGAAACATGCGTTGACTAAATAGCCCTCACCTCAATTCTCTCCCTGAGGGAGAGGAGGACGCGAAGCGCCAGGTGAGGGTCACCGCCGTCACATAAACACGCGCCGGACACGAGCGCCAATGCGCGTTGTGATTTCCCAGGTAATTGTTTCGGCTTTGCCGGCCAGCTCCTGCGCTGAAACCTCCTCGTCCCCTTGCCGGCCCATTAACACGACTTCATCACCAACATCAACATCTTTTACTTTCGAGACATCGATCATAATTAAATCCATTGTCACCCGGCCAAGCAACGGGCACCGCTGTCCCCTGACCAAAACCGCAGCGTCGCGATTTGACAGGTGACGCGGATAACCATCGGCATAACCGCAGGTCAGCGTGGCCACGCGTATTTGTTCCTGCGTGATAAACGTCCGGCCATAACTGATCGAGCTTCCCTTGGGCATATCGCGGATAAGACCAATCCGCGTTTTCCAGGTCATCACTGGCCTGAGCAATTTTTGAAATTCCGGCAACGGCGAAATGCCAAATAGCATGATTCCAGCCCGCACCATTTCGAACGTCGGCTTGTTGAACGCGAGCGTGCCTGCGCTTTGCAATACATGCGCCTTGTAGTTGCCCGGGACCTCGCCCCGAATTCGCTCTACGATTTTTCGGAAACGCGTCAATTGATCGCGGGTGTATTCAACATCTTCGTTCGAAACCGGCATGTGAGTCGAAATGCTGTGGATGTCGATCTTCGGCAAGGCGGCAACGCGCTTGAAGATTTCCAACGCTTCGCTTTCCACCGCTCCCATTCGTCCCATGCCGGTATCGATCTTGAAATTGACCGAGACTGGACCGATTTGATCGAACGCCTGCGCTTCTTCGAAATTCGAAATGGTTGGGATAAATTTGCGCTCGACGATGACCGGTCTCTCCTCGGGTGTGGCCGGGCCAAGAATCACAACCGGGTGCGGAAACGATTCGCGGAGAGCCAACGCCTCTTCCAAATTGGCTACGCCAAATAGTTGAACGTCCTCCGCAAGCGCCTCCGCTATCCCCATCAAACCGTGTCCGTATGCGTTTGCCTTAACGATGGCGAGCATTTCAGCTGATCCCATCCTCTCGCGCGTGACCTTGACGTTGTGGCGCAACGCGCCTCGGTCGATCTCAGCCCAACAGCGATAACTCTTATTCATTTTGGCGTCGTGATATGCGGCTCGCGCAAATACATTGGCTCGAGCGGTGGCAAAGAAAAGCCGTGCTCAGGCTTTTGCGCAAGTCGTGCCAGAATCAGCGCAGCAGGAAAGCGAACTACAGCGCGTTCGAATTGCGAGAGCATTTCCGAGGCGAAGATTGGCAAATCGGGATCCAGATCGCGGATCCTGTCTTTCACTTCCGTTTCGGCAAAAAGCGTGGGCCCTTCCACCAATGCGTTTCCACGAACATGGGCGAAGAAGAAAGAGCTGCGCCGCGCATCGCCGACGACGCAATACTCGTTGCCTTCCATCGCGCAGATCGATGGATAACCGATCAAGTTAATGGAGGGACGACCTCCGTGTCGTCCCAACTCCAGGGACGGGACAGAGCCCGTCCCTCCACCAAGGGATAAACCGATCGCCGTTGAAATGGCAATCCGCGTTCCCGCGTACGAACCGGGGCCAAGTCCCACTACGATTACGTCGGGCGCACCGAATTTTTTGGCGACAGTGTCGATGCTCTCGAAGAAAGCAGCGGAATTTTTGCGATCGTTTGGCCATTCCCGCGAAATCTCGGTATCGCCATCCAACCAGGCCACGCTGCCGCGCGCGGTGGAGAGTTCGAGCGCCAGCGTCTTCATTTTATCGTGATTGCCCGTGTGTTTTCCGACTTTATCTCGAACTCAATCCAGCGGGCCTGTTCTGGAATCAAATCAGAAAAACGGTCCGCCCATTCGATAATCGAAATGCCGTCACCAAAAAAATAGTCGTCGAGGCCGAGACGAATAGCAGCTTGTCGGTCCTCAACCCGGAAAAAGTCGAAATGATAAATCGGCAATCGTTCGCCTGGATATTCATGAATGATCGTAAATGTGGGACTTGCCACCGTTGTATTGCTTCCGAGCCCTGCAACCAGACCTTTGACAAACTGAGTCTTGCCGGCACCGAGGTCGCCTTTCAGGGCAAGCACCGCGCCTGGTTTGATTTCTGCAGCCAGACGCCGGGCGAATTCCGCTGTCTCTGCCGGGCTATTGGAAATGAACGTAGCCACTTCGGAGAAGTTGATGGTTGATGCTTGAGAGTCGAGAGAACGAGCCGATAGGCGTGAGCGGAAGTTTCGGGAATTTCTTGCGCCAGCTTTTTTGCAGACGGTCGCAATCCCGTGACGAGATGGCGAAGAGGAGTTCAAAGTCTTCGCCGCCGGAAATGGCGTCGTCGCTCGTCACGCCGCGATTGAGAGGCAGACAATCGATCTCGATGTTGAAACCAACTTTGCTCGCCGCGGCGAGGCGCGGAAGATCCGCGCCAAGGCCATCGCTCAAATCCATCATGGCGTGGATTGAAAAGTTTTTGGTGAGCCACCGCGCTTCTTCAATGCGTGGGACAAATCGCAAATGTTTTCCCTTAATCGTGCCGCCGAGCCGGCCGGTAACGAAAAGCTCATCACCGGGTTTGCCGCCGCGGCGCGATACCCACCGGTCTTTCTCCACGAAACCGGCGACGCTCACTGAAATCGCAGCCGGACCAGACGTGCCGCTCATCTCCCCACCCACGATGCTGACATCAAAGCGCGCCGCAGCGCGGATCAATCCGCGATAGAGTTTCGTTACCCAATCGCTGGTCGTTTGTCTGGAAACGATAAGAGTAATCAATGCAAATTCCGGAACGGCTGAAGTGGCGGCAAAATCGCTCAGCGGACGCATCATCGCTTTCCATCCAACTTGGTCTGGCCTGGCTTTCGGCAAAAAGTGGACGCCTTGGACGATGCAATCAGTTTTGAGTACAAGCAGGTTGGCTCGGGAAGGCAGTTGCACCAGCGCGCAATCGTCCCCTGCTTGCACCACTACCGATTTTGCCCGCGGCAGGCGCGGCAACAGTTGAGCGAGCATCCGATCTTCGCCCAGTTCGCGGAGACGAATCCGTCCGCCAACGGACCCCTTCAATTTCATTGCGAGAGGAACTCGGGAAAGGCGAGAGCGGTAAGCGAGAGCGCGTTGAACAGGGAATGCATCGTCATTGAAACGAGAATGGAACCGCTCCATTCGAAGGCAACGGTGAGACAGATGCCGAAAACGAAAAGCGGCGCAAAGGATGGCAAATGCGTATGGACCGCGGCAAACAGAAGCGAATTAAAGGCAACTCCGAAAAAGCGCCCAAAATATCGCCGGAGGACGCTGTAGAGAAAAAATCGAAAGAGAAATTCTTCCAGCACCGGCGCGATCGCGACCGCGAAGACAATGATCATGACTCTCTGTCCGATCGTGTCCGACGAGCCGAAAAGCTCGACGATGCTCTGCTTGCTCGAGCCGCCGCCGATAATATTTTGCGAAATCATTTCAGACACGGCAATCAAAGGATAGGCGGCGATCAACAAAATTATCCCGGTGCTGATCGCGCGAAGAAAGCTGATCTTCGAAAATCCGGCGAGGGCGTTGAGATCGAAACCGCGAAAGGTTAAAAGAGCGACGATAAACAGCACAATGGCAAGCGTGACCAGGAGCGTTTCCAGAAGAACTCGCGTATCCACTGCGGCCGGTTGACCGGAAGTCGCCCCGAGGACTCCGAGCAGAAAAATGAAAACCAGGAAGCCCGCAACCAACGCCTCCGGCAACCCGAGCATCCTGCCCGGTTCGGCGTCAGTCGTTACGCGCGCACTAATCTGGCGGCTCAACGCCACATAGACGTAAATAGCGATGATGAGAACAACGACGTTTGTCACGCCCCCGATCGTTGTTAAGAGGCCGTCGGGTGACATGCGTCCCGGAGCCTATGGAGCGTAATAGCTCGGCAGAAAATAGGCGCGCCCGGATTCGAGCTGCGAAAATAGTTGCCTCGGAAGCTGGATCTCAATCTTGGAATCGGCCCGGCTAAACATTCGAAAAAGATTACTCAAGCTGAACGGAGGAGCGTACTTCACTACCTTCGCGTCCGGCGCATTAGCGAGCTGCTTCGCTTTGTCGAATGCATCCTCGATCTGACCGAGGCCATCGATCAGTTTGTTGTCGTAGGCATCTTTTCCCGAGAGAATTCGCCCATCGGCGATCGTGTTGCGCAATGCGTCTGCGGAAAGATTTCGCTCCTTGGCCACAATGCCGAGAAACTTGTCGTATGTTTTCATGACGAAACTTTGGACAAGCTCGCGTTCCTCGGGCGTGATCGGCCGCGCGCCGTTCAGCATGTCCTTGAACTTGCCGCTCTTAAAAACGACTGCAGCGAGCCCAACTTTGTTAAATAACTGCTCGTAATTCAACGTCTGTATGATGACTCCGATGCTGCCGGTGATGGTCGTATCGTTCGCCATCAAAAACTTTCCGCCGCAGGAAACATAGTAGCCGCCCGAAGCGGCCAGCGACCCCATATAAATGACAACAGGTTTTTTTGCCCTGGTCTGGACCACGGCGTTATAAATCTGGTCGGACGCAGTGACTTCTCCGCCCGGGGAATCAATCTCCAGCACGACGGCTTTCACCCGATGATCCTCGCGCGCCTGCTGCAAGGCCCCGCGCAAGTCGTCTACCATCGAGTCACGTGCGGTGCCTGGTATCGACGCGCTGATCAAGCCACGAAGCGTGATTTGCACGATTTTGTCTCCCCCGCCGTGGCCTCGCTGGACCAGAACCTCTTGAAAACGGGGCATCGGCTCGATGTCCCCCCCAATGGATCCCATCCGATGAAATGCCGTCATCACCAGCATCAAATTAACGAACATGCTCGCGCAAAGTGCCACGAACAAAAAAATACTTAAACAACCCAGCCGACGATCTGCCATGACAACGTGAAACTGCCGGAGAATCCAACTGCACACAAGCGGTTTCCGCACATGGCCGATGCCGATCGTTTGAAGTGGCGATCCCCGGCGGTTAAAGGCGTTAGTTCGCTTCCCACAAGGCTGAAAGGGGTCTCACCCGCGAAGTAGATTTTATGGGGGAAGTGCAGGGAATAAGGGCTGGCCTGGAAGCTGCTCAAACCAGGTCGAAACGGTTTATGAACAGCGGCAATCTTTTAATGGGCCAGTCAGCGTCGCGTCCCACGCGGAAGTCGAAAATGAGACGAAAAACCCGTGGCCGTCCGCGAAAAAGCGGAGCCTCGGACCACACCGGCGATCCCGAACTCGCCGCCCCTGGCAGCCTGACCCGCACCAAAGCATTGCTGCTTGCCGCTCTCCGCGTCTGGGAATTGAAACACCGGATCGGCGATTAAACCGCGTCTCGGTTTTCAGAGCTTCTATCGTCAAAATTAGGCCGAGTTACGCCTAATCTCGGGCCGCGCTTTTCTTCCCCGGGAAACACAGTAATATCCTGCCCAACTGCGCCCGTAGCTCAGCCGGATAGAGCAACGGATTTCTAATCCGTCGGTCGGGTGTTCGAGTCACCCCGGGCGCGCTCCTCTGAAAATCGATTTTTCATAGGTAAATTGCGTGCATTTGTGCGTTTTGGAGTCTGACTCATTCCGACATTAGAAAGCTCATTCTAACGCATTTTTCCTTTTAGGAGTTTGGCGCAATGCAGGGGTTCCTCAACTGGCAACAAAACGCCAAGGACGTGTCTTGCGTTCTTGGTGGTCTTTTCTTCGTATCCGGGCACTGCGAGTGTCCTGTATTCGCTAGTGCCATTTTTCGAAAAGGCTTGTAATCGTCACCTGGGATTTGATAACGCTGGTTTTTCCTAGGACTGGAAGGATTGATCGCCGAGGGGGTCTAACAATACCGATGGCGCCTCGATAGTCTTTTAGTTTCAGCCGAAATACAATCCAGAGATTGATCATGAAAAAAGAGCCCGCCTCTAAGTCTGCCTTCTTCACTCCCCGCGTCGTTATCAGTCTTGCCTTTTGCGCGATCGGCGTCCTCGTGTCGCTGCTTGCTTTTTCCCTTTACCCGGGCGGCTACGCCTTTGCCCGCGTCCCTGTTACGGAGAATCCCGACGCTTCAAACAATCACGGTATCGCGATGAGTGGCATCGGGTTTCGCACTACAA
>JBDTZF010000101.1:0-9922 GCA_040005265.1 Verrucomicrobiota bacterium
GCGACCACGTGAAAGTGGATAACAGAATGGTGCATGTCGATCCTCCGCTCACCATCATGTTACACAAGCCGGCTGGTTTTGTTTCGACGAGAAAAGACATGCATGCACGCGATACAATTTTCGATTTGCTGCCCAAGAAGTTTTCACGCCTCTTCAGCATCGGCCGGCTCGATACCCAAACCGAGGGCCTGCTTCTTCTCACTAACGATGGCGACCTCGCCCAGCGGCTCACTCATCCCCGGTACAAGATCGACAAGGAATATGAAGTAACGCTGGATCGTTCTTGGGACCCAGAATTGACACAAAAAATGTCTAAAGGAATTTTTCTCGACGGAAAGCGTGCCCGAATCGAGCGCCTTCATTTGACGCGCCCCACTCTGCTGCGGGTTGTCTTGCGCCAGGGAATCAACCGTCAGATTCGCCGCATGTTCGAGGCGATGGGCTATCAAGTAAAACATCTCGCGCGTGTTCGCGTTGGAAAATTGCGGCTGGGCGATTTGCCGCCCGCACATTGGCGGGCGCTGACCAAACGTGAACTCGAAAGTGTAGAGACGCCTGGGGCATCGGCAAAGCCTCGCCGTTCCGCGGAAGCCATGACCACTACACGAAAATGAGACTGGAAGACTGCACTGCGCTCATCACCGGAGCCTCGGCCGGAATCGGACGCGAGTTTGCCCGGCAGCTCGCGACGCGAGCGCGAACGCTAGTCGTTATCGCGCGTCGCGGAGAGCGATTGGAGCAATTGCGCGACGAGCTAACACGGCGCGCTTCCAGTTTGAATGTGCAGTTGCGCGTTGTCGATCTTGCCGACAAATCGCAGATTAATTCGCTCACGAGCTGGCTCGACCAGAGCAAGATCGACGTCGATTTATTGATCAATAATGCGGGGCTCGGCGATATGGGCCCGTTCGCCTCTGGCGATCCCGAACGAGACGATCGACTCATTCAGGTAAACATCGCCGCCCTTACGTTGCTGACACGCCGGTTGCTTCCACAAATGATTGCGAGAAAACGCGGGGCAATCTTAAACGTCAGTTCGTCGGCTGGTTTTCTGCCAATTCCTGGACTGGCTGTTTACGCCGCCAGCAAAGCTTATGTGAACAGTTTTTCGGAAGCATTACGCATAGAACTTCGCGACACAGGCGTCGGCGTCACGGCGCTTTGTCCCGGCCCGGTACACACGGAATTTCAAGAAGTCGCAAAACGCCCAGGACGCGATCCGGAACCCGGTCCGGAATTGGTCCACGTTTCAACGGAGAGAGTCGTCGCGGAGGCCCTCGCCGCCATAGAGGCCAACCGCCCGCTGGTTATCCCGGGTTCCTTAATGAAATTGGGAATGTTTCTCTTACGACTGACCCCCATGGCGATCTTGCGCAGGGCGTCGCGATTCTCCAGCAAGCGCGTTTAATTTTTTCGCACCTCGACACCGACGTGCCCTTCCTGATCAACGACGTCAACTTCGACGTCTGACCCCCGTCGAACCAATGACAGATCGATCGTTGCATCGCCGACGCGCAGTCGATTGAGTGTTAGTTCGGGCAGGAATTCAGGGAGGCATGGATTGGTGAACACAATTTTTTGTAAGCCATCCCGGATATTCAGGCCGAGGCAAGCGCTAAGGAGGAGGAAGACTGAGCACGACGCCCACGTCTGCGGCGAGCACGATACGGGATAGGGTGTTGGGCCATTAGTCGAGCTGCGACGAAACCCGCAAAACAATTCCGGGAGACGGTGCAAGTCAAAAAAACTCGAAGCATCGAAGAGGCCGGCGAAAATCTTCGCTGCGTCCTGCTTGAGACCGTAGCGCGCCAGGCCCGCCGCAATAATCGCGTTGTCGTGGGGCCACACCGAACCGTTGTGATACGAGCTTGGATCGTAGCGCGCTTCACCGACAGCCACAGTGCGTACGCCCCATCCGGAAAATGAAGCTTCTCTGGTGAGTGTTGCTGCTACACAACGTGCCCGATCGTTGCTGGCAATTCCAGCAAACAAGCAGTGGCCCGCGTTAGAAGTCCGAACGCGGCAAAGCTCCTTCATACCATCGAGTGCCAGCGCGTAGGTCGAAAGATCCTCGCACCAAAAAGTTTCTTCGAATCGACGACGCATTGTCTCCGCCTGTCTTGCCAAATCTTCCGCGAGCGATTCATTTTGAAGAACTCGCGCGATAGCCGCAGCTGCTCGCTTTGCCCCGTAAACGTAAGCTTGCACTTCACACACTGCGATTGGTCCCTCGGCCAGAGAGCCATCCGCATGAAAGATCGCCGCGTCGGAATCTTTCCAGCCCTGGTTGCGCAAACCGCCCTGCGAAGACCGCATATACTCGATGAAGCCGTCGCCATCGATATCGCCAAAGGTGTCGATCCAGCCTAGCGCGCGCTCAACGTTGGGCCAGATCGAACGGATAAAATCGAGATCACCGCTACGCTCATAGTATGCGCCCGCCAGCATAACAAACAGGGGCGTTGAGTCGATCGAACCGTAGTAGCGGTCGAATGGCACTTCGCGCATGACTGACATCTCTCCGCTGCGGGTTTCGTGCAGAATTTTCCCCGGTTGCGCATCTCGCGCCGGATTTTCCTCATCCGCCTGCGTAGCGGCAAGAAACGAGAGCACACCACGCGCAATGCTAGGATCAAACCAAAGGCATTCGAGTGCTGTGATGATCCCATCTCGTCCAAAGGCGGTGCTGTACCAAGGAAGACCAGCGTAAGGATAGGGACCGTACCGCGTCTCAGTCAGCATCATATGAAGGTCGGCTGCCGAACGATTCCACCAAGCGTTGTATTCCTTGTTAACCGTTATGATCTCAGGTTCCTCAGCTTTCAGAACACGCTGGGCGACGGCCGACCTCAACGCTGCTTCATCATAGTCGAGCAACGATTCACTTACTGCCTGGCAACAGATCACGACGTCGAAGGTTTGCTCTGCCCCAGCCTCGAGCCGGAGGCGATATGATGCGCGCGTTCCGACTAACTCTACAGGCGACGGGTCAAACCGAATTGATGTCCGGCGAAGTTGTCCATCCAATCCCTCGTACGCGAGCTCGATCGCGTTCCCCCTCAACTCAGTTGGAAGGCGGTCACCTCGACGTTTGCGCTTGATACCACGGACCTCGAACAAATCGACAAAGTCCGCATCAAATTCCAAGTTGAGCGAGAGTTCGAAGGTCGTGCTCTCGGAATTACGAACACGAACGCGCTCGTAACATGTGGCCTCCCACAAAAACTTCGTGCGACAAATTTCGATTGCGCCGGTCGACGCCGTGAATCCCCCTGCGCACCAAGCCTCCGCGTTGGCAAGATCGACAGCCAAGAGGGTGTTATCCTCGCTGACGGCGGACCTCAGCAACACGAGTTTCCCGATTCCTATCTCCAGCCTTAGTCGTGACAGGAAACGGGTATCTCGATGATAAAGCCCAAGCTCAGGAAAGCCTGAGCTTTCAATATCGCCCGATGGATCGAAAATCGCGAAGGTGTCCCCGTTCTTGAGGACCCGCGCGCGATCGATCACTTACCGTACTTAACCGAGCAACCGTACGGTTTTGTATTCGGCTTTGAAACCGGCTTGCCGGCCAGGGATTCGTCCAAAGCGAGCTTGACGTAATTCGTTGAGCTCGCAATATCGTCCGGGTTTGGCGATGCCTTGCTATCAATGGCGCCTTCGTAGACGATTTTGCCTTCCGGGCTAATTACGAACATGTGCGGCGTATTCTTCGCGCCGTAGCTCTTCCCTGCCTTGCCCTCTAGATCTAGAAGCAGCGCAGTCTGGTGGGTTTTCCAGCCATTGATGACCTTCTCGGCCTGATCGGGCGTGAGGCTGCCTTCGTTGCCAGGCGCGGACGAGTCAATGCTCAGCCAGACAACGCCCTTGCCCGTGTATTCCTCTTGCAGCTTTTGCATGTTGCCGCCGCCGTAATGTTTCTTCACAAATGGACATTCCGGGTTGAACCACTCCAGAACAATGTATTTACCTTTGTAATCGGCCAACGAATGCGTTTTTCCTTTCGCATCAGAAAGTGAAAAGTTGGGCGCAGCGCTGCCGACCGGCGGCGAATCAATCGCGAGAAGGCTGGTAGCGACAAGCGAACCTGCGGCAATGAGGATAGATTTTGTTTTCATGAATTATGGAGAAGCAACAGTTGTATTGATGGTTTCAAGTTTATCCAGGATCATACTCTTGGTCAGCAATTCCGGAAACACAATCGGTTCCGCGGACATGCCGGGATAGAGCACGTAGAGTGGGACACCCGGCCGGCCAAAATGTTGCAACAATTTTGTGATTTCCGGATCGCCGTTTGTCCAATCAGCTTTGATCTTCACAATTCCATGGCGCTGAAATGCTTCACGCACAGAGGCGCTTTCGATCACGCTTTTCTCATTGAACTTGCAGGTAAGACACCACGCTGCCGTGAAATCAACAAATACCGATCGACCCTGATCGAGTTCGCTTTGTAGTCGTGCAGGAGTGAAGAATTGCCAGTCACCCTCGATTTGCCCGTGTGCGATGTCGATCGTGGCCGCGCGAAACTTACCGCCGATAAAATAAACGCCGCTCGCGACTACAAGCGCGAGCATGAGGATCAAAACGACCGCGCGCTTCAGGGCGGAAGCAGTTGGCAGAACGAACGCGCCTTTCATCCAGCAGGCGACGCTCACGACGAGCAGGAAGCAGCTCGCCCAAATCGCGCCGTCGAGACCGCGCTGCGCGCCGAGCACGTAGAGAAGGAATAGCAGCGTCGCGAGGAGCAGGAAACCCATGAACTGTTTTACGTGCACCATCCACGCCCCTGGCCTTGGCAGGAACCGCAGCCAGGCTGGTTGTGCGCTCAGCAACAAATAAGGCGCGCTCATTCCGGCAGCAATAGCCAGGAACATCGACAGGATCACCAGGGCCGATTGTGTAAATGCGAACCCGAGAGCGGTTCCCAGGAATGGTGCGGTACAGGGGGTTGCGAGAATCGTTGCAAAGATACCCTGAAAAAATGAGCCGACATCATCGTTGCGTTCCGCCGTCGACAGCATTCCGCGAGTCGCGCTCTGCGGAAGAGAGATCTCGAATACGCCAAACAGATTCAACGCGAAAACAAGAACGAACACGCTCATCCCCAGGACAAAGTACGGATTTGTGAACTGCAACGCCCAGGTGATTTGATGACCGGCGGACTTCAGCGCGATTAGAATTAACGCCAGGCCAACAAACCACGCGAAGATGCCGGCTACAAAGGCAAGACCACTCCGAAGAATTCGTTGTCGGTCCTGACCTGCCTGCTTGATGAACCCGAAAATCTTTAACGAGATTACCGGCAGCACACACGGCATCAGATTTAGAATGAAACCACCGAGGAATCCGAAGAACAAAAACGTTAAAAGGCCTCGCGACTGAGCGGGCGCGGCCGTAGCGGTCCTCGGCAATTGCGCAGATACTAACCACCCTACGCGATTTTGATCCGCCGGATTCTGGCCGGCAACAAGGAGCGCGCGAAATTGGTCAGGCGGCGCCGTTTCCAATGGAACGTGAAAAGTAACTTTTTCTCCATGCCTATCCGTTTTCGGATGCCCCACCACTGTCTTCTCGTCCGGCAACGGATAAAAATCCACAAACGGGTACTTCAAAACCGTCGCGTCTTTTACAACCAACGACACTTCCGAGCCGTTGCTGCGGGTCGCTTCGAGAGACACCGCTCGATCGGTCGCCGATTGCGGCAGATTCCGTCGAAATTTTGCGAAAACACTCTCATTCGCCGGTGCGCCGGATGTCGATTTTGGCAGGTCGAGTTGCAAGCTGGCACTCCCGGGAATGCAGATTTTTTCGCAAACGAGCCAGCTGGCATCTGCTATAAGCTTTACGGCCGACTCGCTAATTGAAGGCGGCGGCGTGACCTCCTGCATGAGAAGGACTTCATCGTGATAACCGTAAATCTGAATGTCCCCCGGCTCATCAAGCTTAAGAGGAATCGGCCATTGAATTTCGCCGACTTTCCATCCCGCAGGTAATTTCCATCTGATCTCAGTCGGAATTCCCGCATCGCCAGCGAATTTCCAATAGGTATGCCAGCCAGGGGTCATTCGCAGAAGCAGTCCAACGGTGAAAGGTTTTCCCGGAACGATTGCACTCGTGTCTGCAACCAGGCTCGCTTTGACGAGCACCTTCCCCTCGTACGTCTGGCCCTCGGCCACGGGTGCGGCAGCAAAGTTCGCCCATAGTAACGTCGCACAGGCCATGAGAATTTTAGCCACCTTCATAGAGACACCTAACATTGCCGGCCGTTCGCAGCAATGGCTCGGCAA
The DNA here is from genome assembly GCA_040005265.1 of Verrucomicrobiota bacterium. Taxonomy (GTDB): domain Bacteria; phylum Verrucomicrobiota; class Verrucomicrobiia; order Chthoniobacterales; family UBA10450; genus JBDTZF01. The sequence goes on from JBDTZF010000101.1 coordinate 6,288, forward strand.
CTGCTTCGAAACCGAGAATGCGCGGCTTCCTGATCTTCCTAGTCCTTGCTGGGCTTGGAGTTTTTTTTGTCCTCCAGAAACAAAACCCAACTTCGGCTGCAGCCAAGTCGGCCGCGATCCAATCCAGCGCAAAAGAGGTCAATAGCCCCCCAGCACAACTGACTCCTGCTCCGCGTGGTCAGGCGTCGCAGCATAATTGGATGAAACGCGCCCTTGACCGGGCCGCTGACGTTAGAGATCAGTCCCGGGCTCAGACTAAAGACGCGCAGGGCGGCCCATAGGGGAAATTCTAGAAGGTGCCTCGATGTTGGGGAAACGGGCCTTGGTGGACCACCGACAGTTAGTTGTACGCGTCAGCTTTATTGGACCGCGCCGCCCCTGCTCATCTTCGTTCGGACGGCTGCTTTGAATTGGGCCAAGTCGTTGACCGTGTCGCCTTCATTGGTCATGACGGATTCGCGCCCTGCTTGATCGCGTTGAACATGAAAACGTCCAAACATGATCCCCACAAGCGGAATGAATTGCGTCCCGTTGTGTTCGACAAAAAGGATATCTCTGTCGCCCACGGCAAATTTGGGTGCGTCGGTCACTCCCATCGACTCATCGCCAACTGTCCCGCCAAGCATCCGGATGGTGTAGGACTGGCCTGGGTTGCCTTTAAGACTGTCTTCGATTTGGAACGAGACGTAGCTGATAATGTGGCGTTGGGCGCCTTCGCCCGCCCATTGCGATTTCACGGCAGTCACTTCACCTTGGAAAATGACCTCAGCTTGGTCGACAAGTTCATCGAACGAAGGTGCAATAACAGTGGTCGCCTGGCTAACTGGAATCAGGGCGATAAGGGCAGCGAGGAAGGTAAGATAGGTTTTTTTCATGTGAGCAATTTTGGGAAGGTTGGAGTGAGGATAATTTATTTTTTGATACTGACCGTCGCGCTGGTTGGGGAGGAGAGTGTATAACCAGACCCCGAAGTGAGCGTCATTTTCGCTGTCTTTGCCTTTTTGGAAGCCGTTAACACCGTCAAGGTAACAGTAGCGGAGTTCGCCCCTGCCGGAATGACAGCCTGTCCATATGTGCCACTTAGCGAATACACCGATCCGAGCGCGGCGGTGCCGCTCATTGCGTAACGGACTGTGACGGCGTTGGTGGGATCAACAACCGACGCAGTGATCGTGTAAGTGGCTACGCCACCCGTTCTCACACTGGTTGGTGTCGCAATAACTCTGACGGCAGGGATCGGGTTTGGAGTGGGAGTTGGCGTGGGTGTCGGCGTAGGCGTAGGCGTAGGCGTAGGCGTAGGCGTAGGGTTTGGCGTTGGGGTTGGCGTGGGTGTCGGACCCGGTGTGCCGTACAAGCTGTGCCCCCCTTCGATGTCGTCGCTCGAAAGGGTGTCACGGTTGCTGATTACAGAATTCATGATCGCGTCCACGTGCTGACCATTTTGATCGGGATGGGCAAGGCCAATCGCATGTCCAAATTCGTGCATCATCACTCGCAGTATGTCGGCAATTGCGTATCCGCCGCCGGGAGGAAAATGGAGGGAACCACGGTAGGAATCAAAACTCTGGTTCTGATTGAAAAGGATGTCCGCTTCCGTCATGCGCGAACCAGAGTAGTGATAATAAGTCACAGCAAGCGTGCCTGAACCGAAGCTTTGTCCGAAGACCGTGGTGGAAAAAACGACCGAGTTCAGCCCATCGCCGGAAGACGCACTAGAACCTCCAGCCACCGGAGTAAATACAGCTTGCTGGATATTCTGATTCCAAAGGGCAAGAGCAGGAGTCACCGCAGCATCCCACGACGTATTTCCATCAGTTAGTGTTCGGCCGGCGCTTCCCAGTCCGAGCCGGAAAACAACGGTGCTGCCAGCAGACCAACTCGGTCCCTCTAAAGAATAGGAGAAGGCCAGCTTGGGGATCAGAGTCAAAAACAGGGCGAAGGCGGCGGTGGTGAAAGCGAGAAATGTTTGATTACGTCTCATGATTGCGATTGGAAATGGGGTGAACGTGGGGTGAGAGGGGCTATTGGTTTTATAATTACCATAAAGCACTATTCGTGCTCGCCGGTGTTCTTACCCGATGTTTTGTAAGATGTTTGGCTGGGCAATTGGCGCATCGGTGCAAGCATCCACGCGCGACTCTTATGCAACTTATGGCACGACGAAAACCTTACCGGTCCAGGGGTCTTTAACCTTGCTGCCCGGCGCGTACCCGCTCACGTCGACATATCTGCCTTTCGGATCGAACGGACTGAATACGTAACCGCGTTTGCTGGGAACTAGCTTAGCTGTAGGAAATTCGCTCTGCATCTGTACTGATACTGGTTGATGTGTCGGAGGCTTGGTCTTGGCGTGTCGCGGTTCGGTTCGCACCCGAGGCGCCGCTGGAGCGGGAGTAGGCTCTTCTGCGTTCGTCCCGATCAGACGGCCCGGTCGATTTGAGTTAGGCGAGGAACTGGATACTGGATGGCCCGGAGCCATAACGTCCGATGGTGTCGTCCTTGTCGTTCTGATGACGGTCGTTGTGGTAGTGGTAGTGGATCTGGGTTCAGACTTGCCGTTCCCTTGGCGAGACCCGAAGGTCGACGCGACACTGCGCATGGCTTGACACCCTTCAAAGGCTGCCATGAGAGCAAGCGATATCGCGGCGAATACGAATAAGCGCGCGCCTGAATTCATCCGGCTGCTCTATACAATGTCATTCACGCGACGCAACTATCATCGCCAATCGCACGTCTCAATCTCTCCGCGACGCGAGCATATCCCTGACGAAACCAGAGATATCATTATCGGTCACCGCCCAGGAGCACATGAAACGGTAAATGTCCGGCTCACCGAACTTGTAAAAATGCCAGCCCCTGCCACGAAGATCGTTTACCGCCAGGGCGCTCATCCGCACGAAAACGGCGTTCGCTTCAACAGGAAACGCGATATCGATCTTGGCCTTTTCTAATTCACCCGCTAGGCGCATCGCGGCGCGATTGGCATGTTGCGCGTTGCGTAGCCATGCACCATCGGCAAGCAGCGCCAGCCAGGGTGCGGACAGAAAGCGCATCTTCGAACCGAGTTGTCCCGCTTGTTTAACGCGATACTCAAATTCCCGGCCCAGCTCTTTATGAAAGAAGACCACCAGTTCTCCGGCGGCGAGCCCGTTCTTGGTCCCGCCAAAGCAAAGGACATCAACGCCGGCCTGCCATGTGATTTCTTTCGGCGCGCAGCCCAGCGATGCCACTGCGTTCGAAAACCGTGCACCATCCATATGGAAAAAAAGGGACCGCCTGCGAGCGAATTCACTCAGTGCGCAAATTTCCTTCCGCGTGTAGACCGTGCCGAACTCGGTTGATTGCGCGATGCTCAATACTCGCGGCTTGGGTGCGTGTAATTCGGGCTGACGTGTGATCGCGGCTTCTGCTTCGCCGATGTCGATCTTTCCGTTCGCTCCACGCGTTAACAGCAGCTTCGATCCGGAAAAGAACTCCGGTGCGCCACACTCATCGGTTTCCACATGCGCCCGTTCGTGACAGATGATGCTGTTAAATGGACGGCAAAGCTGCGCCAGCGCGAGAGCGTTGGCCGCCGTTCCATTGAACACAAGGAAAGCCTCGCAATCTGTTTCAAAAATCTCGCGCACACGTTG
>JBDTZF010000018.1:0-31108 GCA_040005265.1 Verrucomicrobiota bacterium
CCTTAGTCTGCGGCTTTGGACCGGCATAGCGAAAACTTTCTTCCTGCACCTCGGGAATGTCTTCTTCGCGCATGTTCATGATTTTTCCGCCGGCGCGCGCGTCTTCCTGCTGTTGAATCGCCCGCTGGTAGAAATAATAAACGAGCGACGTACCGTGATGTTCCTGGATGATGTCGATGATGCGCTGATTCAATTTGTTTTTGAGCGAGAGATCCACCCCTTCTTTCACGTGCGCCATAATGATCAATGCGCTCATGGTCGGCGCGAGATCGTCGTGCGGATTCCGCTCGAAGTTCATGTTCTCAGTAAAATACTCCGGTTTAACCAGCTTACCGACGTCGTGAAAGTAGGCACAGACGCGGCAGAGCGTCGCATTCGCGCCGATCGATTCGGCGGCGGCCTCAGCCAGGTTAGCCACAACGAGGCTGTGATGATAGGTGCCTGGCGCTTCAATGGTCATCCGCCGCAACAAAGGGTGATTAAGATCGGACGCTTCGAGCCACGAAATGTCAGTGGTGATTTGAAAAAGTTGTTCGAGGATCGGCAATATTCCGCCAACCACCATCGCCGTGACCAATCCGTTACCGATCGCAAGCGCGCTTTGCAGGCCGATCATTCCCCAATCGTTCGCAGTCGGCGGGAATAAATTGATCGGGCCGATTAACCCAAAGGTGAGGGAGAGCAACCAAATCGCGACTCCGACACCGAGACCGGCCCGGACGAGCTTGCTGCGCCGCCGCACTTGCAGCGTGAGATAGACCCCAGCGAATCCACTGATCAGGCTGCAAACGAGAAGAGGCGCATCGATCGCTCCAAAAAGAATACTGCTCCAGAGACTCACGAAAACAGCGGCATAAAGGCCGTGATTGCGTCCCAGCAGAACGCTCAACACCAGCGGCGCAAGAGCGTATGGCGCAATCAACACGCCCATTTCCGGTTTCAGGAATCTGAAAGTACCACCGTTGCATAGCACGAGAAGCACCTTCGTCGCCGCCAGTTGGACCAAAATAATTCCGAAGACGAGCAAGACGCGCGAGTTTTGGCCAAAGCTCTTCGGCTGATTGATCCAAAGTTGCGTGATCGCCACTGCGAGAAAAAGGAGCGCGATGACGAAATTCTTGGCCGGCTCGGGTTGTTGTCCGCTAAAAATAAGGAACGCAAGGCCTGCAACAAAACCGCCAAGAATTAAAACCTTAACGTAAACCGCGCGCTCCAAGCTCCGGAGCGTCTCGTTACGCGTCCGGCGGCGGCGTGTCTTTTTGGAGGCTAATCCCCGCCTAACCAGTCGTCCGCGTCTTAGAAAATCAAACATGCGATTGTCGATGCTGTTTACTTTGGCGTGGATGGAGCCGGGGAGCGATGCTGTTGATAGGCATTGATGATTGCTCGCACCAGTTCGTGCCGCACCACATCGCGCTCGGTAAAATAAACCGTGGCAATTCCGGGAACATCCTTAAGCGCTTGCAGCGCTTCGACCAGGCCAGAGCGCTTATTTGCCGGGAGGTCAACCTGCGTCACGTCACCGGTTACCACACATTTGGAATTCAGACCGATCCGCGTGAGCAGCATGAACATTTGCTCGGTCGTGGTGTTTTGCGCTTCATCGAGAATAACAAACGCATTGCTCAACGTCCGCCCTCGCATGTAGGCGAGCGGCGCCACCTCGATTATCTGCCGGGACATCGCCCGTTCCATTTCTTCAGGCTCCACCATATCACGCAGTGCATCGTAAAGCGGGCGCAAGTACGGCGTAATTTTTTGCTCAAGATCGCCAGGGAGAAATCCAAGCGCTTCACCGGCCTCGACGGCCGGCCGCGTCAAAATAATGCGCGCAACCTGTTCTTTCTTAAGTGCAGCGACCGCCATTGCTACAGCGAGATAGGTCTTCCCGGTGCCGGCCGGTCCGATGCCAAACACAACATCATGCTTTTGAATGGCCTCTACGTAATTGCGCTGGTTCGCGGTGCGGGCCACGATTGGCGGCTTTCGCGACGACGTTGTGATTTTCGTCGATACGACGTTGGTCAGATCGTCTTTTCCCTCTTCGGTCACCGAATTGAGGGCGTAGTTGAATTCATGCTTGTGGATCGGCACCCCTTTTTGTCTGGCCTCCTCGAGTTGATCGAAGACGCGTTGCGCCTTGTCGATTCTGTCGGGCTCTCCTTCCAGTTTCACCCAGCCCTCACGCGTCGTCACCTTCACACCGAGTGCGTCTTCCATCGTTTTCAACAGCTTGAAATCGTTGGCGTAGAGTAGTTGCAGGTCACGCGGGTTCTCAAACTGCAATGTGCGCGTTTCAGTCATGAGATCAGTGCGCTATGGCCGGCTAACCGTGGCGGATACAGGCCTTCCCGCGGTCGAAGGTCCCTAGGGTCGACAATCGATTCACTCGCGCTCTTAGCGGAACCCGTAAACCAGCGCCCAGTGCGTCCGTTCGTCGGGCGATTCCTCGATATTCACGATGATAAAATAGCTGCCCGTGCTTTTGGGAATAATGTGCGCCGCCGCGAAATGTCCCTTTTCCCATCCATCCGTCTGTTCGGCCAGTTTTCCTTCGGAATCGTAGATGTGCACCGAGATCTTGCCTCGTTCGACGTCTGTCCCCATCCAAAACCAGTATTCGTTACCTTTGAACAGCTGTTGACGCACGGCCTTTTTCTCCCCCACCCCGAGGTCACCGCCCCAGTAGTCTTCGCGGACCTGGAACCCTTCTTTCACGTAAGGCTCAGCCGCTTGGAGAGCGAAAGATTGGGCGTCATCTACCGACCCGGTAACCGTCGCCTGCAGTACGAACAAGAGCGCGAAAAACGCGCTTCTCCGGATAAGAGTTTTGGCAAAGATGGTCATTGAACCGCCTAATCCTTAGTTACGATGCCGTGGTCGAGTTTGGTCGTGATTTCGTTGATTTTTTTCACCGACTCGGCCGAGATTTGGCCTCCAATCAATGGCTTAACGCTTGTCAGTCCCACCTGAATTTCGCGCACGATCGCCACGTTATAGTTTTGCGGCATCATTTCCAGTTTCGACTGAAAATGAGTAACCAAGTCCGGTTGATGAAGAAGCTCCGCCCCCTCGTGGGAAAACTTTTTCGAAACGACGGTGGTCAATACCTGGGTGCCCCGCAACCATCCGCCCAGACTCACCAGCTCCGACAGCTTTTGGTCCTGCACTTCGTTCATCGCCGTCTGAACGCTGTTCTGTGTCCGATCGAGCTCCTGCCGCACACTCTCCCATTTTCGCTTGTCAGCGGCCTCAATAATGGCTTTGGCATGCGGGGTAATCGAATTACCCACGCCAATTCCTTTGGCCAGCGCCAAAACGCGCTGCCCGATTTCCTTGACCGTCGGCGCGTCTTCGGCCTGCACCGCGATAAAGCCATCGGCGATAACCGTGCCCAGCAGAAGGGCGATGCGCGGCCGCTCCGTAAAATTACTCCCCTTGTCGCTGCGGACGTGCTCCTTCCAATTGACCGTTCCCAGCTTGTTCAGGGCCCCGAAGATCTCGTTCGGCAACGGCACCACGACGTCCTCCACCTTCTTGGACAATTGTTTTACATCGATATTCTGCGGGGCCTGGGCGCCCTCGGCGCACAGCGTCAGGCCCATTGCGGCCACCGCACCTACGTTGAGATATTTAAGAAATGGAGTCATCGCGAGCTTCGACTGTTGATTTCGTCTTCGTATTCAGGATTAATGAAGGAACCTTAAGCAGAACCTCGGCTCCGCACAATCGCCGACCATGACATTTTTAACTTCTTTGAATCGAGGCATTTTCCCGCCTGGCCCGTCGTTCGTCATTTTCCCATGGATTTGACCACTTTGCAGCAAATTCTCGGCCGCGCGGTGGGCAAAAGATTCCTGGTGATCGGCGATCTAATGCTGGACGAATTCGTATGGGGAAAGGTGGGCCGGATTTCCCCGGAGGCGCCGGTGCCGGTGGTCGAAGTGACCCGCGAATCCTTCCATCCAGGCGGCGCGGCCAACGTGGCCCGTAATCTACGCGAATTTGCCGACCATGTCGCTGTGATCGGGACGGTCGGAAAGGATCGCAGCGGCCAGCAACTGCAGGAATTGCTATCAAATCAGAAGATCGACACATCCAATATTGTCGAAGACGAGGCCTTTCAGACGATCGTAAAGACCCGGATTATCGCCCGGAACCAACAGGTCGTACGCATCGATCGCGAACAAATTGTCACTCTGTCATCGGCGCAGGCGGCGAAAGTCGTGGCCTCCGTGAAAAAGAGTCTGCCCGAAATCGATGCCATCATTTTTGAGGATTACGGGAAGGGCTTCCTGACGAACGAACTGGTCCAGCAAATCGCGCGCGACGCGAAGGCTGCCGGAAAAATCGTCGCAGCCGATCCCAATGCACGGAACCTCATCGCCTGGAATGGACTCACTGCGGTAAAGCCGAACAGAGCCGAAGCTTTTCTCGCCGCCGGAATTCCTGGAGGCGATCCCAGCGATTCTCCAGCGGACGATGTCGATATTATGCGCGCCGGCAAAACGCTGCTCCAGAAGTGGGACAGTAACTATTTGCTCATCACTTTGGGCGAACACGGAATGATGTTGTTTCAGAAAAATAAGCCGCCGCACCACATTCCGACCAAGGCGCGCCAGGTCTTCGACGTTTCCGGCGCGGGCGACACCGCCATCGCGCTCTTTACTCTTGCCCTGGCCTGCGATGCCGGGCCGGTTGAAGCCGCCGAGATCGCAAATCATGCCAGCGCTGTCGTCGTGGGCAAACTCGGGACCGAAACGGTTTCGCGCGAGGAATTGATTGCCAGTTTCGAGGATGACGACAAGTAACGGAAAAGTGTCCGCCGTTTTTCTGGATCGCGACGGGACGCTCATCCGCGACGCCGATTACTGCTCCGACCCCAAGCAGGTCGAAATTTTTTCGGATGTGCCCGAAGCGCTCGGCCTCCTCAAGGCGAAAGGCTACAAATTAATTGTGATCACAAACCAGAGCGGAATCGGCCGTGGCTTTTTCACCGCCCACCAATACCGCGCGGTGGAGGCCGAAGTGTCGCGGCAACTCGGCGATGATGTGATCGACGCAACCTACTTTTGCCCTGACCTACCAGGTCAACCATCCGAATGCCGAAAACCTGCGCCCGGAATGATTTGGCAAGCGGCGCGGGAGCACGATGTCGATCTTACGCGTTCGTTTTTTGTGGGCGACAAGGAGATCGACGTCGAATGTGGACACAACGCAGGGGTGCGCGCAATTCGAGTTGAAACCGGACTCGATCGCGACATGACCGGCACCCGCGCCGATTGGGTTGCACGTGATTTACTGGAAGCGGCAAAGTTGGTTCTCGATCTTGGTAATGAATAAGGCCGTTGGAATCATTCCCGCGCGATGGGCGTCCTCCCGTTTTCCAGGTAAGGCGCTCCACGTCATCGCAGGCAAACCGCTGCTGCGACACGTGTGGGAAAGATGTTCGCGAGCAAACACTCTCGATTCCGTCATCGTCGCTACCGATGATATGCGCATCGCCGACGCGGCGTTCGATTGGGGCGCGGAGGTTGCCCTTACATCGCCCAAACACCGGAGTGGAACCGATCGCGTCGCCGAAGTAGTGAAAAACGCGAAGCAGTTCGCCTATATTATCAATATTCAGGGAGACGAGCCGCTGATAGATCCTCGCGTAATCGACAAACTCGTTAGGAAACTTCGCGGCGATCGAAAGATCGGCATCGTCACTGCGGCACATCCTTTTGCAACGACGTCCGACGCAGCATCGCCACACCAAGTGAAGGCCATCGTCGATCTTAATGGTGACGCGTTATATTTTTCGCGCGCCCTGATCCCCTACCCACGCAGCTCCAAAGGGCTAAAACATTTTCGCCACCAGGGCATTTACGGATTTCGGCGGGAGACGTTGCTTCAATTCGTGAAATGGAAAACGAGTCCGCTGGAGCGTGCCGAATCGCTCGAGCAATTGCGCGCGCTCGAAAATGGGGTAAGGGTTCATGTGCTCGTCACGAAACATGGATCGCCGGGCGTAGACACTCCCGAAGATGCAAAGGCGCTTGAGCAAAAGCTAGCTCGCGCCGAGAGAATTGGAGTCTCCAGATGAAATATATTTTTGTCACTGGCGGCGTAGTTAGCTCGTTAGGCAAAGGATTGACCGCAGCCTCACTGGGAACACTTCTTGAAGCGCGCGGATTGCGCGTCGTTTTTCAAAAGTTCGATCCGTATCTGAACGTCGATCCCGGGACGATGAACCCGTTCCAGCACGGCGAAGTTTATGTGCTGAACGATGGCGCCGAGACCGATCTGGATCTTGGCCACTACGAGCGTTTCACTAATTGCGTCCTCTCGCGGCACAACAATCTCACCAGTGGTCAGGTCTACGAGAGCGTCATTTTGAAGGAACGCCGCGGCGACTATCTCGGCAAAACCGTGCAGGTGATTCCGCACGTCACCGACGTCATCAAGAACCGCATCCGGGAAATCTCCGACGAAAGCAAATACGACATCGTGGTGACTGAGATCGGCGGCACGACTGGCGACATCGAGGGTCTGCCGTTTATCGAAGCGATCCGGCAGTTCATTCTCGAAGTCGGCCCCCGAAACGTGCTGAACATGCACGTCACGCTCGTCCCGTACATTAAAGCCGCAGCGGAGTTAAAAACGAAGCCGACCCAGCAAAGCGTCGCCAAGTTGCGCGAGATCGGTTTGCAACCGCAGGTTTTGATTTGCCGCACCGACCGGCCACTCGATGTCGAGCTGCGCCGGAAATTGTCGATGTTCTGCAGCGTATCGGAAAAGGCAGTCATCGAAGCGCGCGACGTAGAGCATACGGTTTACGAAGTGCCATTGATGTTGCACGCCGAAGGCCTGGACCAACTGGTTTGCGATCTGTTGGATTTGAAGACGCCCGAGCCGGATCTCGCAAACTGGAAACAATTCGTAAAGCGAATCATCAGCCCGAAGAAGCGAGTGCAAATCGCGGTAGTTGGCAAATACATCGACCTGCAGGACGCATACAAAAGCATTTACGAATCGCTCACTCACGCTGCTGCCAGCGAGGATTGCGGAATCGATCTCAAACTCATTGATGCCGAATCACTTGAGCAAGGCGTCGACGATCAGTTGAAAGATGTCGCCGGCGTTTTAATCCCGGGCGGGTTTGGCGCACGAGGTGTTGAAGGTAAAATCAACGCCGCGCAATTCGCCCGAGAACGCAAAATTCCGTATCTCGGACTCTGCCTCGGGATGCAGGTAGCCACCATCGAGGTTGCTCGCGACGCTTGCGATATCAAGGGTGCCAACAGCACCGAGTTTGATAAAGAGACGAAGGAGCCGGTTATCTCGCTCCTGGAAGAGCAACGCGGGGTCAAAAACATGGGCGCCAGCATGCGCCTCGGCACCTGGCCAACGAAGATTGTTAAAGGCACGCTCGCCGAAAAAATTTACGGCAAGACCGAAGTGATGGAACGCCACCGGCACAGATACGAGTTCAACATGAAATACCGTGACCGCATGGACGAAAAAGGCTTCGTTATTTCCGGAACATCGCCGGACGGAACACTCGCTGAATTAATCGAGCTTCGCGATCACCCGTTTTTTGTCGGCTGCCAATATCACCCGGAATTCCAGAGCAAGCCGAACAAACCACATCCGCTCTTCACAGGATTCATTCAGGCATGCCTCGCCTATCAGAGTGGTGGGAAGCACGACGAAGCCGATCCGAAATCGCCGCGCCGAGTCCCTGAGAAGGAACTTGTTCTGCAACGATAAGATCGACATCGAGCGCATCGAGCTCGCGTAGATAGCCAAACAGGTTCGCCGCTGCTTCGCGCAAGTCCTGGCTTTCACTCAGCTTTCGCACCGCAAGAAATTTCTGGCTCGGCCGGCGGTGATTCCAAGCCAGCAATCCAACGCGCTGATCATTCGCCGGTAAGAATGATTGAGCATCATCAATCAAGCGCAATGGAGTTTTCGGGGCATAATGTGACGGTAATTGTCCCGGCGCGGAAATCGTTTCCACCCGCACAGTGACCTCAATCTTGCCAAAATTGGCGAGTTGTTCGGCAGTGATCGGCCCGCGACGCAAGATGTCGATCTTGCCGTTACGAATTGAAATAATCGTCGATTCAATTCCGTGCGCGGTCGGTCCAGAATCGATAATCAACGGAATTCGGCCATCAAGCTCATCGCGCACGTGTTGCGCGGTGGTGGGACTGATGCGGCCGAAGCGGTTCGCGCTCGGAGCCGCTAGCGGCTTGCCAAACGCACTAACGATCTTGGCAAAAATTGAATGCGCGCTGATTCGGATAGCCACGGTCTCCAAGCCGGCGGTTACAATTTCCGGAACGATTTCGCGCTTCGGCAGGACCATCGTGAAAGGTCCGGGCCAGAATTCTTCTGCCAGTTTCACGATCAATTGTCGATCCTGCGCGGGAAGATCGGCCAGCTTTTCCAGCCAATCGCCGTTCGGCAAATGAACAATAAGCGGATCAAAGCTTGGCCGCTCTTTTGCCTCGAAAATCTTCGCGACCGCGATTGGGTTAAGCGCATCGGCGGCAAGCCCGTAAACCGTCTCCGTGGGCAGCGCAACGACCTCCCCGTTTCGAAGCAATTCAACCGCCGCAGCACGGTCGGTTGAGATATTCGTCTTCACTTTGGCAGCTTCGCAGCCAGCACACTCTCGGATTGCTTCTTGCGGAATGCCTCCAATTTTCGCTGAAATCCTTTATCCGAGGTGGCCAAAATCGCGACCGCCAGAAGCGCGGCGTTTTTCGCACCGGCTTGGCCTATTGCCAGCGTCCCGACCGGAATTCCGCCCGGCATTTGCGCTGTCGCGAGAAGCGAATCGAGTCCATTCAAAGGGGATGAGGCAATTGGCACACCGAGAATAGGCAACCATGTCTGCCCGGCAATCGCACCGGCCAGATGCGCTGCCGCACCGGCACCGGCAATAATCACGCGAAATCCCCGATCGGCTGCGTTGCGGGCGAAATCCGCCGTCGCATCAGGCGTCCGATGGGCCGAAAGAACGTGGGCTTCGTTCGGCACGCCAAGCTCATCGAGTGTTTCAACGGCGTGACGCATCGTTTCCCAATCCGATTTACTGCCCATGATTACCGCAACGAGAGATTTCGATTTAGCCATACGAGATGACGAAGCTAACAGCTTCCGTCGGAGAATTCCAAAGCGAAGATGTCGATCTTTTCAATCTCGATCTGTCATCCGATATTAGTGTGTGAACTCCGGCAAATCGATCGTTCTTATCGGCATGATGGGCGCGGGCAAGTCGTCCGTCGGACGTTGCCTTCAGCGGCGCAGCGGCCTTGCTCTGTTCGATACCGACCAAATGGCGGCATCGAAGTTTGGCCTCTCGATTCCGGAGATCTTTTCAAAACATGGCGAGGAACGATTCCGCACCGCGGAAACCGAGGCGCTTCGTACCCAGCCAGCGACGCAGCAGTCGATCATCGTGACTGGAGGCGGGATCGTGCTGCGCCAAGAAAATATCGTTCTTCTCGAACGCCTCGGCACCATCGTGTGGCTGGAGGCCGACGAAGAGACGCTTTTTGCGCGAGCGTCACGCCGGGGAAATCGACCGTTGCTGCAAACTCAAGATCCAAGGTTAACGTTTAAGCAAATGTTAAAGGCCCGACAGCCGCTTTATGCGAAGGTTGCCGAAATCCGCATCGACACGTCGGCACTTAGCCATGAGCAAGTTGCCGATGCGATCATGACCAAGCTGGAACGATGACTGAAACCGCCCCAAAGGCCCTACTCGGCGCCGAGCTGAAGACTCAGCTAATGTCGTTTGCATTCGGAATTGGTTTCGATGTCTGCCGAATCGCCGCTTGCTCTCCGCCGGCTCACGCGACCGAATTCCGCGATTGGCTGAGCAACGGCGCGCATGGCGAAATGGAATACATGCTGCGCGGTCAAGAGAAGCGGTGCGATCCACAGCAGGTGTTGCCTGGAGCAAGATCGGTTGTTGTCCTGGCGCTGAATTATTTTCAGGGTGTAGAGGCAGGAGTGTCGCCTGCACCCGGTATTGCGGCCGGCACAGCCGCCGCTACACCAACGGGACGAATCGCCCGGTACGCGTGGGGTGACGATTATCACGATGTCATCTCGCCCAAGCTGGATAAGATCGACAATTTTCTCCGCGAATTCGGCGGCGTTCAAAAATGTTATGTCGACACCGGACCGATTTTGGAGCGGGATCACGCCGCTCAGGCAGGGATCGGCTGGCATGGCAAAAGCACGATGCTGATCGATCCGCGTCTGGGGACGTGGTTTTTTCTCGGCGAAGTTTTGACGACGCTCGACTTGGCCGCCGATCCCCCGCAGCGCGAACGTTGCGGAACCTGCGAGCGCTGCATCACGGCCTGCCCAACAGGTGCAATCACTGCTCCCCACCAGCTCGACGCACGCCGCTGCATCTCTTATTTAACCATCGAGTTGAAAGGTGCGATACCGGCTGACCTTCGCCCGCTAATCGGCGACCGCATTTTCGGGTGCGACGACTGTCTCAGCGCCTGCCCGTGGAATCGTTTTGCTCAAGAATCGCGGGAAATTGCGTTTGCTGGTCGAAAATCCACCACTGGAACGTCACTGCGCGATTATCTGAAACTCAACGACGCGGAATTTCGCGAGCTGTTTCGCGCTTCTCCGATCAAGCGTATCAAGCGCCGTGGTTTCTTGCGCAATGTTTGTGTGGCCCTGGGTAACGTCGGCAATTTGAGCGACATCCCGGCGCTCGAAAGCGCAGCGGCAGATCCCGATCCGCTGATCGCGGAGCATGCCGTCTGGGCTCTGGAGCAAATTAGGAAGCGCTTACCTCCGGAATCCGCTAAAATCCGTTGAATCCAAGAACCGTCCGCCCGCATCCAATAGACAAGGCCCGTAAACGCAAAATGTTTGCATGAGTCTAAATTGCCATTATTTGTGACGACCCAACCCGTCTGAACCCACTATCATGCATCAGACCCTAGTGAACCCTTCGACTGCACCTTCCCCACCAAAAAAGCGCCGTTCACGCCGGAAGCGTTATATCATCCTTGGCTCGGTTGGCGTGGTGGTCCTGTGGATTCTGATTTCCATGATCATGGGGAAGCGGGAGAAACCGGTAGCCGTAACTACCGACAAAGCGGCGCGAAGAACTATTGTTCAGCTCGTATCGGCAACGGGGAAAGTGCAGCCCGAGATCGAGGTAAAGATTTCTCCGGAAGTCGCCGGTGAGATTATCGACCTGCCAGTGGAGGACGGAAAGGCGGTAACAAAAGGCGATTTGCTCGTACGGATTAAGCCTGATTCTTACAAGGCGCTGTTGGAAGCACAGGAAGCGGCAATCAGTTCGGCCAAGGCAACGAATCTTCAACAGAAAGCAACGATGTTGAAGGGGGACCAGGATCTGAAACGGGCCCAGGACATGTTTGCGAAGAAAACTATTTCTATTCAAGAATTCAACGCGGCTCAGGCCGCTTCCGATGTGGCCAAGAACACCTACGAAAGTTCGGTCCACGAAATCGAGCGAGCGCAGGCCGGATCGAGCCAGGCTCGCGATCAACTTTCCAAGACCACGGTTTATTCGCCGATTGATGGAACGGTGACAGTCTTAACCAGCAAGCTCGGCGAACGCATCGTTGGGACCGGACAATTTGCGGGCACGGAAGTGATGCGCGTGGCCGATCTCGGCCACATGGAATCACGGATTGATGTCAATGAGAACGACGTTGTGAACGTGAAGGTCGGCGATAAGGCGAAGATCAAGATCGACGCATACGGCGATCGCAAATTTCTCGGCACCGTTTATCAGATCGCCAATACGGGAACTACGACAGGCACCGGCACCCAGGAAGAGGTCACAAATTTTCAGGTTAAGATCCGAATCGACGATCATGACGTAACATTGAAGCCGGGTCTCAGCTGCACCGCTGATATTGAGACCAACATGGTGAAAGACGTCGTGGCAGTGCCGATGCAGGCGGTCACGATTCGCACCGGCGACAGCAACTTGAGCCCGGAAGAGATCGAGAAAAAGAAGGAGAAAATCGCCGCGCGCGACAAGGGCGATAATAGCGCCGATCTATCGAATGACCGGCGTGAAAAAGCCATGCAAAAAGGGGAGCACGAAAAATTGTTGAAGGTGGTGTTCCTGAAAAAGGGCAGCAAGGCGCAAATGGTCAAAGTGACCACGGGGATCGCGGACGACACCTTTATGGAGATCAAGAGTGGCGTTCAACCGGGCGATGAAGTCATTGCGGGTAGCTACAGCGCGATCAGTCGCAAGTTGAAGGACGGCGCGAAGGTCACTTACGATAAGGAAGTCACAAAGTAGCGGCCGATCTTGCGATGGAGACGCGAGATTCAATCAGACCGGTCGGTCCGCTCGTAATCGACATCGAGAACATCACCAAGGATTACGTGATGGGTGAAGAAACTGTGCGCGCTCTACAAGGCGTATCTCTGCAAATTCACAAGAACGAATACATCGCGATTATGGGCCCGAGCGGCAGCGGCAAATCAACGCTCATGAACATGCTGGGCTGTCTCGATACGCCGACGTCGGGCCGCTACGAGTTCAACGGCAAAAACGTGGCCGAAATGAATGACGACGAACTCGCTGCCATCCGAAATCGCGAGATCGGATTCGTTTTTCAAACCTTCAATTTGCTGCCGAGAGCGACAAGCCTGCGAAATGTCGAGCTGCCACTGATCTATGCTGGAATTGACTCGGCTACGCGGGAAGAGCGCGCGACGCAAACGCTGACCGATGTGGGTTTGGGAGACCGGATCCATCACAAGCCGAACGAATTGTCCGGTGGTCAACGGCAACGCGTGGCCGTGGCGCGAGCGCTCGTCAACAACCCTTCGATTATTCTGGCGGACGAGCCGACCGGAAATCTCGATTCAAAGACGGGTGAAGAAATCATGGCGCTGTTTGAAGATTTGTATCAGCGCGGCAACACCATCATTCTGGTCACACATGAACACGACATCGCCGCGCATGCCCGGCGCGCGGTCCACCTGCGCGATGGGTTAATCGAAAGCGACGACGCCCGATCGGTGCCGAAGGTAGCAACGATGGCAACGACCTGAGCTTCAACCGGAAGATCGATAATGAGACGTTTTATCTACGAGCTGAACGAAAGCTGGAAGATCGCGCTCGCTCAAATGCGTTCAAACATGACGCGTTCGATGCTTACCGCGCTGGGCGTGATCATCGGCATCATCGCTGTTACTTTGATGGGCACTGCCATCGGCGGCATCCAGGTTGGATTCGACAAGAGCATGTCCATCTTCGGCGACGATGTTCTTTATGTCGGCCAATGGCCTTGGAAGAAAGTGGACGATTGGTGGAATTATCGCGACCGCAAGAAAATCAAGACGGAGTACGCCGACTCGCTCAACCGCATGATCGCGTTGACGCCGAATTCGAACCTGACGATCGCCATTCCGACCTGCAGTGTGGTGCGCAGCGTAAAATATGTGGACAGCGAAGTGAGCAACGTATTCATTCGCGGTACCGTCTCGGATTACGTCATCACATCGACATTCGATTTCAGAGAAGGCCGCTTTTTTAACGACTTGGAGTCCCGCGGGGGTTCGCAGGTGTGCGTAATCGGTTATGACGTCGCGGATGCGCTTTTTCCCTCGGGAAGTCCGCTAGAAAAATCGGTTCTCATCAACGGCCAGCCGTTCAAGGTGATCGGAGTTATTTCTCGGCAGGGTTCGTTTCTCGGCCTTTTCAGCCTGGATTCAATCGTCGTGATGCCACTGCCGGCTTTCCAAAAATATTTCACCGCAAAAAGCGAAGCGGAGATTCTCGTCAAAGTGAAGGACAAGACGAAGCTGGCCGAGGCAAAAGACGAGCTGGCTGGATTAATGCGACGGGTGCGCGCATTGCCGCCGGAAAAGAGCGACGATTTCAGCATTAACGAACAACAAGCGCTAAAGAGCACGCTGGATCCGATCAAGAACTCGATCGCCATCGCCGGACTCTTCATCACCGGTCTTTCGCTTTTCGTGGGCGCGATCGGTATCATGAACATCACATTTGTGAGCGTTAAGGAGCGCACGAAAGAGATCGGAACGCGCAAAGCCCTGGGCGCGCGGAGGCGAACGATCCTTCTACAGTTCTTAATTGAATCGACTGCGCTCTGTCTGCTCGGTGGAATGATCGGCCTGACCTTTTCCTTTTCAATGTGCCTGTTGATCGGCGCCGCATTTCCATCATTCCCGATTCACTTTTCAGCCGGGCTCGTGATTATAAGCATGATTGTGTCCGTCTTGACCGGACTGGTCTCGGGCTTCGCGCCTGCGTGGTCCGCCGCACGCCTAGATCCAGTAACCGCACTTCGATATGAGTAGGAGAACTCCAAATCCGAATATCGCATTCCGAAACAAATCCGAATGTATCAATTCATAAACGATAAGAGATTTTCGGCGCGATCGTTCGGAAGTGTGAGTGGTAAAGTTTCAGCATTCGAGTTTTCGATGTTTGTTTCGGATTTCGGATTTAGACCTTTGGATTTTTGAAATGTTGTTTCGCGAAATCTTTGGCATGGCTTTGAGCTCGCTGGGCGCAAATAAATTGCGCACATCGCTGACTATGACCGGCATTACCATTGGCGTGTTTTCCATCATTTCGGTGATGACGGCGATTGGCGCCCTTCAGAGCTCAATCGAAAGCGGAATAAGCTTTCTCGGTTCGAATATTTTTCAGTTCGCAAAATATCCGGCAAACGTGAGCGCGGGCGGCGACACGAAGAAGAAGTATCAAAACCGGCGCAACATCACTTACCGGGAGGCCCTGCACTACTACGAATTGATGCAAGGAAACGCCAGTGAGATTTGTCTTAAATGCTTCGCTTACGAAGTAAAGGGTCAGGCGGTTTACAACGGCATAAAGACGACACCCAGTCTCCTGGTGGTTGGCGCGAACCGCAGCTTTTTGACCGCGAACGCTTATACGCTCGGCTATGGCCGGAATATTAACGACGAAGATGTGGCCTTGTCACGTCGAGTGATTGTGGTCGGAAAAATGGTCGAGAAACGATTGTTCCCGCACGAAACGCCGATTGGCAAAGTGATTCGAATGACCGGCCATACCTACACGATCGTGGGCGTCCTTGCCGAAAAAGGCACTTCATTCGGACAAAGTCAGGACGACGTTACCGTCATGCCGATCACGCGATTTTTTGAGGACTACGGCGAGGCGAAGCGCACGGTCAACGTCGCGACGCAGGCTTTTTCCGCGGAGACATACAACCAGACCCTCGACAAGGGAATCGGCGCGATGCGCATTGCTCGCGGGCTGCGCCCGGACCAGGAAAACGATTTCGAAATTTACTCCAACGATTCACTGAAGAGCGCCTTCGCCTCAGTGGCGGGCGTCGTGCGCATCGGCGCGTTCGTGATCAGCTTTATCGCGCTCGTTGCGGCGGGTATCGGCATCATGAACATCATGCTCGTCAGTGTGACCGAACGGACCAAAGAAATCGGCGTGCGCAAATCAATTGGCGCCCGCAGTCGTGATATCCTGCATCAGTTCCTGGCCGAAGCGGTGTTCATCTCCGAGGCTGGCGGAATTCTCGGAATTATTCTGGGGATAATCGTAGGTAACCTCCTGGCCTCCTGGCTGCAGGCGGACCTGATCTTTCCTTTCGGTTGGGCTCTGGCCGGTCTAATTGTTTGCTCGGCAATTGGAATCGGTTTCGGGCTCTATCCCGCGTATAGGGCTGCCTCCCTCGATCCAATCGAGGCTCTGCGCTACGAGTAGCGATCGAAGAGAAAAACCCTCGACTGGCGGTGGGGCACGTAACTTGCGCCTCCTTTCCTTTGACCAATGTCCGAGGCTTGTCGTACCCTTATAATTTTGAGCCGTTGCCCCTGTGCCTTCTTTGCATCAATCCTCCAAAGCAACCGCCGCTCGACCTAGCGTCATCCTCCTCGAAGACTATGATGCGCTCGCCGTCGCCATTCGTTCCGCGCTGAAGAAGTTTGCGCCTGATCGAGGCGTTGGAATTGCGCGAACGCTGACGGAAGCGGAAACGCTGGCAAACAAAGGCGACCCAGACCTCTTTATCGTCGATTTCGATCCGTCCTTCCCGGGTTTAACCGCGTTCTTCCAAAAAATGCGAAAGGGTCATCCGGACGCGCGGGCGCTCGTGTTGTCAGGAGGAGTTCCAGTTGATATCGTTAACGACCGGCGAACGCACGGCGCGTTACAGTTCATCGAAAAGCCGTATGAAGTCGCCGATTTCGGGGCTTCCGTTCAGGCATTGCTGGGATCATGGAACACATCGGAGACAGCACGATCGCGCGCTACACTTCGCTCCCTGGGTCTGGCAGACATTGTGGCCCTGCAATGCGCCGGCGGCCGAAGCGTGATCCTTGATGTTGCGGGCACCGGCGGAAACTCCGGCATCGTCCACATATCGCGTGGCCAAATCGCTCATGCCGAAACGGACGAACAAACCGGCATCGACGCGTTGGCTGAAATGTTTAACTGGTCCAGCCCCAGAATCCGGGAAACGGATAAACGAATTTCGAAATCGCGCACCATTCAGGGGCCCTGGGCCACAGCCTTTCTCGAAGCATGGCGCCAGGCGCGGCCTGAAGAAAAGACTACCGATGAACAGGCGCCGCCCAAAACTGGCAAAAAGATCGTCGTAGTCGATGACACTGAAATGCTCCTCATCTTTGTCGAGGACGCGCTATCAACGGCCGACTCGCAATTACAGATCACGACCGCTCCCAGCGGCGCTGATGGAATAAGGCAAATCGAAAGCATCATGCCTGATCTGGTCCTGTTGGATTACAGCCTCCCGGACTTTAACGGCGACGAGGTTTGCCGGCGCCTAATTCAAAATAGAAAAGCTGCGCACATTCCGATCCTGATGATGTCGGGGCATGTCGCCCAAATGAAGACAACGGCGGCGCGCTTCAAGAATATTGTCGCGACAATTGAAAAGCCGTTCTTGTCCGACGCCCTTGTCGATCTTGTTCAGCGAACATTGGCGGCAGAACCCAGACCGGCAGTAGTCGAGCGCCCGCCGATTTCACCGCCTGAACCGGCCCCCGTAGTCGCGTCCCCAACTTTGCGGAAGGAGGGGCCAAGCCAGGCCGCTATTGAAGTTGAACAGGAAGAAGCTCCAACGATAAGGGCACCGCAACCCCCGCCCTTGCCGACCCGGCCACTGCGCGACCTGCCGAGGACAGTGGCCACTTCCTCGGCTGTCCCATCACTTGAAAAAAACGAAGTTGTTCTAGGCCTTTTCTTAGAAGTGATGTCGATGCAACTGACGCCACAGCTGAGAATGGGAGCGATTCGGGCGCGCCCGGCGTCGTCAACCGTCTCGCTCCATTTTTTATCGGCGGCCGCTCAAAACGCAATTCCAACCGAGATTGGATTTCAGCTAGGCACTACAGAATTGGACGGGAACGGGCGCATTTCTGTCCTGCGTCTCGTCCCGACGGCGCAGCCATTTCAACCCGCGAAGATACAGAACGCATTCGAAATTGGCGGGGTAGCACTCGTTCCCGGAGAAAACCGCACCCGGGTTCAACTCACCCCCGCCGGCACTACCCCGATGACCATGGAGTTGTTTGCCAACCTGGAAATGGGTGGCGTGGAACTCTCTTCAACTTTCCAGGTAGCGCAGCTGATTTTGAAATGGCCGACTAACGTCGTGCGTATCACGCTAAATCCCAAAGCGCAGCAGCAAAACGGCGCCGCATTCGAGGCCGCATCCGTTAAGCTGGATAATAGCGGGAGAATCGCGGAAATGTTCCTGAGTTCGATTAAGTAGGCCAGTGGGCACGACGACGGGAACGGAATCGATCATCCCAGCCCGAGAGCCTTAAACGTCGCATCGACGTGTTTAAAATGAATGTCGAGGGAGCAAAGACTGTCAATCTCGGTCGCGGAAAGCTTTGCTGTTATCTCTGGCTCTTCCTTCGCGTTTTGCGCAAAGGTCCCCTCGCCCTTCCAAGTCTTCATCGCGGCGCGTTGCACGGCCTCGTAGGCGACCTTTCGTTCAGCGCCCGCACGGGTAAGCGCCAGCAGGATGGATTGGCTAAAGTACAGTCCCTTGGTCAGCGCGAGATTTTGCTGCATCCGTTCCGGATAAACCTGCAGTTTCTCGATGAGCTCTCGCAGTTTCGCGAGCATATAATCCATCAGAATGCATGAATCGGGAAGGATGATCCGCTCGGCGCTGGAATGACTGATGTCGCGCTCATGCCAAAGGGCAACATTCTCCAAAGCAACCACGGCATTTCCGCGGATCACGCGCGCTAACCCGCTCAATCGTTCGCCCGTGATTGGGTTCCGCTTGTGCGGCATGGCCGAGCTTCCCTTTTGGCCCTCACCGAAAAACTCTTCTACCTCGAGGACCTCCGTCCGCTGGAGATGCCGAAATTCGGTTGCCCAACGATCGATGCTCGACGCGATGATCGCGAGCGTTGTGCAAAATTCCGCGTGTCTGTCCCGCTGGACGATTTGAGTCGAAATTGTCGCTGCTTTTAAGCCGAGCTTTTCGCACACCGCGCGCTCAATCGCAGGATCGACATGCGCGTGTGTTCCGACTGCACCACTGATCTTGCCGACGCGAATGCGTTCTCTCGTTTGTTTGAGCCGCTCCTCGGCGCGACCGAACTCATCGAACATCAGGGCCAGCTTTAGTCCAAAGGTGATCGGCTCGGCATGGATACCATGACTCCGGCCAATCATGGGTGTCATTTGGAATCGCCGTGCCTGAATCGCGACCGTCGATCTAACTTCCTTCAGGCCAGCCAGAAGAAGATCCGTAGACTCCATCAACTGGACCGCCAGCGTAGTGTCCAGGACGTCCGAGGAGGTCAGCCCCTGATGGATCCAGCGGGACGCCGGCCCGACCGAGGCGGCCACGTTTTCCAGGAAAGCGATGACATCGTGATTTGTCCGCCTTTCGATCTCGGCAATCTCCGGAATGGAAAATCGCGCCCGTTTTCGAATCTCGACCGCATCCGCCCTAGGAATCTGCCCGAGATCGGCCATCGCTTCGCAGGCTAGCGTTTCAATCTCCAGCCAAATTTGAAACTTGCGCTCGTCCGACCAAATCCTGCACATCTCGGGTCGGGAGTAACGATCAATCACGCTGAGAGGATAAAGCGTCCGGCAAAAGCGAAAAGCGTTTTTGTACAAAAAGAAATCGCTCCGGAGACAAAGCTCCGGAGCGACTTCAAAAAGTCGTTAATTAGATCCTACGACCCTGACTTAGCAAACCCGGGCTCGGAGAAAGCGGCCATTGCTTTGCACGCGCACTTTTCCGCTGCCAAGTAGGTCGGCCACTGTTGCAACAGTTTCCTTCGTGCTTTTGGTGCACGAGCTGACTGCCACGATCAAGTCGCCAAGTGAGAGTTTCGGACGGGTTTTTAGGATTTGAGTGTTCTTTTTCATATGAACTGCCCCATTTGACAGCACTTCCGGTGCCATTGTTCAATCTGGGCCCGCCTCGCTCGTAAACGCCCGAGTTACCAGCGCACTTAAGGGCCGGCTATGTCACCCGAATGACACTAGTGTAAAATACAGTGACACTTTAGTGGCCGATTTGAGGCCGATCGGCAGGCTTGGAAAGCCGCATCATCAATATGTAGAGTACGGCGCATATGACCACCACTACCAGTATCCATGTCGACTGATTTTTGATGAATCGAACCAAGGCGTCTGGATCGCTTAGAAGTGTGGGTTCGGCCCGATACGCCTTGTCGCCGAGGTAGGCTAGAATCCAGCACCAGATCGCCGAGCCCGTGATTGTCGCAAAACTGAAAACAGTGAATCTCATTCGAACGATCCCAGCCGGGATGGAGATGAGATGGCGCACCACTGGGAGCAACCGAGCGAAAAAGACTCCACCTGTCTCGTATCGGGCTATCCAAAGCTCCGCCCGCTCGAGTTTTCTCGCCGGAATGAGCACAAATTGCCCGTACTTTATTATGAGCGGCCGTCCAATTGCCCGCGAAGCCCAATATGTAATGGCCGAGCCAATATACGATCCCAGCGTCCCCGCCAGGACAACGCCCGTGAAACTTAGTTTTCCCTGCGCCGCCAGAAATGCCGCCGGCGGGATGACAATCTCGCTCGGGACGGGGAAAATCGAGCTTTCCATGGCCATCAAGACAATGATCCCGATATAGCCGCCGCTTAGGACCCACTCGAACCAGATTTGAAGGAAATGATGCATTGTGATTTTCGATTTTCGAACTGCGATTTTCGATTACGCTGGCAAGCGCGCGAGTAGTTCAATCCAAAACTCGAAAACCGCAATCTAAATTCACATGTCGATCTACCGGCGCGTTCTCCAATACTATCGGCCCTTTTTTCTACCAACAACTTTTGCCCTGTTCCTCTCCCTTTGCGGAATTGGCCTCAACCTGCTGAAGCCATGGCCGTTTAAGATCATCGTTGACGATATCCTGCCGGCCTTCGCCCACCGCGATTATTCAGCCCAATCCTACCGGCTCGATATATTTGGGTTCCATGCGCCGACCATGTCGATCACAGGTTGGATTGCTGCGCTTTGCCTGGCTCTTGTCATCCTTCAGATCGTGGGGGCCGCGCTGGGCTGGATCACGACCTTCATTTTTGTAAAGGTGGGCCTGCAGGCTCTGCTCAAATTGCGGACCGATCTTTACTCCTACCTGCAATCGCTCTCGCTCAAGTTTCACGACGCGCGACGCTCGACCGATTCCAGTTTTCGGGTGGCCTACGACTCGCAATCGATCCAGACCATCTACAATCGAGGGTTCACTGCCGTCTTCGCGTCGGTCATCACGCTGGTTAGCACCTTCGTCGTGATGTGGCGCCTCGACTGGCAACTGGCCCTGCTTTCCATTGCCATTGTTCCACTGCTCGTCGGCACGATTTACTTCTTCGCAAGTCGCATCCGGAAGGAATCAACCTTTATTCAGGAACAGGAAAGCGCCGTTCTCGTGCAAATCCAGGAAGGGCTGAGTTCGATCCGCATGGTCCATGCTTTCGGGCGGGAGGAATGGGAAATCCACCAATTCCGGGTGCGAGCCACGGAAAGCCTGCAGGCGAATCTCCGCCTTACGTTAACGAATATGAACAGCGGGCTCGTCATCAGCACTCTAATGGTGATGGGGACAGCCGCCATGTACTACGTCGGCACCATGCATGTTCTTGCCGGCACGCTCACCCTTGGCTCGCTTCTCGTCTTTGGGGCCTATTTGCTCATGCTTTATCAGCCGCTCGAATCGCTAACCTACACAGCCTGGGCGATGGAAGGCGCCACCGCCGGCGCAAAACGCTGCTTCGAAGTGTTGGATCGGCCGGATGACGTGGTCGATTCACCTGATGCCGTTGTCATCACCGAGACGAAAGGCGCTCTCCAGTTTCGGGACGTTTCGTTTGGTTATCAGGATGATCGTCAGATTTTGCAAGCGGTCGACCTCCGGATCGAGCCTAACCAGATCATCGCGCTTGTTGGCGGGACTGGCGCCGGCAAGAGCACGCTTCTCAGTTTGGTACCGCGTTTTTACGATCCGGCGGCGGGTTCGGTCACATTGGATGGCCGCGATTTGCGCAAGATCACAAAGAAATCTTTGCGTGAGCAAATCGGCATCGTGTTGCAGGACACGCTCCTCTTCTCCACGACGATCCGCGAAAACATCGCCTACAGCCGACCGGACGCGACCGAGGAGGAGATCGTGGATGCGGCGAGGCGCGCACAGGCCGACGAATTCATCCGGCAGATGCCCAGCGGCTATGCCAGCCTAGTCGGCGAGCGCGGCGGACATCTCAGTGTTGGCCAGCGACAGCGCATTGGAATTGCCCGCGCTTTCTTGAAAAATGCGCCCATCCTTCTCCTCGATGAACCGACTTCCGCGCTGGACCCGACGACCGAGTCGGCCATCATGAGCACGATCAAGGAATTGATGAACGGCCGAACCACCCTCATCGTAACGCATCGTCTTTCAACGATTCACAATGTCGACCAGATTATTGTGCTTTCGAATGGCCGGATCGTCGAAGAAGGACGCGGACCGGATCTGGTCGCGCGCGGTGGCGTGTATGCGAAACTTTATGCCTCGGGGAATTATCCAGGATGAGCAACGTAGGAACAGACCGGCGAGTGCAAGAGGATTGGTGGAAAGACCCGATCCCGCAAAACATTGAGTTCGGCGAGGGATTTTATTGCGAGAGCGCGCAGATGTTTCGCTTTCTTCGCAGCAAATCACCGCGGGCAATTGTTTTCGGAAAACACGTTTCTTGTTACGCCGGCTGCTCATTTTCTGTCGGAAGCGAGGCGCGCGTGACTGTTGGCGATTTTACGTTGCTCAATGGCGCGCTCGTCATGTGCGAAGACCAAATTGACATCGGATCGCACTGCCTGATCTCGTGGAATGTCGGCATCGCCGATTCTGATTTTCACCCGCTCGACCCGGCCCAACGAATCATTGATGCACATGCACTTGCGCCGTTTCTCAAAGATCGCCCGCCCCGCCCCAAACTAAAAACCGCGCCGGTGACAATTTGCGACAATGTTTGGATCGGAATGAACGTCGTCATTTTGAAGGGGGTGACCGTAGGCGAGAATTCCGTTGTGGCAGCAGGAGCGGTCGTAACCAAGAGCGTGCCCGCCAATTGCGTGGTCGCGGGCAATCCGGCAGTTGTGGTGAAGTCGTTCGAAAAATGAAATTCAACGCTCAACGTCCAACGCTCAACGATCAACACTTAACTCAAACCCTTGGACGTTGGGCGTTTCCGCTTCAATGAAATCGAAACGGGTAGTCGTCATGGGCTTTATGGGCTCATGCCCGATTGCGGGCGTGATTTGGCAGCACGTTCATTACATCGTCGGCCTGCAACGGCTCGGCCACGATGTCTATTACATCGAAGATTCAGCGCGGATTCCCTACAACCCCCAAACATTCGACACAGGAGAGGATTTTGATTACGCGGCCAAACTTTTGGACCGGCTTAGCCGCGAGTTTGATTTCAAACATCGTTGGGCCTTCTGTGCGCGTTATTTAGAGGACAATCCCACAGCGGGTCTCTCCCTAACGAAGATCCGACAGTTATATGGCGAAGCCGATGCGATTCTGAACATCTGCGGCGCCCAGGAGTTCAACGACGATCTTCTGACGAGCGATCGCATTGTATATGTCGAGAGCGATCCCGCCGTGGAACAAATCAAGATCGACAAAAAAGTGAGATCGACAATTGAGTATCTCGGCAGGCATCACTCGCTGTTCACATTCGGTGAAAACGTCGGCACCAAGAAGTTTCCGGTCCCCCTGCATGGATTCAAATGGCTCCCGACGCGGCAACCTGTAGTGACCGATCTTTGGAAAACGAATCGCGGGCCTGCGCGCGCGGCGGTCTTCACTTCGGTGGCAAATTGGTCCACCAGCGGAAAAAAAGACATCACCTGGCGCGGTGAAAAATATCTCTGGAGTAAATCGCGCGAGTTTTTGCGTTTTGTCGCAGCTCCAAAGAAATCGGGCGAAACATTTGAACTGGCGACAGATATCAAAGACGAAAAAATCCACGACAAATTTATCCGGAACGACTGGCGATTGCGATTGCCGCATGATTTAAGCGCAGACTACTGGCTTTATCGCGATTACATCCAGCGCTCAAAAGGTGAATTCTCGGTGGCGAAGGATCAATACGTCCGCTTAAACACCGGCTGGTTCAGCGATCGGAGCGTCTGTTATCTCGCCGCCGGACGCCCGGTGATTATTCAAGAGACCGGTTTTAGCGAGCATTACGGCAACGGGGCCGGCTTGTTCGCCTTTAAATCGTTAAACGAAGTCGCTGAAGCGGTGCGCGCCATTAGCGCTGACTACGCAAAACACTCGCGCGCGGCTCGACAAATTGCCCGAGACGTCTTCGAGGCAACGAAAGTCCTGAAGTCGCTACTTGATCGAGCGGGCATTTGAGGCCTAGTTAACGGCACGCATGAGAAATGGGTTCGCTCGTCCGCTAATTGCATCCTTCCTGACCTGCCTCGTAACGAACGCTTTCGGTGGCGGTCTAAAAAGTGAGATCGTTCCGGCCGCAGGACATGTGGACATTACTGTCCCTGCCGGAATTTTTCTGAAGATTCGGACGTTTACCCAGGAGGGGGGCGCCGACCGCGGCGTCGTAAGCGTGACTATCGATAGCCACACCGCCAATGTTCTTACAGCGGCCCTCATCGACACTGACTCCGCAAATACGATCGAACCGATTAATAATACGATCATCGCAGGGCCTGCGGTCGTAGTTGTTACGGCAGCGTCGGACGCGGATGCGTTCGTTACCTACAAGAAAGACAAGGATTCGGATTAGTCGGCGGGGAAAAAATACGATGATCAATTCAGCCGCGAATTTGCTTTCTTGCGACTTCGCTTGATCTTCTCGGTTCTTTCCTCCATGAAGCGTGTTCTCAAGTTTCTTTGCACCGGTCTTATTGTTGGATCGACAGCGTACGCGCAGCAAAGCACGCCGCCAACCGGCGCCCTCCCGAAAAATCCTCCGAAACCGCCGGGTGCTTCGTCAAAGGCGAGCCCGCCCCCGCCCACTGTCGTTACCGTGCCAATTGTTCCGCCGCGTCCAAATGGACCGGTTCATAAAAGTTTAGTTCGAATCACCGCGACGGCAGTGGAACCAGATTACAGGGCGCCTTGGAACGCAGGGGCAATCCAGCGCGGAGTCGGCGCAGGCTTTGTGATCGAAGGCAACCGCATCATGACCAACGCCCACGTGGTCAGTAACAGCCGCTATCTCACCGTCGAGCGAGATGGTGATCCGAACAAGTATCCGGCCAAGGTCCAGTTCGTGGCGCACGATTGCGACCTGGCGTTGATCACCGTGTCCGATCCTGATTTTTTCAAGAACATGCCAGCGCTAAAATTTGGCGGCATTCCCGAGCTTGAATCGACGGTCTCGGCCTACGGCTTTCCGATTGGCGGCGAGCGCATGTCGGTCACAACTGGAATTGTTTCGCGCATTGATTTTCAACTCTACACCCACTCGGCGATCGATCAGCACCTGGCCATCCAGATCAGCGCCCAGATCAATCCCGGCAATAGTGGCGGGCCGGTGATGCAGAATACGAAAGTGGTCGGGGTCGCGTTCCAAGGATATAGCGGCGACGTGGCGCAGGGGGTCGCCTACATGATCCCGACGCCGGTGGTGACACGCTTTCTCAAAGACACGAGCGATGGCCATTACGACAGGTACGTCGATCTGGGGTTTACTTATTCGAAACTGCAAAACCCCGCCCAGCGGCGTTATCTCGGCCTCAAGGACGACGATCGCGGCGTTATTGTGAACACTGTGATCGAGGCGGGGCCGTCGGCCAAGGCGATCCAGCCAGGCGATGTTCTTGTTGCCATCGACGATCATCCGATCGCGAGTGATTCGAATGTGGAGTTGGAAGGCACGCGCGTGGAGATGCCCGAAGTAGTGGAGCGAAAGTTCAAAGGCGAAAGCGTGAAGTTCGATCTTCTGCGCGACAAAAAACCGATGACCTTGAATGTCGTCCTTGGCACCGTCTGGCCCTATTTTGTACAAGGACACAGTTACGATGTCCGGCCTCGCTTTGTTGTGTATGGCGGCCTGATTTTCCAGCCGTTGAACCTCGATTTGATCGAAACTTTTCAACCGACCGATCTGCGGATCCGTCATTTCTTCAGCTATTACGTGCTCGACCAGATTTATGTTCAGCACCCTGACGTTATCGTCCTAACCAATATCCTGCCGGACCCAATCAATAGTTACCTCACTCCATTTCGTGGCGCGATTGTCGATGAGGTAAACGGCAAGAAAATTCGCACCCTCGACGAATTGGCCAAGGCGTTTTCGGAAACGTCGGAACAATTCGTCGTCCGGATGATCGGTGACGGCCCGCCTCTGATCCTGGATCGCAGCAAGATGGAAGAGGCCCGCGAGCGCATTAAGACGCGATACAATGTGATCAAGGAACAAAATCTTGAAGAGCAGCCGAGCGTGAAGACGCCCAAGGATCAAAAAAACGTTTAAGATGCGAAACGGACTGTTCATCACGTTTGGAATTCTTCTGACAACGCTTGCCGGCGTTTCCAGCGCCCCTCCTAAAAAAGAGACGGCCGCGCCGGCATCGTTGAGCAAGGAGAAGCAGCTCGCGTTGGTTCGCGTGAACGTGACGGGGCAGGCTTACGATTATTTTCGACCGTGGCAAAAGAAAGCACCGTTCTCGAAGCGAGCTCTTGGTGCCGTTATTTCCAAAGGCCGCGTTCTGGTGACGGCCGATCTGGTGGCAAACGAAAATTACGTGGAGTTGGAGCGAGCTGAGTCCGGGGACAAGACCGGCGCCAAGGTCGCTGTAATCGACTACGAGGCGAATCTCGCGTTGCTCGAGCCCACGGAAAAGAAATTCCTGGATGGCACTACGCCGATGGAAATTGCGACCGATACGGTGGTGGGCGACCGCGTCGCCGCCTGGCAATTGGAACCGACCGGCGCATTAATCGCAACGGAAGGCCTGGTTACCACCATCCAAATCATGCATTACCCCGCGGATGTCGGCCAGTTCCTCACCTACCGAATCAGCTTGTCGATGCAATATCGCGAGAACAGTTACACAGTGCCGCTGGTCAAAAACAATAAGCTCGCTGGACTTCTGCTGCGTTACGATTCGCGTTCGCAACTCCTCGACGCTATTCCCGCGCCGATCATCACGCATTTTTTGAAGGATGCCGAAAATCAAAAATATCGCGGCTTCCCTTCAGCAGGTTTCTCCTTTTTTCCCACTCGCGATCCGGAGTTGCGACAATTCGCGGGCCAAACTGGAAAACCGGGTGGCGTTTACGTTACCAGCGTCGAGCCGAACTCGCCTGCGATGAAAGCGGGACTGCAAGTAGGCGACATTGTCACCTCCGTCGCCAAGAGCGACATCGACCAGAACGGCAATTATATCGATCCTCTGTACGGCAAGATCGATCTCACCAACCTGCTTACTGCGCGCGCGTTTGCTGGCGACACGATCCCCTTTCAGATCCAGCGCAAAGGCCAGGCGCAGCAAATAAATGTCGCGCTCGAGCATCGCGATGCGGACGATTATGTTATTCCGCCCTACAGTTTCAAGGAGGCGCCGCGGTATTTCGTGCTGGGAGGACTGATTTTCCAGGAATTATCGCGTCAATATCTACGCGAATGGGGCGCCAACTGGCAGAGAGAAGCGCCGCCGAAGTTTGTTTATCTCGACCATTTTCAAAACGAGTTTTTCCCTGAAGGCCATCGCAAGATTGTCGTTCTCAGCCAGGTGTTGCCTACTAACGCCACCATCGGTTACGACGACATCGCCTATCTCGTAGTTAAACGGGTAAACGGGAAAGATATTCGCTCGTTAGAAGACCTGGTCGAGGCGGCCAAGCATCCGATTGAAGGCGGGTTCATCAAAGTTGAGACGGAAGACGATCCAAAACAGATCGAACTCGATGCGGCGCAAGTGAACGCCGATGCAGCGGCGCTCCAGGAGAGTTACGGCATCTCCGAGCTGCAGCGCCTGGAATAAGGCGACCCATTCTAATTCCCCATCTGGCGTTTAGAGCTCGCCGCCAGATTGTGGAGGCGGGCGGGCGGCCCTGAGAAATTTCTCTACTTCTTCGTCGTAGGTTTTGAATGGATCGCCCATGACCAGAAAATCGCGGCTATCGCAGGCGATGGAATCCCAATTTATGACGTATGGAATTTCACGCTTTTGAAACGCGGCCACGGCACGGGCACGACCGGATGCCCGCGTGTTTAATGGCGGAAGGCGCATCGCGTCAGGGCGACGAACGCTGTTGTTCCATTCACCAATTCGTTTCCCGGGTGTAACGCCAAAAGACAAACCGCGCGCAGGATCGATGTTGTGATACTCAAGATCGACACTTTGCAGCCAGGGATCATCCCAGCTCAATCCCTCGGATTCGATCAGAGTTTCGAGCAGCCATTTTTTAGTGATCCAATCAACCCCGCCAATCAGCGATTGCTGATTTTGTTCGAGCGCTTCCAGAACAAAGCTCCAGCTCTCGAGCAGCCAGTCGGTTTCAGCGCTGCTTCCCCGCAAGTGGCGCTGGGCCAGATCGTGGAACTGCCATTGTACATCAAGTGCGCCAATGGTTTTGCCGTTCTCAAGATCGACAATCCAGTCTCCCGTCGGATCGCGGGAAATGTCGCGTGTGCTTTGGACGGCATCGGCTAGGACGAGGTTGCGAGGCAACCGGCCATCTTCAAGCAACGTCAGCACGCACGCGGTGGTTCCAACTTTGAGCGCGGTTGCGAATGGACTCATGTTCGAGTCGCCGATAAGCAAATGCAGCCGCCGGTATTTTCGATAATCCGCCAGGGGCTCATCGCGGGCATTAATGATGGCACGATTGAACTGCACCCATTGATAAATGTCGTTAACGATGTGGTCGGCGCGCTGGCTCAGTTGGAAATTAACGTGCGCCTCCTGTTGCGGCGGCTCAAAATCGAATGCCAGTGGATTGGCTTGGCCCACCCGGCCAGCGCCGGTATAAATCTGGCGCGTCGCCAAGAACGTAAGAAGCGTCCCAAGGATCGGTGGCGTGAATTGCGCCTCGCGCTTCATCAAATAATTCTCATGACATCCAAAAGTGGCGCCGGTGTGATGATCTACATTGTTCTTAATAAAGGAGACCCGCTCATTCGCTCCCAGGGCAACGAGCGATGACTGGAGCAGCTCATCGCCGGCTAGATCGTAGGCAACCAGATCGCGCAGATGCAGGCACTCCGGCGACGCATATTCGATGTGACCCATGTCGAGATAAAGCCGTCCGCCATTTAGAAGGAAACCACCATTGCCGGGCGGTTCCTCATAATCGCGATAGTGGAGATCAATCGTTCCGACCTCAGCTTTTCGGAAAAGGTAATTCTTCACCTTGGCGGGCCACAGATCGGAATTGCCATGAGGCTCGTCGTCGCTCAACAAACAGCCGTATTCGGTCTCGATTCCAACGATCCGGTCCACGAAACCAATTAACGCACCGAATGACAAAATCGCTAAATGTTTTCGCCCCCTTGAAACGCCCCTGAAATGTGCAAACACTAAAATCGGCATGACGAAGGATCTAAAACTGCGCAGTCCGTTCGTTAAAGTGGGCGCCCTGGTCTACTTCGGACGAATGCTGGATAAGATCCGGGCTCACGAAAAGGGCGAGCTTCCCGAAGATTATCAAGCGAACCTGGGACGAGGCTTTGATGCGAGTTGCATCCGTTTTTTGCGAATCAATTACGACCAGATCGTCGAGCGGGTAAAAGAGGGAAGCCCGGACGAGGAGATTCTTCAATGGTGTTACAATACCGGGCGGCAGCCATCCGAGGATGAGATTTATGTCTGGAACGAATTCATGCGGAAACGCGGGTGGAACGACGAGCTTTCCGAGACCTTGAAGCGCCGCAAAAAAGAAGCCGGGATGGCGGGCCGCTCCGAAATCGAGACGATGTTTACCTTTATCGACGCCGATGAAGGCCGCTCGTTAGTCGGGTCCCACTAGATTCCCCGCGCGCCTACACGGACGCTCCACAAATCAGGGAGACGATGCCGGCGCGATTGGGTGGGGTGGCGGCGGGGGTTGCATCCGGTAGTCGATAAACTTCCAGACGGCGATCACGAGAAGAATGGTCAACACCGTCGCAACCCAAAGGCGAAGCGTGGACCCACGCTTCTCGTCGCCCGATTCCATCGGACGCTATTCGGACAACGTATCGATTCGCTCAGCGAGAGCGAAATCGAGCTCGGTCAGGCCGCCCTTGCTATGGGTCGAAAGAACCAGGTGCACCTTATTGTAACGAATGTCGATGTCCGGATGATGCTCTTCCTCTTCCGCCACTTCAGACACCGAGTTTACGAAATCAATTGCATCGGCGAAATCGTCGAACTCAAAAGTGCGTTCGATGTGCTTTTTCTCCAATTCCCATTCCGGGATCTTTTTCATGCGATCCTTGAGCTCTGCTGCTTTCATCAAGTCGGCCATAACGGGACAACGAGTAACACCCGAAATTTGTTTTGCAATCGGGAAATCGAGAGTCTTTTTTTTCGAGGCGCGGGGGCCATCGCTCACCTGCGAGGGCAAGGATGCCACGCCCGGAGAATGCTGCTCGAGGCAACGAGGCATCTCACCAACCAAGAATCGTCCGAAGATTCTTGGCAGAGTCAAAGACTTCGACAGCGCAGTTGCGGGCTTCCCGGGAGAGGCGCGGCCAGTCGCGAATTACTTCTCTAATGGCCGACTCCGCTTCAGTGGCATCTTGGACAAATCGAAAACCACTCTCCGGCGGAAGATATTTTCCGGCGCCGGTTTCTTCAGTAATTACCGGCCGGCCCATGGCCAGGAAAGCCGCCGCGCGATCGCTCACCCAACCCGTTCGCCAGGTCACATCGACGCCTTTGATCGCCGTGAATTCGGCCAGCGCGTCAGCGAGATACTTCCGATAAATCCCCGGGGTGCGCGCAACCCGGTGAGGATCGACGAGGTGCCAGCCCCGGCTTCGAAGGCGGCTCCGTTCCGGGTCATCGGCGGCAATATTCATGGCTAGCTCGAATTTTGCGTCCGGGACGAGTTTGGGCAAATCGAGATATGGCTCGAATGCTACTCTTTTCGATAAATCAGGAAATTCTCCCGCAACCTCCACGATGCCATCCCAATACCACTGACCGATTGTAGTGAGTTTTGGCAACGCAGGTCGAGCTTTCCGCTGCAACAGCCGGGTATCCGCCAAGGGATAAAATGTCTTCCAGCGGAGCCCGGTTTTCGGCAATTGGCAGTCCGTTGCGTTAACGTTCAGCCCAATCGTCCAGAATTCGTGGTGATGCGATTGGCCAAGCTCCATCTTCGTCATCCAGTAGAGGATTTCGCTCGGGTCGAGATCGCAGAAGAGCCTCCTCTCGAATCGAAACAGCAACGGCGGATGAATCGAGTAACTAAGATTGAGCAACGTGCTGGGGCCGGCCAGTCGATCTAGCAGTTCCCGCTTCGAAATCCCCACACATCGGATTGTATCCAGATTGTGCTCGTCGCCGGCCGGATCCTGATAAAGGAGGCAATATCGCCCCCCCAGATCGTGCTCACGCATCCGGCGCTG
>JBDTZF010000102.1:0-9842 GCA_040005265.1 Verrucomicrobiota bacterium
GCACAAGGTGAAGAATGCCGGCGCCAAAGAAGCTCTGGATCATCCTCGCCTTTGCCGGGATTTATCTGATTTGGGGTTCGACTTATCTCGGGATTCTTTTTGCGATTCAATCCATTCCGCCGCTGCTCATGGCAGGTGCCCGGTTTCTTCTCGCCGGCACGATTCTGTATGCAGTGGCCTGCATGAGTGGTGCACCGAAGTCGCGATGGATCGAGTGGCGAACTTCGCTAATCGTCGGCGCCTGTTTGCTGCTCGGTGGCAACGGCGGGGTCACACTCTCTGAACAATATGTGCCTTCCGGACTCGCCGCATTGCTCGTGGCCACTGTGCCGATTTACATCGCGCTGTTGAGCTGGCTGTTTGGATTGGGACAACGGCCAACTGCGATCACCTGGGCGGGCCTGGCCGGTGGCTTCGTCGGAGTCGGTGTGCTGATCGGACCGGCGTTGCGGTTCAAGGCGACGGGCGAATCGCCGTATGCGTGGATTGGAATGTCGATCTTGCTTTGCTCGTCGCTGATCTGGTCGGCGGGTTCGCTTTATGCCCGTAACGCCCAGAACGCGCCGTCCCCGTTTCTCGGCGCTGCGCAGCAAATGCTTTGTGGCGGCGCGCTGTTGTTCATCGCTGGAATCGTGCGCGGGGAGTTGCGCCTCTTCGATCCGGGGCGGGTTACAACACAATCGTTTGTCGCCTTCATCTATCTTGTGTTGATCGGCGGAATCATCGGTTATGTTTCATATGCATGGCTACTGCGCCACTGCGAGCCGGCCAAAGTTGCCACGTACGCGTACGTGAATCCGATTGTGGCAGTCACTCTCGGCGCGCTCTTTGCCCATGAAACTTTATCTTTCCGTACGCTGCTCGGTGCGGCATTGATTATCGGCTCGGTCGCGGTTGTAATAACCGCACAACAAATGAAACCAAAAGGCTCCGGCATCCCGACGATCATCGAGCCGGCCGATTGCGCACGATGACAACTCCATCCAACAGCCCGAAAGACCGAAACGAGACGGTCGACGTCGTGAAACGCAACTGGCGCGCTGAAGTCGAAACAGCGCTGACTTATCGCGACCTGGCCAGCCGGGAGCCGGATGAGAAACGCAAAGGCATTTTATTGCGCATGGCTGAGGCGGAAGAGCGGCACGCGCAACGCTGGGAACAAAAGCTGAAGGACCTCGGCGTCGCGCCGCCGGTTCTCGAGAACAGTATTGGCCGCCGTTTGAACCGTTGGTGGAACAAAATCGCCGGCGCAGATATCGCCATTCGCCGAATGGAAGCGGCTGAGGAAAAACACGAGGCCGAGTTTCGCGACCAAGCCGATCGCGCGCTGGCCGGAGAAGCGGATGTGCAGGATTTTCTGCGGCAAAGCGCACTGGAAGAAAAAGCGCATGCCCGCGCATTAAACGTAATGGCAGCGCCGCCTAGCCCGAGGACAGCGCTCGATGCGATCTTGAAGCGCGAGCGCTGGCACGGGCGCGGTGGAAGCTGGGTGGCCGATGCCATCTACGGCGCAAACGATGGACTCGGCGCAGTCTTCGGAATTGTTTCCGGCGTAGCCGGCGCGACGAATAACCAGCAGCATTTCATCCTCCTCTCTGGTCTCGCAGGAATGATGGCATCGACATTGTCGATGGGCGCGGGTGCTTATCTTGCTGCAAAGAGCGAAGCGGAAGTTTACGAGGCCGAGATTTCGCGTGAGCGCGCCGAAGTGGAGGAAAATCCCGAGGAAGAAATCGAAGAGATGTCGCTCTTCTATCAGCTGCAGGGATTCAGTCCCGAGGAAGCGCAGAAAATGGCGGAGCGCCTTGCCGAACAACCGGAACAATTCATCCAGGCGATGGCCCAAAGCGAGCTCGGCCTCTCCCAGCATCGGTTCCCGAATCAATGGACGGCCGCATTTTCCGCAGGACTTTCCACCGCGATCGGCGCCTTCGTTCCGATCATTCCGTTTTTCTTTTTCGGCGGGTTCAACGCGGTGATTGCTTCCTTTGGCATTAGCTTGCTCGCGCACTTCGCAGTGGGCGCCTTGAAATCGCTCATCACGATCCGTTCCTGGTGGGCGTCAGGTCTCGAAATGACCTGGATCGGCGTGATTGTGGCAGTAGTGACGTACGGGCTCGGACTCCTCTTCGGCGCAGTCGCTTAAGACGCGCGAAATGTCGTTGCGCAGTAGCGGCAGAATTTGCCAGACTTCGAGATTCATTGCCGGCGGCGAGTGGAAGCAGGGGCCGCGGCGCAACTCAAAAAAAGCTAAAATCCAAATCATGAAGAACTTGTTTCAAACTCTGCTTATTATTGCGGTGGGTGGTTGGCTCGCCCAAACAGCTCGGGGTGCCGAAGACGACCCAGTCAAGCTGGCTCCGCGCATGTATCGAGTGCTCCTGGACAATCATCAGGTCCGCGTTCTCGATGTTCGCTTACGACCCGGCCAAAAAACGCCGATGCATTCGCATCCCGATTACATCATCTATGCGTTAGAGGGAGGCACCGCGCGATTCTTTGACGAAAAAGGGAAAGCAACCACGATGCATGTGCGACCGGGCAAATGTGTGTGGCGGGAAGACGAAACCCACGCAGTGCAAAACATTGGCAAGCACACCATCCATGTGCTCAACATCGAGGTAAAAGGCGTTAGGATGTTTTAGATGTTTGTTGCTTGATTCGTTAGGCTAAATGTCGTCGTTGACCGAAGCCAAAGGGCTCGCGCGGCAGCTCGGGCTCTTTGGCACGACGATGGCCGTGATGGGCGGCATCATCGGCGCCGGGATTTTCATTAATCCATATATCGTCGCCCAGCGTGTGCATACACCAGCGCTGATTCTTGGCGTCTGGGTGGTGGGCGGATTGATTGCGCTGGCCGGCGGATTTATTTACGCAGAACTGGCCGCGCGACTGCCGGTCGTCGGCGGGCAATACGCTTATTTGCGCGACGCGTTTCATCCCGCCGTGGCATTCATCTATGGCTGGGTGCTGCTGCTTGTAATTCAGACAGGCGGCATGGCAGCCGTCGCGGTAACGTTCGCCAGATATTTTCTCGAGCTGACGCACTGGCCGATCAACGACTCGGTTGTTGCTGCGACTGCGCTCGGGCTGCTTACCGCGATTAATTGCGCGGGCGTGCGCGCCGGTAGCCGCGTGCAGTCGATCCTGACGCTGACCGCGATCGGGGCGATTGGCGTGCTCGAGGCGTTCAGCTTTTCGCGCGGCACGTCGCAAATTTCCTGGCAACCGGTGCTCGACAAGCCAGTCGATGTCGATCTTGCACTCACGTTCGGTTCTGCGATGACACCGGTCTTATTCGCTTATGGTGGCTGGCAGACGTCGAGCTTTCTCGGCGGCGAGGTGCGCGATGCGCGGCGAATTCTCCCGCGCGCCCTGATTCTCGGCGTCATTGGCGTGATCGTTGTTTATACATCGGTAAATTTCGTTTACTTGCGCGCGCTCGGTCCCGAAGGCCTGGCCGGATCTACAACGCCAGCCTCCTCTATGATGCGCGCTTTGCTCGGCCCGGCTGGTGCGCAGTTTATCGCTGCGGGAATTGCCTTCTCCGCGTTCGGATTCCTGGCCCAATCGATGTTAACCGCGCCGCGCGTTTATTTCGCGATGGCGGAGGACGGCGTCTTTTTCCGAAGCGTCGCGCGAGTTCACCCGCGCACGCACGCCCCTGTGGTGGCGATCATTCTTCAAGGCGCGTGGGCAATTGCGATCGCGCTTACTGGCACGTATGCCCAAGTGATCAACTATGTTATCGCGATGGACTGCATTTTCTTTGGGCTAACGGCAGCATGTTTGTTTGTCTTGCGCCGCCGCGCACGTCAGGACTCCGAGCCGGTCAATTTTCGTGTTCCCGGGCATCCCTGGACGACACTGCTATTCATTGCGGCGAACTGGGCGGTCGTGGCGAGCACATTTATCCACGATCCGATGCGATCGTTCATCGGACTCGGCATCGCCATCGCCGGTTTGCCCGCGTATCTTTTGTGGCGACATAGATCGACAGCCTTTTCAGCCACAGATTAACACGGATGAAACACGGATAAGAATTTGAATCTGGAAATCAGGAATTTCGGATCCGTGAAAATCCGTGTTCATCCGTGGCCAATAAGAGCATGACAAAGCGCT
Source organism: Verrucomicrobiota bacterium (assembly GCA_040005265.1). Lineage (GTDB taxonomy): Bacteria > Verrucomicrobiota > Verrucomicrobiia > Chthoniobacterales > UBA10450 > JBDTZF01. Next base: position 4,123 of record JBDTZF010000102.1, read on the forward strand.
CCGAATACATGGAATGGGCGAAGCTCCATTCGCAGGCCCGTTTCAGCCTGGCCGCAAGCGGTGTTCTGAACGTGCCGTTATCGGAGTTTCCTCCAAGACCGGACAACATCGAGATCACCGGTCCGGGCGGATACGGCTTCGCGCCACTCCAACAGCGGATCGCCCGTCACACCGGCGTTTCGGAAGAATGCGTAGTCACGGCGGCCGGCACTTCGATGGCGAACCATCTGGCCATGGCCGCCGTTCTCAATCCCGGAGACGAAGTGCTGATCGAACAACCTGCTTATGGACCGCTTGTCGATGTTGCCAATTATCTCGAGGCACGGGTGAAACGAGTCTCTCGAGAATTCGATACGGGGTTCTCCATCGAGCTGGGCAGATTCGGCAGTGCCATCACATCCGCGACGCGCCTGATCGTCCTTACAAATCTGCATAATCCGAGCGGCGCATTGATTCCGCCGGAAACCCTGCGCGCGCTCGGTGAGATCGCGCAACGCGCCGGTGCGTATGTCCTGGTGGACGAGGCTTATCTCGAAATGATGTTCGACAGCGATGCGCCGTTTGCGTTCCAAGTTGGCCAATCGTTCGGAGCCGACAATCCATTCATTGTCACCAACAGCCTGACGAAAACATACGGCCTCAGCGGACTGCGTTGCGGCTGGGTGCTGGCTTCGCCGGATCTGGCAAAGCGGATGTGGCTATTCAACGATCTGTTTGGCGTAAACGCAGCCCATCCAGCCGAACAACTCTCAGTGATCGCGTTCGATCATCTGAAACAATTTCGCGAGCGTGCGCGAGATCTGTTATCAATCAATCGTGCGCTACTCGACGCATTTCTTGATTCGAGAAATGACCTGGAATGTTTCCGGCCGGCGACGGGCACCGTCGTCTTTCCTCGCCTCGCCCACGGCGATGCCGAAGCATTCGTGAAATTGCTACGGGAAAAATACGAGACGAGCGTCGTGCCCGGCAAGTTCTTCGAGATGTCGCAACATTTCCGAATCGGTATCGGCAGCGATACCGAAACCGTGCGCGGCGGTCTTGAGCGTGTAAGCGCGGCGTTGGACGAATTTAGGTAGCGCACGTGTCGCGGCTTTTGCCATCCCTTTCGGGGCTCAGAATGACAGTGCTATTTAAGAAATGAATTGTAGTTTCGCTCATGCCTAATCTGGCCACATGGATCCGGGAAAAGGACGACAAATGGTTTCGTCCGATTTTCGCGAAGCATCCCGAGATTAAAGTCTGGAACGCTTTGAGCGACGAAACGTCGATCGAAAACATGAACGGCCTCCTTCTTACCGGCGGCGCGGACATTGCGCCGGAATTTTTGCGGCAGGAAGTCGCCGATCCTTCCGTGCTGGAAAAAGATATCGATCCTAAACGCGATCGCTGGGAGTTTGCTGCGACCGAGAATGCGCTGGCGCACGGTCTTCCGATTCTCGGCATCTGCAAAGGAATGCAAGTTTTCAACGTTGCGCTCGGTGGAACACTGAAGCTCGACATTCCGGGACACAGATTGCCAGAACAGAAAGATCACAATATTCAACCGCTTAGATACGACCGAAACGCATCTAATCGTTTACCGAATGTGAACAGCTCGCATCACCAGGCCATCGACCGTCCAGGAGAAGGCTTGGAAGTGGAAGCCTGGTGCGCCACTGACGGCGTCATCGAGCAGCTCCGTATGCGAAATCATCCGTTTGCCGTGGGAGTCCAGTATCACCCCGAGCGAGACGCGAAATATTACGAAACGCTGTTTGAGGATTTCTTTGCTCGCTTCGCAAAACGTTGAATCGTTAACTACTCCAATGTCCACTCCGCAGAACAGCATCGCGATCGTTTATGATTACGATCAAACGTTGAGTCCGAGCTACATGCAGGACGAAGTAGTTTTTCCTGCATTCGGAATCAATGGCGAAAGTTTTTGGCGTCGTTGCACCGAGCTTGTGCGCGAAGGCGGTTACGATAACGAACTGGCCTACATGAAGGTGTTGCTCGACACGCTGGGCATGGACCGTCCCACTAACGCTGAATTAAGAAAACTCGGCGCCAAACTGAATTTTTACAAAGGCCTGCCAGAAATGTTCGAGGAATTCCGCGGCGGGCTGCTTAATGCCGAGCAAGTCGCCCACGGGATTACAGTGGAACACTACATTATCTCCTCGGGCATGAAGATCCTGCTGGAAGGAAGCCGGTTGGCGCCTTTCGTGCGCGCGATTTTCGGATGCGAATTCGCCGAGGACAACGAAGGGCGAATCACGTTTCCCAAACGCGTGATCAGCCACACTCAGAAAACACAGTTCCTGTTTCGCATCAATAAGGGCCTGCTCGATATGTCGCAGGATGTGAACGATCACATGGATGCCGACATCCGGCCGGTCCCGTTCCCGAACATGATTTACGTCGGCGATGGCCCGACCGATGTTCCCTGTTTCACAGTAATGAAGAAAAACGGCGGTGAAGCGATCGCGGTGTATAACCCTGAGGATCCGCTGCGCGCCGGTTTCAAGAAATGCTACCAGCTCTCGACTCACGCCGATCGCGTGAAACATATTGCGCCGGCGGATTACCGGCCGAACACGCATTTGCGCATGTTGCTCGAGCAAATGGTCGAAGAAATCGCCAACCGCATTGTTGAGCAACGCAAGTCTGCGATAGAGACCGGCACGGTCCGGGCACCGAAATACTGATTTCGCAACCTCTGTAGCCACCGGCCTTTGGCCGGTCAAGGTTTTGGCGCGCGTCGATTGACGGCCCACCAGCCTTCGCGAAACGCTTTGGCGCGGCAGGCAGGGCTGCGGCTACAGCAAGGCCTTCTCCCGCAAATCGATTGCCGCGTTCAGCGCGTGATCAAAACTTTTCCCGTCGTCGGGTGTCCGTTCTCGATCCTGATATACGACCGGGGGTTTTGCCAGATCACGAACATCGAACTCAGGCGGCACATCTCCCATCAGGTTCTCAAAAAATTTCGCGGCACTCTCAGGAAACGGAAAACAGCGCCAGAGCGAGTAGGCGTTCAACCCGTTGTTGTAGGCTGTGCGCGAAACCGTCGACGAAACCGAATAGACCGCTTCGATTGAGCCGAAGTGTCGCAAAAAATAAAGCTCACCCGCTTCCCGGTCGTTCTCTATTTGAAAATCTTCCAAATTGAGCCGTTGCGCCTCATTCGTTTCCGCGGGATGCGGCCGATAAATGAGATCGCAATTTTCTCCGTAATGCCCGCGCAGATAATCGAGACATAGATTCAGATGTTCAATGTAAACGTCCGGCGCCAAATTATGAATGAGCAAGAAGGGCGTCCCGAAAAATATGACGCGACGATGTCGATCCTGTTCGCCATTGCGTGTGTCGCCTGCCTCAATCCCGCGCAGATCGGCCATGCTCGGAAATCGCGCCGAGAACAAATGTGAATTTGGCGCCGCCAGCTCGCGACCGCTGTTGCTCATTACGATTACCGTGTCGTAAATCTCATCGGGATCTTTTCGCAGTCGCTCGATACGGACCCCGTCGCCCCCCGGATTAATTCTCGGTTTGAAATGGATCGTGCGCTCAAGACCGGCCAACGGTTCCACTAATCGGTTTTGCAACCAACCGGATGTGGTGAAGCGATAACGCCCGCGTCCGCCGGTCCGGGTCAATTGGCGGTAAACCTTCTCGGGAACTCCCAGGATCTTGTAAATGTCCGGGTGCGCCGACGCGACAGCGTTGCCGATTTTGAGAACACCGGCCAGACAAAGCAAAACGTCGGTCTCTGAATTAATCGGAAGGCCGGCGAGCTTTCGCTGGCGCTGCTTGTTTTGCTGAAAAAAGCGCGGCAGATCGCCAAACCCGCGGCAGCTCTCGATCCGGGCGAACGAATGCACGGACGCGAACCGGTCACGGTAAGGCTCCCAATTCGCCCGTTCCCACCAGATAGAATATTCCCTGAGCAGATAACATCCGCCTGGAAAACGATGCTCGACCGCCTGCACCGCCGCGAGCGCGGTCGGCAACCGGTCCGGCCGCGTAATTGCGATCCAAAGTTTATCGGTCGCCGGACTCATAAATTGACGATGTCGATCCTATTCGCCTCGATAAACACAACGCGCGGTCGGTGTTTCGTGAATGACAATCTCGCAAAGACCCGGGCATTGCGGCTGCAGCTTTTTCCAAAACCACGCCGCCATATTTTCAATTGTCGGATTATCGAGTCCTTCGATCTCATTGAGATATGAATGATCCAGCAATTTCATTAACGGCTTCACCGCCGCAGAAATCTCCGCGTGATCGTAAATCCACCCCGTTTTTGGATCGACATCTCCTTCCACCGAAATCTCGATCTTAAAACTGTGGCCGTGCATTCGCCGGCATTTGTGTCCCTCCGGCGCGCTGGGCAAGGTTTGGGCCGCCTCGAAAGTGAAGTCCTTGGTTAAGCGTGCGCGCATGACCGAGAGGATACCACTGGTTGGCGCGGCTTGTCATCCCGGGCGGAGTGAGGGACCTCACTCCAATAGAAAAACGTCCGACCTCCTCTCATTCGTCATCACGCTCTGGACGCTCGCATCGATTGATTCGAAACTGCGGGGTCCTTCGCTTCGCTCAGGATGACAGAAGGGACCCTCACACTCCGCGCAGGGTCGGGGTCCAGATGAACTTGTGCATCTGGAGTTGGAAGCGCACGTCGAGTTTGTCCGCGAGAATCCATTCCACGATCTGGCGCGGATCGATTCTGCCAAAAATGGGCGAGAACAAAACGGCGTTGCACCGGCCGGCGAGATCGAATCGCTGAACTTTTTCCCGCGACCATTCGTAATCTTCGCGTGAGCCGATCACGAACTTCACTTCATCAAGCTTCGTGAGATGATCGATATTCGCCCAAAGATTCTTGTCCACCTCACCGCTGCCGGGCGTTTTCAAATCCATGATTCGATGCACCCGCGCATCCACCGGTGCAATGTCGTGAGCGCCGCTCGTTTCAAGCAACACGGTGTGCCCGGCATCGCATAACATCGACATCAGCGGGATGACATTCGGCTGCAGAAGCGGCTCCCCGCCCGTGACCTCGACCAGCGGACAACCGATTGCTGCGACCGCAGCGACAATTTCGCCAAGGTTCTGCTTTTTACCTTCATAGAACGCGTATTCGGTGTCGCAGTAATTGCAGCGGAGATTGCAAAAAGTCAGCCGCACGAAAACACATGGCTGCCCCGCCCAGCTGCTCTCGCCCTGGATCGAATGATAAATCTCATTAATCGTGAGCGTCTTTTCCTGTTCGGACATGTAAGAGATTGTTTCTACGCGAAAAGCCGGAGCGCAAGGTTCACTGCAAAATACAACATCACCGCGGCGGTCAAGATTTCCGTCCAGACCTGCCAGCCGGGTTTTGTGAAAACCCGCGCGCCGGCGGTGACCGCCACCGAGAGCACAATCGTCCATGTGACCGCACCCAGAACAACCGAACTGGCAAGGCCGAGCGAGTTCAGCAACGAAGGCGTCTTTAACAGACTCTGTTGACTGCCTATCACCGCCAGCCAGAAACCGATGTTCCAGGGACTGGACAACACGAAAAAGAATCCGAGCCAATAGCCGCCTTTGCCGCGAGCGGTCGTTGACATTCCCTGAGCCTCAATCGCTGGGCCGCGCCGCGCTGTCTTCCACGCCGCCCGCAGAAAAATAACCGCAAGAACAAGCAACAGCGCGAGACTGATTAGTCCGAGAACATTTTTGATTCCGGGCTTGTT
>JBDTZF010000103.1:0-9835 GCA_040005265.1 Verrucomicrobiota bacterium
TCGCGCTGTTGAATCTCGTTTTCCAACTCGTGATTGGCTTCGCGCAACGCCTGCGTGCGTTGCTGCACAAGTTTTTCCAACTGCGTCTTCGAGTTTTCCAACGCTGCTTCGGCCTTTTTGCGTGCGGTGATGTCCACTACCACGGCCACGACGGAATGCGGTCTGCCACGGGCATCGCGCACCGGCGATGCGCTGACGTTGACCCAAATCACCGAGCCGTCTTTGCGAACGTAACGCTTTTCGAGTTCATAGGCCTTCCCGTGTTTGATCAGTCGGGCCATTAAGACACTCGTTTTCGCGGCCTCATCCTTATGCGTGAACGCGCGAATCGATTTGCCGATCAATTCCCCATCCTTGTAACCGAGCATTTTACAAAAGTGTTTGTTAGTGAACAGGATCCGGCCATCGCGTCCGGCCCGCGCCATCCCTACCGTTGTTTGCTCGACAATCGCGCGGATTCGCTCTTCGGATTCGTGGAAGGCTTCCTCCACTCGTTTGCGCTCGATACCGAGTGCGAGTTGGCCCGCGGCATTCAGAATGAGGCCCAGTTCTTCGTCAGTGAGAACGCGAGGCGCATCGAAGCAGAAGGTGAGTTTGCCGATTAATTTCTTCTCAGCCACCAGGGGGACAAAGGCGAGTGCTCTAATCCCTTCGGCTTTTATCGTCGCTTTCAGTTTTCTTGGAATATCGGCATGATCGACATCGGCAATACAAATCGGCTCCGGTTTTCTCGTATTAGATATCCAGGGTGAATGTCCTTCTATCGCGCGGCAGTAGCGGTCGGATAAGCCGCGCCGATCCTTAAACCGCATCACGCCGTCGCTATCGAAAAGTAAAATCGCGGCACGGTCGCAGCGAAGAAGATTGATAGTTGCATCCAGCCCCACCGAATAAATCTCGACCAGCGACTTGGCGGCGCTCCGTTGTTGAACAAATTCGTAAAGGATTTTCTGGCGCCGTGCGGTCTCTGTCAAAATGTACTCCGTCCGCTTGCGGTCCGTGATATCGTAGAAACAATTGATTGCGCCGGTTATTTCACCTCTCTCGTTTCTTACAACTTGCGGCGCCGCGAGAATTTGTCTCCGTTCACCGTCCGCGCGCTCGACGATAATTTCCAAATCGCCCGGGCGTAACTTCTCGCCGCGCAAAACCCGCGCCATTGGACATTGCGTGTGCGGCATGAAGCGGCCATCAGGATAAAACATCCTGTACGAACCGCAGAACCGCTCGTTGGGGTCGTTGAGGCGCGGTTTTCGTCCCCACAACTTGACGGCATGACCGTTGAATTCCTGAATTACTCCATTCGTGTCACAGGCGTAAACCGCTACCTGAACGAGGTCGAACAGGCTTCGGTAGCGCTGTTCATCAACGAAAATCTGCGTTCCGTTAATATTCCCAACGCCCGATACCAGAATGCGTTGACGACCTGGATATGCGCCGTTTCCGCCGGCACGTTTCTTTGCTCGGTGCCGGGAGGGTGTCAATTCGCGCGTTCTCCTGCTGGAGATTTTCGATTTGTTCATACCTCTAGCAACGCTGCCGCCGTGGATTATAATGTAATCGCCAGGAAGTCGTGCTGAAAGGGTAAAAATCTACGTGCCAGGGTCAGACGGGGGTTTGGGATTCGATTGGGCGACGTATTTTGCATCGAAGTCGCGCAGAGCCTCCTCGACGCTGATCCCGATCCCGACAATTTCTTTTTTGTCGTTCTCACTGAGCACTGCGATCCAAAGCTGCTCGCGCAGGAGCAATTGAGGACAGTGAATCGCCGATGGGCTGGTCGGATGAGCACCGCGGTAATGTGCCATTCTCTCGCCCGCCGAAAGGCCTGAATCCACACCTGCGCGGCCATCGCTTCTAATGGCCTTTTTTCTCATGCTTGTACATACACGTTCGCGCGCCTCCGCGGCCTCGGATGTCACATTTTTCGGCCGGTCCACTGTTCTCGAATCGACACCTCTGCCTGCATTTTTGTAACTGCCTGAAACCGTAAGGTTTTCTCCCATCACCAGATCAGGCTCCAACCTGATTGTCGGTTTTCGAAGAAAGACTAATGAAACCTCACATCGATCTTCGCCATGAATAAACAATCGCCAAATGGAAGCAGAAACGGCAACGGCCACAACAACGGTAACGGGCTTTCCGCATTACCCGACGAGACGTTGATAAAAAAAATCTCTCGGCGTCAACAACCCGCGCTGAAGGAACTTTACGGCCGCCACAGCCGAATGCTCCGTAGCGTGGTGGAAAGTCTCGTCCATGAAGGCGCCGAGGCCGATGATGTTCTGCAGGAGATATTCCTCCAAATCTGGAAAGAGGCCCATAATTACTCACCGAAGGCAGGCAAACCCCTCGGATGGATCGTCACGATTGCGAAACGACGAGCCATCGACCGTTTGCGAAGGCGCCAGGCCTATAGCCGGGCGCGAGAACGTTATGGCGATGAATTAAGAAATCAGCCTTTGCGGCCAAGGCGCGATGCCGAGCGTGTGTTCGTCCTCGGTGATCTGCGAACTTTTCTCCAGAACAGGATGCGTAACCTGCCGCCGATTCAGCGCAAGGCGATCGACCTCGCATTCTTCAAGGGATTGAGCCATCGGGAAATTGCAATCGCTACGCGCGCGCCACTGGGAACGGTAAAAACTCGCCTTGAGTTGGGGCTGCAAAAACTGACCCAATCGATTAAGCCGCTTGGTAATAGAATCTAGCGACGCAGCGTGAGCGCCAAGCGTAGGACTTTTCCCGATGTGTCGATTCGACCTCTCTCTGATTGTGTCAGCCCGACTCTCCGCTGCATGATTCAGCCATGGAAATTATGCCTCCGGTAATTTTGCAGGAACGGGACAAACTGGAGATCCTCCAATCCCTCGATCGGCATCGGCAATGGCGTTCGCTTGACGAAACGCGCTACTGCATCGTTTGCGGGGAGATTATCACAGGCCGTGAGATTCAGGTGGTGCGAACGCGGGAAAGCGATTCCCTGAAGGCCATCTGCCCAAGTCAAGATTGCAATTCCATCCCCATGGATTGGGTGCGGCCGAGTGATGAGGTCCTGGCCATGCAAGCGGAATTGGCCGATGAGCCGCCGACGCCGCCAGATCGCGTCGCGTGAGGAAAAATTTTGACCCTGCGCGTCGCGTGCTAAGTTAGCACCAATGGCTACGCCTCAAATCACTGCTTATCTCAAGACTACGTGCGGCTGGAGCGCCGGCGTCCGCGCTGTTTTGTCAAAATACAACCTGCCGTACACGGAGAAGGACATCATCCAGAATCCTGCCTTTCGTTGGGAAATGGAGACGAAAAGCGGTCAACCGCTTTCACCGTGTGTCGAAATTGACGGAACGATGCTTCCCGACGTAAGCGGCGATGAAGTCGAGCAGTACCTGGTCGAAAACAAGTTGGTTCAGGCAAGCGGCGCCGAAACCGACGTTCCCACTAACGCCCCGTGCCCGACTGAAGTGCACGAAGGCGTCGTGAAGCTCAATTTGTAGGAAACCCGGCCGCGGTTCGGGCAAGAGATTGGCTGCCCTCGCAGCCGCGGTTCCGAGTTCTATGCGGCCATCAGTTGTCGCGCATGCGAAACTGCGGATAGGTTAGGTTGTTGCATTTCCCGGGAATGAAATTTTTCGCGCGTTTCTCCAGAAAAAATAAAAGCGGCAACCAGGGAGCATTTCGTTTCGGATGGAAACGAACCTTGCTCGGGTTAGTTGGCGTCGGCGCGCTGGCTGTCCTTATTTTCTTCGGTGTTTGGGCTGAGACCTTCGACATGAAGGGAGTAGGCCAAATGCCGGAACGCAACACCGTATTCGATGTCGATGGTAAGATTTACAGCCGTCTTGCCGGGTCAAATCGTCTGAGGGTTTCGCTGAGCGAAGTATCGCCTTCGTTTATCGACGCATTGCTCGTTCGAGAGGATGTGCGCTTTTTCCACCATGGCGGGATCGACTTTCGAGGGATATTGCGCGCGTTGGCTCGTGATGTTTTGAGCATGTCGGCCAAGGAAGGGGCCAGCAGCCTCACTCAGCAACTCGCGCGTAATAGTCTTCCGCTAGGCGGTCGCACGATCAGTCGCAAGTTGCTCGAGGCAATGGTGGCCCTGCGCATCGAACGCGTGTTCACCAAGCAACAGATTCTCGAATTGTACATTAATCGAATTTATTTCGGCGCCGGCTGTTACGGCGTGGAAACAGCGTCACAGGCATATTTTGGCAAAAGTGCTTCCAAGTTAAACCTCTCCGAAGCCGCTCTCCTGGCCGGTTTGATTCGCAGCCCTAACCGATTTTCACCGCTGAAAAATCCGAAGGGCGCAGCGGCGCAACGCGATGCTGTCCTGAAACGCATGGTGGAGTATAAGAAAATATCCACCGCTCAGGCAGCTCAGGCCAGCCAGGCAACGGTCAACACGCATCCTAAACGGATGATTCAGATCCAGGAGAATTATGCGATGGATGCAGTCCAGCGGGATTTGAACCAGCTCCTAACGCAGGACCAGATCGACAACGGCGGAATGTTTATCTACACGACACTCGATCCGGCGGTGCAGAATGCCGCTCAGGCCGCGGTCGAAACTCAACTGAGCAAGATCGAGCACCAGTCTGGGTTTAATCATCCAATAAAGGCGAATTATAAGGCGCCCGAAAACGGTGAAGATTCAGCGATGCCATATTTGGAGGGCGCCTTGGTAGCGATCGACAATGCCAGTGGTGGTATTCGTGCCTTGGTGGGAGGCCGGGACTATTCCCAAAGCAAATTCAATCGCGCACTCGCGCCGACCAATCGTCAGGTCGGTTCCGCGTTTAAGCCGTTTGTCTACACGCTGGCCTTTACCAACGGATTACTTCCCGGCGCGGCGATCAGCGACGGCCCGATTCAACCCGGCGAGATTGAAGGCGCCGGAAATTGGTCGCCTGGAAATTCAGACGGCACTTATGGCGGGGTAGAACCCTGTTCGTACGGACTCGTCCACTCACGTAACACAATGAGCGTTCGTGTCGGCCAGTTTGCCGGCCTCGATGCCACCCAACGAATCGCGAATACGCTTAACCTCAGCAAAAATGCGCCGCGCGGTCCGGCAATTTATATCGGCTCATTCGAAACTAACGTGCGTGATCTGACCGCGGCATATGCCGTTTTCCCGAATGCCGGTTTGCGGAAGCAGTCTTACATCATTGAGCGCATCGACGACCAGGACCACCGCCCGGTCTATCGATCTGCGCACATTTCTGTGCCGGCTCTCGATTCCAGCGCGGCCTGGATGACGTCGCAGCTAATGGAAGAAGTGCTAACCAGCGGCACGGCGGCCAGCGCGCGTTCGTTAGGCTTCAGGTTGCCAGCCGCGGGCAAGACCGGTACGACTAATGATTACAAGGATGCCTGGTTCGTGGGATACACCAGCACGATGACGTGCGGTGTATGGGTTGGGTTCGATCAACCGGTAACCATTATCCCGCACGGTTACGGCGCCGCCCTGGCCTTGCCTGTTTGGGTTCAGGTGATGAATAAAGCCGCTCAGCGCTATCCGCCGCGGCCATTGCAGCCGACCGTGCCGATCCAGCGGGCCACGGTTTGCTCACTTTCCAACCATCTCGCTACTACTGGCTGTCAGCAATCGGGGACGGCCTACGAGATCGATTTGCCGACGGACAAGATTCCAGTCGTAGCTTGTGAAATCCACGGTGGCGAACAAATGTTTGCCCGCAGGATTGATGACGCTGGTCGCAAAGCAGCCGAATTGCCCAACAAACTGTTCCAAAGCCTGCGCAAATTCTTCGGCGGCGGAAGATAAGAAGGATTTTTCCGCGTTCGGAAGTTAGGCCAGGAATCCGAGATTGGGATTTGCGAAGCGTCCAATGTTTGGAAACACGGTAGGCATGTCGCTGTTGGCGACGCCGAACCAGCGCGCAATAGTCGCGGAAAATTCATCTACACTGGTAGTTGGAATCCAGCGCCCATCTTCGGTGTCGTCGGGCCCGTTCACGGCAAGCGTGGGGAAGGTGCCGTAGAGACGATGACCGGCGACAGCGCCGCCCATGACGAACTGATGGCTTCCCCATCCGTGATCGCTGCCACCGCCGTTAGTTGGAAGCGTGCGGCCAAAGTCTGAAGCAGTGAAAGTTGTCACAGAGGGTGCGACTCCCAGTTCCACCGTTGCGGAATAAAAGGCGTTCATGCCGCCGCTGAGTTCGGTGAGCAGGCCCGATTGAGCGGCCAATTGGTCGCCATGCGTATCGTAGCCGCCAACGGCGCAGAAGAAGATTTGCCTTTGCATACCCAGATTCGTTCTGGCCGCGATCAGTTTGGCAACCATCGCTAGTTGCCGGCCGAGATCGGTGTTTGGAAACGGAGTTTGGAGAGGAGGCACACCGTTCAACGCACCGCTCAAGGTTTCGTTCTCCGCGATGGACCGACTCATGGTGTCGGCATAAGCCGCTTCGAAGAGTTTGTTGTGGGGCAGGTTAAGGAGTCTTTTGAATCCGTTGATCCGGATTTGGTCGTTCGTGCTGCCGCCGACTCCGGTGAGGCCCAGGCTGCCGTCCGGCGAGATCAGATAGGGCACAACGGTGTTTCCAACTTCGAACGTATTCGTGCCAGCGATCGACAGAGCGAGGGAGACATTCGAATTTCCGTTCAGTGAGGCGAGAAGATCGGCCGAGCGACCGCCCCAGCCGGTTCGGATATCGCCGCGATCAGGCACACTGGTCATCCATTGGACCGACTGATCTTCATGGGAAAATAGGTTTCTTGGAACTGCTGCGGTGCCATTGATGTAATCTGTACGCGTCGTAGGGGCGACCAATGTGCCCACATTTGCCACCATGGTGAGCTTGCCTTGGTTAAACAGGTTGGCCACCTCGGTTAGATTGGGGTGTAACCCATAGTTCCGCCCGTCGCCGCTGGTTATGGTCAATGGACGCAAACTCGCACGCGGAATGGCCAGGTTGCCCCGGGCCGCGGCGTAAGTGTTGTAAGGCGCCGTGTCGCTCGGAACCAAAACATTGTTCGCGTCGTTTCCACCATAAAGAAACAAACAGACGAGCGCCTTATAATCGTTCGTCATGGTCGCGGCGCTCAACTTGCGCAGGTCCCAAATGGTGCTGAGCAGGCCGGTCGTTCCCAAGGCGGCGCAGGCGGCCTGGCGAATAAACGTTCGGCGTGTTGGATAGTTGATCGTATTCATGTCGTTATTTTTCGACGAGGTATTCGGGTGAATTGAGGATGAGCCAGCACGCGCTGAGTGCTCTTTCTTTCGGGTCGCCTGCCGGAAGTTGAGTGATCGTTTCGATCAAAACGGTGCGCATGCTGCTCGACATCGCGCCATTCATCAATTTGACGTTGAGGTGATCAACTAATGCTGCGGGGTTGTCGGCCAATGTCTCCTCCGGCCCGAGATCGTAGGGAACGATCCCCCAGAACAAGGCGGCATACATTGTATTGGCTTGTTCGACGACGGTCGTTTCGGTCGTGATTTGAAATTCGGGACTAACCAATCCGGCCGACGCAATCGCCCCCGGGGCCGCATAATCGGGCGAGAAGAAATTAAATACCGTGGGCGAATCGAAAGGTCGCTGTCCGAATTCGTCCGCGAGCCAGAATGAGTAGATTCCATTCTCGGGAGTTGCGGTCACTGATCGATAGAAGCCTGTTAGGCGCAAGACGGGCTCTTTTTCCTTGCCCACGCCTTGTCCGATCTTGCTTGCTCCTCTCGCGTCGTAGTCGAGCAGGATCGCTCTGACGACCGCTTTCATGTCGCCGCGAACTCCTTGACCGTTATCATTGAAGGCCTGCGATACGCGGTAGATGTAGCCTGGACTTGGATTGCTCGTAACCAGACGCTGAATCAGTTCACGCGCTATAAATCGTCCGACGTTGGGATGATTGAAAATTGCGTCGAGTGCCTGTTGCATGTCCTGCGCAGGGGACTGGCCAGCGGGGATAACGATACCGTTTAGGATCGTCTTCGCTTCCGGCGTGTGACGCTCTGGGAAATTCATCATCGGCTGCCGGAAATTGGCGGCGCCGCCCCAGAAATCAGTGGAGCCTGCAAAAGTCCAGCCCGTCAACGCCGCTGCCATACCGGTCACTACGCCTTGGTCGTAGGTGGGAATCGGCGATCCGTCGGCATCGAGCGTCAGACTGCCGTCGATGTTCAGGCGGTACAGCCCGATTGAGAACAATTGCATGAGTTCTCTGGGATAATTTTCATTTGGATGGCTTCCTTCGGCATTGGCCCGGTGGCTGCGCAACATGTCGAGATACACGCCCATCGTTGGGCTGAGCGTCACGTCTTGCAGCAATTGGCGATAGTTGCCGAAAGCGCCGTTAACCAACAGATCGGCATAAGCGGCAATCGACTCCGGATGCTCCGATAGGGCTCCATTGTTGAACGACACCACCAGGATTTCGCTCAAGGCGAAGGCGACTCTTTGCCGCAATTGGTCCGGCGCTGTTATCGCGATCGTGAACCAGCCGTTCATTACGTCGTGCCGGTCAGGGTTCAACTGGCTATCGAAAAACGCAAGGTGCGACGTTGCCGGCGCGGAGAATTGCGCATTGAGGTATGCGTCGAATCCTTGCTGTCGCACCGTTTGGATGAGCTGGTCACTCGCTCCGAAGGTGCACTGATTTAGGAATCTCGATGCGTCTTCCACTGTGGGAGTGCCACCCGGGAGCGGAGGAGGAGGCGTGGGAATCGGCACGGTCTGCCCTCCGCTTGCGAGATTGAAGAATCCGATAATCTCGCCGGTCGGATTACTGCTCGTGTGAACGTTAAGATAGGTCCGGCCTGCTTTAATTGCCGCAACAATGTCAGCCACGGTGTTTGTTCCCACTGGAACAAAAGTCCACAAACGGGTTCCGTCTGGTCTGGGAGGGGATGAATCCACGTCGAACAAAATTCCTGCGCTTTGTCCGGGATTAGCCGGTCCATGAACGTGAACGCCAGTAACCGGCGACGTCAGATTCGAGTAGCTGAAAGCGATGACGGCGGAAAGTTCATCCGAAGCGAGCTTCAGGATCGCTGTCCCGCTGCCTACCGCTCCGACCGCTTGCGCTCTTAAGTGTGCAATGTACGTCGTTGAAGCCCCGGGTGGGGGAGTAGGCGTTGGAGTCGGAGTCGGGGTGGGGGTGGGGGTTGGCGTCGGAGTTGGCGTTGGCGTCGGACTTGGCGCAGCCACGGCTACGGCGACATTCGCGCTCGATTGGCCAAACAAGGTGGTCGACTGCAGCAGTCTCCACTGGAAATTGTAAGTTCCCGGCGTGCTCGGCGCCGTAACGTTGAAATTGAAAGTACTGTTGCTGCCGCGAGGCACGCTCCCGGACAAACTCACGCGACTCAAGCCCCACCTCGTGTTGTTCTTTGGGTTCTGCGAACCGAGCTGGATCTTTGGCGCCGTCCAGGTCTTGCTGCCAGTGTTCCGCATCGTGACCGATACGCTGTAGGTCTGGCCCGGTGCCATGTTGGTGGGGACGGACTGACTTATAAACTGCGCGTCGAACTTCGCTGTATTGGCGAAGCTGGAGTGGGCATTGAAAAGTAAAAGAGCGGAAATTGCGAACGAAGAAGAGCGGGTGAATGGGGTTAGCTTCACGAGCGCCTGAAAGCAGCAGCAAACAAGCCAGAGATTGTGAATATTACGGAAATTCTAAAGACGCGAGAGATGAAACGTGATTATTTTTTCAATTCGAATTCAAGCGAGCCCGCTTTTCGCAGGATTGCGCAAACTCGTTAACAACATTGCGAATCCAGGAATCAACTCAGCTGTGTGCTGATTAAGCCGAAACGAAAGCGGGTGAAGGGAATCGAACCCTCGTATGCAGCTTGGGAAGCTGCCGTTCT
>JBDTZF010000019.1:0-30986 GCA_040005265.1 Verrucomicrobiota bacterium
CGGCTGGCCGGTTTCGACCTCGGCGCGCTCTTTCAAAGCCGCTTTGCGCGAAAGCTTAACCCGCCCCTTATCGTCGATGCCAATACACTTCACCCAAACCATGTCGCCTTGTTTCACGACATCCTCAGTGCGGTTAACCCGGAAATCTGCCAGCTCGGAGATGTGGACAAGGCCGTCCTTGCCCGGCAGAACTTCGACGAATGCGCCGAACTCCTTGATCGAAACGACGCGTCCCTGATAAGTCTGACCGACCTCGATCTCGCGCGACATGCCGCCGATGATTTCTTTCGCACGCGCCATCGATTCGGCGGTGGTCGCGTAGATATGCACGGAGCCATCGTCTTCGATGTTAATTTCGGCGCCGGTCTCGGCCACAATGCCCTTGATGGTCTTGCCTCCCGGGCCGATCAACGCGCCGATTTTTTCCGGATTAATCTTGATCGTCTCGATGCGCGGCGCGTATTGCGACAATTCCGCGCGCGGTTTGTCGAGAGCCGACCGCATGGTGCCAAGAATTTTTGTGCGCGCTTCCTTGGCCCGCTGGATCGCCTCGCCCATGATTTTGTGGCTGACTCCTGGAAGTTTCAGGTCGAGCTGAAAGCCGGTGATGCCGTTATCTGTACCGCAAAGCTTGAAGTCCATATCGCCGAAATGGTCTTCCGAGCCGATAATATCTGTGAGCAATTCGTAGCGCTTTAATTGCCGATCTTCGCCGACCTCCGTGACCAGGCCGACGGAAATTCCGGCGACCATCCCTTTCGCTGGAACGCCGGCATCCATGAGGGCGAGCATTCCGCCGCACACGCTCGCCATGGATGTCGATCCATTCGATTCCATGATCTCGCTGGAAATACGGATGGCATAACGGAAGTCGTTTTCATCCGGGATCATCGGCTCGAGCGAACGCTCCGCCAGTGCACCGTGGCCGATCTCGCGACGGCTTGCGCCGCCGGTTCGACCGGTTTCGCCTACGCTGAACGGCGGGAAGTTATAATGCAAAATGAAGCGCTTCGATGTTTCGCCGCCGCCGTAAGCGTCGATGTTCTGCGCTTCTTCGATCGGCGCGAGCGTAACAAGGGCGAGGGCCTGCGTTTCGCCGCGCTGAAAAATGGCTGTGCCGTGAGCGCGTGGCAGGACGCCGACTTCGCAACTGATCTGCCGCAAATCCTGATAACCGCGCCCGTCCATGCGTTTTTGCTTTTCCAGAATGCTTTTGCGAAATGCTTTTTTCTGCACGTAATCGAATGCCTGGTTGATGGCGAACTTGTCGGTTTCGGGATGTTTTTCCAGGATCGACTTCTTCACTTCGTCGCGCAGCGCCCCGACTGCCTTGGCCCGGGCAACCTTGCCCTCGTTGTAGAGAGCGCCTTCAATCCGGTCGCCCGCGACCTGGTAGGCGATCTCGAGCAGTTCCTCTTTTGCGTGAAGCAACGGCATCTCACGCTTCGGCTTGCCGACTTGTGCGGCCAGCTCCTTTTGAATCCGGATCATCTCGCGGGCATGTCCGTGCGCGAATTCGAGCGCCTTCACAAAATCCGCTTCCGGAATTTCGTCGGCCGCGCCTTCGATCATGATGACGTCGTTTTCTGTTCCAACGTAAACGAGATCGAGGTCGCTTTGAGCGCGCTCGTCATGGGTGGGATTGGCAACGAATTGTCCGTTCACCCGGGCAACGCGGACGGCACCGATCGGCCCGGCAAATGGGATATCAGAAACGCAAAGAGCGGCTGACGCGCCGTTGAGCGCGAGCATGTCGGGGTCGTTTACTCCATCCGCGCTAAGGAGAATCGAGATGATTTGAGTGTCGTAAAAGTAGCCATGCTCGAACAGCGGCCGAAGCGGCCGGTCGATCATTCGCGATGTGAGCGTCTCTTTTTCCGATGGCCGTCCTTCGCGCTTGAAGTAACCGCCGGGAAATTTGCCAACTGCCGCCGCTTTTTCGCGATAGTCGACCGTGAGTGGAAAGTAATCCTGCCCTTCCTTGATGGCGGTGGCCGAAACGGCGGAGGCCAGCACCATGGTGTCCCCGCATGAAACGATGACCGCGCCGTCAGCCAGCTTGGCGATCTTGCCGGTTTCGATTGATATTTGAGTGGACCCAATTTGGGCCGTGACCTTCTTTTGCATTTTAGTTTCCTGGATGTGCGAGTTCCAGGCCGGTCACCTTGACTGTAGGTTTTAAACCCGCCCGAGGATCGCTCGCCATGCCAAGCGATGCTCCGTCGAAACTAAAACCTAAAATCCAAGGTGGTTACTGCGGCCTGGACTGCTGTTGTTGGTTGGTTCTGTTCGGCTTCGAATGAAAACGCTGGCTTCCGCAAAAACCGGCCTGCTTATTTCCGGAGATTCAACCCTTCGATCAGCTTTTTATAGCGATCGGCTTTGGTTTTGCTCAGGTAATCGAGCAGACTCCGGCGTTGCGCGACCATCTTGAGAAGGCCGCGGCGCGAGGAATGGTCTTTGCGGTTGGTCTTGAGGTGTTCGGTCAGGTGCTCGATCCGGCGCGTCAGAAGTGCAACCTGCACATCCGCGCTGCCCGTGTCTTTTTCGTGCAACTGGAACTCCTTGGGGCCCAACGTTTGAGTATTCTCTGCCATGAACGAGCCAGTATTGTAGACGTCAACGCCGGTTTGGCAAGTCGGGAGTGCCAGAAGGGGCCCTTCGCCCGATTTTGACGGTCAGGTCGATTCTCTGCACGACTCTTGCTTTCCCACCAAGGGTGCCAAGTAGCGCTTTTTTCTCCTTTTGCAGCTCGCTCCCATTGCCGGAATTGAGGGCGATCAGCGAGCTATCGCGGGTAAGGCATTTTGCCGAAAACGACCTGGTTTACTCGTCTGGCGACGCGTGCGACGAGCTTTTTATCATCAATCGCGGGCTGCTCGAGATTACCCCGGAACCGGCCCATCCCGGAATGATGGCGACGGTGCTCTCGAGGGGCGACATTTTTGGCGAGACTGGAGCGTTCCTTCATCTTCCGCGCAACCAAATGGCCCGCGCCCGGGCCGAGCTGAGCGTGCAATGCTTTCGGGGACAGGATTTTCCAAAGCTTCTCCAGCGCGTTCCGTCGCTCTTTCTCTTCCTGTGCGAGAAGCTGGCTCATCAACTCTTTCAGCTGGGCGAGATCGGCAGGTCGCAAGGCACCGGCGGCGAACTGGTGGGCAGTCTGGCCAACTTCGACATGATCACGATTTACCAGACGATTGTCAGGTCGATGCAGACTGGTCTCCTCAGTATCGCCGGCGAAAAAGGCGAGGCGGTTTGCGCGTTTTATTTTGACGAGGGAGTCCCCCGCCGGGGACGTTTTCAACATCTTAGCGGCGAGGAAGCATTCTGGCAGCTTTTCATTCAGACGCGCCCCGGCTGGACCTTTTCCTTCGCTCAAAAAACATTGGTTGGTGACGACTGGACCAAAGAGAGCGCGATAAACCGCGATTCCGACGAGTTGCTCTTCAACGCCATCCGAATGCGCGACGAATTCGAAGATCTTCGTAAGCGGATGGGAGACGGCACGGCTAATGTGAAGCGCAGGCAATTGAATTTCGAGTGGCCAAGCACCGAGCTAGACGAATTGCGGCTGGTGGCGGAAGAGATCTGGCAGGTCGCGTACAGCCAGCCGATTGCGCTGGCAAATCTCTGCCGGCTTTACAGCGTTTGCGATCTGAAAATTTATCGCGCCGTGGATGAAATGACGCGTGCCGGCCTCTTCGTCTTGCAAAACAACGGCGGGATAACCATGACGCCGGAAACCCAGCCGAAAGAAAGCCCTCAGGAGCTGATATTAGGCTGACGCCTTACGCCGGCCGTCTCGCGCTTTCCATTGTACCAAAGGTCGAGTCCCTCCCGCGACAGTACGCCCCGTCGCCCGCGAATGATAAGAACGAACGAACGGGCCAACACTTCCTTCCCCGAATACATGCGTAACTTGCGCCCCGACGTCCTCACCGGTTCGGAAAGAATCTTGAAACGGCCCAATTTGCGTAAAGCGAGACTGAAATAAACTTCCTCGCCCGCAAAATATTGCTCGTCGAATCCGCCGGCCTTTTCGAAGTGGTAGCGGTCAGTAAAGAGGAACGCGCCGGCGCCCAGGTTCAGGGCGAAATATGTTTTGCAGAAGACGCGCACGAAGATGCGCCCCCAAAGGGGAACAAATCCTTCGGTGATCACCCGCGCGCCGCCTCCTGCGCAACCCGATTCCATTGCGGCTATGGCGCCGTCAACGTGCGCCCGGTTGATTCGGGTGTCGGCATCGACAAAGATGAGAATTTCACCGCGCGTGGCGGCGGCGCCGGCGTTGCGGGCCGCGGCAATCTGTCGCCGATTGATTGAAATTATCTGCGCGCCCGCTCGTCTTGCTATCTCCGCGGTTTCATCAGTGGAAGCGTCGTCGACCACCGCAATTTCATAATCCCGGCCTCGAGCCGCGTCATGGATCGCGGCGAGCGTCGCGGGCAGCTCCAGTGATTCGTTGTAAGCTGGAACGACGAACGAGATCATCGCCCCACGATAACACACGCTCTGCGGTCCGGCCTTTGCCGCGCGAATTTTATATCAGCTACGGTTCTTCGCTATCGTCAGGGTAATTTTCTTTTTGCTCTTTATCGTGGTTATCGTATAACCGGGCCCGCTGGTCAGTGTGAACACAGCAGTCTCCTTCCCCTCTCTGATCCCATCGACATTGGCGTGGAAAGTCACACTCCCGGAAGATTGGCCGGCTGGAATCGTAATATCTCCTAGCGCCTGCGTCAGGGTGAAGTCCGTGCTGTAACCGGCGCTGCCGCTCTTGGAATAATGGACCACGACGTCCTGATTCACAGGTCCGTGTACATCGGTAACAGTGATGGTGGAGTTACCCCCTTCTCCCACTGTGAGGGGCGAAGCCTTAATGTAAACTTCCGCGGTGTGGAGCGGCGCAGTTGTTGTTCCCGCTTGGCTGCTACTGTTGTCCGGATCAGGGTCCATGGTCGTACTCTGCGCGGTCACGGTATTTGTAATAGTGGTTCCTGGAGGCGTGTTCGCGTTGACCTTCACCACGATGGTGAACACAGCTGTCTCATTGGCCGCAACCGTGGCCTTGCTAAAGGTGACGTTACCGGTCCCGCCTGGCGCTGGAGTGACTGGCGCCCAACCCGCGGTCGCATTCGCCGATACGAATGTGGTATTTGCCGGCGTGGCGTCAGTCACCACAACCGTGTCGGCCGCATCGGGCCCGTGGTTCACGAAGTTGATCGTGTAAGTGATGTTGTTGCCCGGGCTGACTGAACTGGGCGAGCCAGTTTTTGACACTTGGAGATCTGCCGACGGGGTTGGTGTTGGTGTTGGATTAGGATTTTGACATATACCCTCCATGCAAACAGTACAACCGTCTGTTGCTCCCTGACATTGTGAGCCGGTAGTGCATGGGACACCACAAGCTGGAGTCGGAGTGGGTGTGACTGTAGGCGTCGGAGTTGGACTCGGAGTAGGAGTAGGGCTTTGACATATGCCCTCCCTGCAAACAGTACAACCGTCTGTTGCTCCCTGACATTGTGAGCCGGTAGTGCATGCTAGCCCACATGTCTGTGTCGGTTTGCATTTGCCCGCTCCGGCCGCGTGATAGAGCGCAGCAACCTCGTCCGCCCTGAGCGCCCGGTTGAAGATTTCTACTTCGTCGATTTTGCCATTCCAGAAATCGGAGTTTCGGGCGACCTGCGCTCCGAGATAGTTGTTATTTGCTCCAGATAAATCGAGGGCTTCGGAGTCAGTCGCGGTACCGGCGACTGCGCCATCGATGTACAGAGTCCAGGTCGATCCCGACCTGGTTAAGGCAAAGTGATGCCACTGATCGTTCGTGTAATCGCCTACGGCGCCCACCTGGATGGCAGTTGTTCCGTTGCTGCCGCCGCCGTTATTCCAATAAACCCACAAACCGAAAGAGTCGTTGAAATCGAACTCAAGATTTTTTACGTCAGTGACTGGCGCAAACTCGAGGGCGTACATCCGGCTCGCACCGGTGGCGCGGGCCCAGAAATCAAAAGTGAATTCGTTAGTCCCGAAGTTCCAGTCAGTACTGTCAGGTATCGAGACAGTATCGTCCTGGCCATCAAAGCTGAATGCCTGCCCTACTTCGCCAGAGCCGAATGTCGCTCCGTTTAAGATGCCTTCGTGGCTGCCTTGAATGTCGTTCGGGTTACCATCGCCCGGCCACCAGGCGAGCATGTTGTTCGGCGGCGTAACACACGGGCACTTACCTTTGCTCCCGGCATCATGGATTTTTTGGACTTCTGATTGACTCAAGGCGCGGCCAAAGACTTCCACTTCATCAACGAGCCCCGTAAAATTCCGTGCGCCGTCGCCAAAAGCACCGATAACGAACGGAGTCGAAGGGCGGTCGGGGATGTTTCCAGTTGGCGCTGCGGAAGTAATCAAGACAGCACCATTGACATAAATGGTTGTCGAAGGATTGGCCGAGCCGTCATAGGTCAGAGCAAGGTGCGTCCAGGTGTTACTGGGTGGCGTGAATGAAGCGATGATAGCTGTGTTGCCAATCCGGCCGACCAAATTATCGGATTCCCATTCCAGCGCATATTGGGTGGCTCCATCTGCTGACTTTCCGAAAAACCACGACTCGCTGATAAGATCGACACTTGGATTTACCCAGGCGTCAATCGTTACCTGATTTCCGGTGATGTTAAGATTGGAAGGAGTGCCTGCGCTGGCTGAGTTACTTCCGTTGAAACCGAAAGCCTGGTCGACTTCACCCACACCGTAGGTTTCGCCATTGGTGAAAGTGAGATTGTTCCCGTCCTCAACATCATTTCCATTTCCATTACCCGGCCACCAACTGATCATTCCACCAGGCGCTGGCGTGCAAGATCGACATTTACCACTGCCGCGGGCCGTGTAGATGGCTGCCACTTCTGTGTCGGTTAGCGCGTGGTTGAAAACTTCTACTTCATCAATCAAGCCCTGAAATGGAAATTGAAGCGGAATGTTGTTTCGAATTCCAATGGTAACAGCCTGCGTCGCTGGATTAGGCCCCCTCGGATCCTGACCAGATACGAAGGTCCCGGCGGATGCGCCGTTGATGTAGAGAGTTAAAGTGTTGCCGTCGTAGGTGCCTGCGATATGGCTCCAGGCGTTTACTGGGACAGCTATCGTTGAATCGACAAATTGATGGCCGCCAACGGTATTGTTAAAATCAACTTCGACAAAGTTGCCGTCCTCTAAACTTAAAAGGTAATTCTCGCCCTGGTTATTCGCTCCTTTATCAACGATAAAGCGAATCCCGGAGCTGGTCGTAGGATAAACCCACGCATCGACCGAGAACGTGGCGAGATCCAAGTTTGCGCTGGGTGGAACGAAAACATAATTCGCCGGATTGCCGTCAAAGCTGAACGCCTTACCTACTTCGCCTGATCCATAAGCTGGAGTTCCGTTGAACGTCCCGTCGTTGCCGTCTTTTGTGTCAACGGCATCGTCTTCTCCGCGCCACCAGCTCACCATTCCGTCCGGCGCGGGCGTGCAGGGACACTTACCAGAACTGCCCGCCGCAAAAATGGTCGCGATTTCCGTATCGCCCAACGCGCGACCAAAGATATCCACTTCATCGATGACACCGTTAAAGAAGTTGCCGACGCTGCCCCCCCGGGCTCCAATCTCGAGCGGATTGGTACCGTCCGTGGGCGCGAGAGCCGTGGACGCACTGCCATCTAAACTGCCGTCGAGATAGACCTTTAGGCTGCTTCCATCAAAGACGGCAGCAACATGATGAAAGGTGCCAGTGGTAACGGTCGTCGCTCCCGTAACACTGTCGCAGGTCAAACTGTTGCAGATGCCAAACGCGAGCCGGCCAGAGGCGCTGCTTATCCTAAAGAAATAACCGTTCATCCCGCCCCCGTCGTACTTTTCAACGATGGCGTGCTCGCTCGTATTGTTGTTCGTGTTGATCCAGGCGTCGATCGTGAATGCGCCGCTGAAACTGAGGTTCGGGCTATCGGGAACTTCGACGTATTGATCTGTCCCATTTAAGCTGAATCCCTGACCAACTTCGCCGGTTCCGGTCGCCGTAGCGCCGTTTTTCAGGGTGCCGTTGTTATTCGCCTGACTATCATTGGCATCGCCTTCGGCTTTCCACCAACCGATCATGCCAGCCGGCGCCGGCGCGCAGCTAGTCAGGACCTGCATTCCATCGGTCACTGGGAGGTCACCGTGATAAGTGATCGTTTTTATCGGCGTGTTGAAATGATAACCGCGCCACTCGAGACTGCCGTCATTGCCGGGCGAAACGTAGGTGAACGTATCTGTGTCAACCACGTTGCCGTCAGCGTCCTTGAAAACGAAAGAGATGTCTGACGAGCCGCACCCAACTACTGCTCCCCAATAGGCGCCGAAGGCTATAACCGGCGTCGAGAATGTGATAGTCGCTGTCGCGTCAGCACTATTTAAGCCCATCCCTTGAACGCCATCGCTTGCTCTAGCGCCAAAAGCGCAGAGACCAAACCCGCACTGGTTCACGTTGTAAATAACCATGGTAGGATTGGAGATAGTGGCAAATCCACCCAGAATCGTGAGCTGCGTATAAGAAAACGTGCCGGAGCAATAGGGCGGAAATTCTTCCCACGTTTCAGTGTGATCTCCGACGAACGGCGGAACTTGAGAAGACTCGGGACCGACGAATGCGAGCGCGTTGGCCATGATTGTTGCCCCGTCGGTCGAAGAAAGCCAAAAATCGCTGCGAGAATCGCTCGATGGCGGGAAGAAATTCAGATCGACCCGGCCGACATGGTTAACTGTTCGGCGCACGATCAGCGGGGATCCGTTGGACCAATCCGCCACGCGGGTCGCGTTCACATTTGGGCTGCCAAGCCCATGGTATGAGCTTGTCCCGCCGTCAAAAGACGTGATTCCCGCCATTAATGGGCTTGTCGCCTCATAGATGGTCCCCAGCGTAAGCTCGGTGCCGGCATCCGCGCCGCCCGGCTCGATCGCAAAATAATCATCGGAGGCAAAACGGCCGGCGATATCTTCGCCGGCGTTGGCAAACACAGCGACTACCACACCGCCTCCGGAATCGACATAGTCGGCGAGGTTGTTTCCGAGCGTCGTCGGACTGGAAAACGCGTTGTCACTCCAGACCAGAACACTGTTGTAACCTTGGAGCTGCGCCAGACTCGGCGTGCCAGAGCCCGCATCGATGATGTCCACCTGACTAAACCTGCCGGTCGCGACGAGTTTCGCTTGGACGTCGGCGACCCAAGTCGAGTTGTCCGATGCAACCAACGCGATCTTGATCGAGCTGACGACGTTCGGATTCAGCACCCTTGGTTTAGCCGATAAAATGGTGGTTGCCCTGGACGGCACGCGACCGAGCGCGAGCAGCGTGCAAAAAAACACCGTTGCGGCGATCGCGACGCCAAGAGTTCGATTAACTTTCAACCACGAAGTTATGATTTGCATAATGGCCTTCTGTTTTGATTTCAGATGGAGCGATCGAATCGCTGTTCGCCCGGGAATTATTTTGCGATGCGCGCTTGCGCGCCGGGCTCATTCCACGCCGGAAGGAAGCAATCATTTTTGCACGCCGATACCTCGGCATCGCCGAACGTGATTTTGTCGGCTTGTAGCTCCCCTTCTACGGACGCGGATTACCCCGCTAGTTGGGATCGCCTTCGTGCCTGTTTTTTACGGCAGGGCGAGGTTGATTGTCGATCCTTTTTTCCGAAAAACGTCGAATCGTCCGGTGAGATCAGGTTCTGCGACGGTTGGCTTCGTCGATGGCCAGGTATTCGGACC
Source organism: Verrucomicrobiota bacterium (assembly GCA_040005265.1). Classification (GTDB taxonomy): domain Bacteria; phylum Verrucomicrobiota; class Verrucomicrobiia; order Chthoniobacterales; family UBA10450; genus JBDTZF01. Next base: position 9,772 of record JBDTZF010000019.1, read on the forward strand.
GCGGCGGACTGAACGTGTCGAGGACCCGGGTCTCTTCCATCGTTTCCACGCCGTGCGGCACATTGGCCGCGAGGTAAAACGAGTCTCCGGTCGTTAGCTCGTGCGGGATTCCTTTCACGATCAGCTTCATTCGGCCTTCAAGAATGTAAACGATCTGCTCCTGCGGGTGCTGGTGCTCCGGCATTTTGCTTCCAGGCGCAAGATGCGCGGTCATTTGATACATCGTGCTGCCGCTCGTAGCCGTCTGCCGTTTGATTCCGGGACAGATCTCGATCCAGGGATTTTCGTTTTTCATTTTGGTTGGCCTTTCATTGCTTCGCGTCTTTCCACAAAATTGCGCGCACAAAGAGCACAACGGATACGAAGCAGGATCAAGATGTTATTCCTTCGTTGGTCTGGTGCTCGTAGAGCGAGGCCCGCGCACATGGAATTTTATTCCGCATCCTTGATCTTCGCGTAAAGCAACGAGTCGAGAACCTTGCCGTCTTTGATTGCGTTTTTCCGCAATCGTCCTTCGAAAACAAAACCGATTTTCTCGAGCACGCGGTTGGACGCCGGATTGTTGGCAAAGCATTGGGCGTGGATTCGCTGCAGCTGGAAATTCTCGAAGCAATATTCCGTGAAAGCCGCAGCCGCCTCACTCATTACGCCCTTTCCCCAGAATTCCTGACCGAGCCAATAACCGAGCTCGGCGGTCTGCCGATGCACATCCTCGCCAATGCGTATTCCAATATCTCCACTCGCTTCGCCATCAACTTCAATGCAAAACTTTCTCGTCGGTTTTTCGGTTGTCGCCTTTTGCAGAAACTCTTGCGCAGCTTCAATCGTGTAGGGATTCGGAAATAAATCGCGCACGCCGAGCCAGATTTTGCGGTTGTTCGCGTGCTTCGCCAGCGAGACCGCATCCTCAGGACACCAATCCCTGATGGTGGATCGTTTGAGCACAAGCCGCATTATTCAGTGCTCGCTGAACCTAATACTTTAATCTGCCCGCTCATTTCTGAATTTACATTATTCCCGCACTCGACAAAAACTTAACATCGTCCTGCTTTACGGGCGGATGCAATAGATCGGACGGTGTAAGATCGGCCCAGGCCGATTTTTCATCTTCCGCTGGCGAGACATGGGCTTTGGTGCAAAATCCACCTGTGAGAGCGGTGCGCATAACTGGACTCGCGGTGTTTCTCCTGCTGGCGCTGGGCGCCGCGCGAGCCGACTGGCGATTTGATGCCGAAACGGGCGCTTTTTACGATAGCAACCTCTCCAACTCGGATCGCGAGCGGGACGTGAAAGACGATTGGTCCTGGCAGACCGATCTACGGGCCGCAAATGGTTATCAACTCACTCGCGATCTTCGTTTGAATCTCTCTGCCGCCTTGCGCGAACAGGTTTGGGCTCGATTCAACGCATTCGATAACATCGCCCCTGAAGCGAATGCCGGTTTGCGCTATCGATTCGGTCTCGGGCGCCTGGCTCCGTGGGTGCTCGTCGAGGATAGTCTCGGCTACACGTCGTTCCACGAAGATGAACGAAGCGGTCTCTCCAACAGATTTCGCGTCAGAGGCGGAGCCGGAATTACTGACTGGCTCTCCGTGGAGGCTGCCTACACCTTTGACGATTTCTCGGCGAAAGAACACTTCTGGGATCTGAGCGGACACAGTGGCGCGATTCGCCTGACGTTTGACCCGACCTCCTCGCTGCAGGTGGCGCTGGGATACAGTTACCGCGATGGCGACGTGATTTCTCATGCAGTCCCGCCCCGGCCCGATATTCTCGCGCTCACTTCCGACCGCGATCCGGTGACCACCTTCGGTAGTCCGGCTTACACGGCTTACAGACTCCGGGGTTCGACCAACTCGTTCTCGGTTTCAGCCGGCTACACGTTAAACCGGTACCTCTCCGTTCAAGTGGACTATGAGTTTCGTGACACCACCCACGGTCCACTCGAGTACGTGAATCATTTGATGGAAGCCAAAGTCGCTTTCACTTATTGAGAGTGAATGCCCGCGCAATAATTCTTCTCGGCAGCTGCATCGCTTTCAGCGGATTGGATGCCGGTTCGCTGAGCGTGACGGTGAAGGATGGGAAAGGCGCGCCGGTTTCCGATGCGGTGGTCTACGCGAAGTCGAACAACATTGCGGCCCGCGCAAACAAACAGGCGGTGATCGATCAACAAGACAAACAATTCATTCCTTATGTCACGGCGGTGCAGGTCGGCACATCGATCATGTTTCCAAACAAGGACAACATCCGTCACCACGTCTATTCGGTGTCGCCCGCAAAAAAATTCGAGCTGCCGCTTTACACCGGTATTCCCGCGGCACCGGTCGTGTTCGATAAGGAGGGATTCGTTACCCTCGGATGCAATATTCACGACTGGATGATTGCTTACGTCGCGGTGCTGGCGACGCCGTATTTTCAAGTCACAGGGCAGGATGGCCGCGCAGCGTTGAAGGATTTGCCCTCGGGGCCATGCACAATTGCGGTTTGGCATCCATTGCTTAAGAGACCGCCGGAGGAATCGGCCCAACATGTCGATCCTGCGCGCGCCGAATCGAAGGAGTTGCTTTTCACTTTGGATCTAAAGCCGGAGTTTCGGGCAAAGAGGGCGCCCGCCCTCTCGAGTGGAGGTTATCACTGAAGGTTAGATTCCGCAGTTTCCGGGGCCGGCTCCTCTTTTCGCTCGTTGCGCTTTTGACGCTGCTGCAAAGCGTGACCTACGTGGTTGTCAGGCAGGCGAACCGCGAACACGCCATGGCCCAGATTGAATCGAGCCTTCGCGGCGGCGCGCAGATTTTCAAAAAATTAATCGAGCAGCGCAATCAGCAGATCACCAGCGCGGCCGCGATCCTCTCGCGCGATCACGCTTTTCTGGAGGCGTTTGCCGGCGCGGGTGAAGATCGCGCCACGACGTTGTCTGCTTTGGAAAGTCTTCGGAGCCGCATTAATGCGGAGCGGGTCCTGATTGCGTCGCTTGAAAAGCAGCTTCTCTTCGACACCCAGGAGCCCGAACTCAGGTCGATTGCGTTTCCTTTTCCGAAGTTGATCGAAAGGGCGGAGGCGACCGGGGCGACCTACGGTTTTGTCATCCTCGACAAAAAACTCTATGCCATGGCGGTCACGCCGCTGCTCGCGCCCGATCCGATCGCCTGGCTCTGTCCCGCGTTTCATATCGACGACCAATTCGCCCGCGAGATCAAGGCTTACGCCGATTTGGAAATCACACTTATTAATCCAGCGGCTGAAGAAAAGCTTCTCGCCTCCACCTTCGAGGAGGTCCAGCGCAACGCACTGATGTCGATCCTGCAGTCGCGCCCGCCTCCTCCCAAACAGATTATCGACCTTGAGTTCGGCGGGGAAGATTTTATTAGTTATTCGCTCCCGCTTGCGACGGAAAACGGGACGGCGGTCGCGCTTCTGCAAAGATCGCTCGACCGGGAGTTGGCGCCTTATTTGCGTCTCGAGCGCACTTATCTTCTCCTCGCGCTAGCCGGATTGCTCGTCTCTGTCGCCGTAGGATTCTGGATCGCAAGAACTGTTTCCAAACCGGTTCTGCGACTGGCTGAAGGCACCCACCGGATCGGCGAAGGAGATTATTCGCACCGTATCGACGTACGGACGGAGGACGAAATCGGAACGCTCGCCATCGCCTTTAACAAAATGAGCGAGGGCCTGGCCGAGCGCGATCAGGTTCGCGATTTGCTCGGCAAGGTCGTGTCCCCCGCAGTCGCCACGGAACTGTTGCGCAAGGAGGTGACGCTTGGCGGTGAAGAGCGCGAAGTCACTGTTCTCTTTTCCGACCTGCGAAGCTTTACCGGCATGTGCGAAGCGCGTTCGCCGCAGGAGATGCTGGGAATTCTTAATCACTACTTCACTCGTATGAGCGCGATCGTCGAAGCGCACGGCGGCGTGGTCGATAAATACGTGGGCGACGCCGTGATGGCTTTGTTCGGGGCGCCGCTCCGTCATCCGGACGATGCCGATCGGGCGATGCAATCCGCGCTCGAAATGTGCGACGCCCTGGATGAATTGAACCGCCAATGGAGCGCGCGTGGTTTGCCTCCGATGCGCGCCGGCATCGGCATCAATAGCGACGTCGTGATCGCTGGTAACATGGGTAGCAAAACCCGGCTTAATTACACAGTCATCGGCGATGGCGTAAACCTGGCCTCGCGATTGGAAGACCTGACGAAAACTCCGGAATACGAAGCGCGCATTATTGTTTCGAGCGCGACTCTGGCCAAGGCAAAGCAGCGATATCGCACCCGGCCGCTTGGTGAGGTGGCGGTAAAAGGAAAGCAGAACTCGACTGAAATTTATGCGCTGCTCGGCCGGGATGCTTAGCGCCAGCCGTGAATGATGCCGCCGATAATGACGCCGCCGATTGCGCCGATGATCAGAATCGGCGCGTAAGCTTTCGTGACGAGCGCGGCCGGTAAACTTAGCAACAAACCAAAAAGAAGCCCGAGCGCCCAGCCCGGCCAACCGGGATTCGTGACGCAACCAATCACAAATCCGATCGCGAAACGATTAAGGAATGCCGCCAGCAATGCTGCGCGTTTATCCGGGAACGACATGGGGATCATCATCGCTACCGAGGCTGCGCCGAAAATGAGTCCGCTGATTACGCCTGCCATTAAGTTCGACATAAAACATTGATGTAACGCGGGGTGCGCTCGCGACTCAATCTAATTTTCACACCGGCAAAGCTGGCTGGAATCCTGCTGTGAATTGCGGCATGGACCCACAATTTTCGCATGAGCAGATGGAAGAGCTCTTGCCGCTGGCGGCCAACTGGGCGGCGGAACAAGAGGCAAAGATTTTGCGCAATGGCGTGCCGCTTTCGGAAGATGAAATAGCCGACGCGAAGGCCGCTGGAGTAAAGAGGCCGGAGCGAATTCGTCTGCTCCAGGTGGATGCGATTCCCGCCCCGACTCATCCGATGTTAAAAGCGGCTTACGGCGCGATTAATCTTCTGACGTCGGCCCCACGCGGGCTGACTCTGCATTACGGCATTTTTGTCCAGCGCGATAGCCGGCAGGATCGAAATCTTCTGGTGCATGAACTGGTGCATGCCTCTCAGTACGAAAGACTCGGCGGAATTTTTCCTTTCCTTCGGAAATACCTTTTCGAGTGTTTTACCATCGGGTATCGAAACGCGCCATTGGAGCAGGAAGCATCCGAGATTGCGCAGCGCATCTGTTCCGGGTAGCGCACGCGTCTCGCGTGCTGGTTTCGGCGTCTCGCCAAAACAATCTTTGCTTGTGTTCGGTTTTCTCTGCGAGTCGCTATCTTAAAGAAAAGTTAGTGATCGCGAGGACGCGCTCACCAGGCACGCGAGACGCGTGCGCTACCCAATCCGTAGAACCTCGCCCGCGGAAACTATTTTTTCCGGTGGCCCACCATTTCGCCGCGAGCGGAGCGTGGATCCAAGCGGGTCAGATTTTTTTCCATTGTCGATGTTAACAACCGGATGTGCGGGATCTCGCAGAGATGTTCGGCGATGAACCAGACCGGTTTGTCTGTCGTCATCCAGTTGAGCCGATCGAACCGGGCGAGATTTACCGGTCGCGAATAGCGGCGCAGGGTGCGCTCGAATCGCAAATTGAAATAGATGTTGAAGTAACTCATGGCCAGCTCGCGCAACGTGCGGTAAACTGGTTCCCGGTACCGGCAGCCGGAGAAATTCGATTTCGCCACTGCGCCCCAGTGCCCGCGCACTTTGAAAATCGCCAGCACATGGTCGGTGTCCTGGTCGGCTTCGAGGTCGAATATTAACGGCGGGAAGCCAAGCACACGCAGAGCGGCAGCCGCAAAAATTCCGCCTTCGAGGCACGAGGCAGTGCGATCCTGGAGGACCCTTCTCGGCGAACGCGCATCGTAAGCAAGGTTATAGGGCAGATCGTCCAGGAAACGCTGGATTCCGGCCGGCGTTTTCAAAGCGCCAAATGTCCGCAGTTCCGAACGGGTGAACCCGAAACCGGGAGCCGTCGAGTACCGTTTTACCTTTGTCATCTTTGACTGGCGCGGGTTTGCGAAATGTGATTTAAGAAACGCATGTCTAACATTCCCATATTAAAACCGGACGTTGAAAAAGCGTTATATGTGGGCGCAGCCGCGACGTTTGTCCTCACGGTTGCTCCCTACATCACGGCATGCGTTTTTCCAAGTTACGTGGTTGGGGCGGCAGTGGCGGTTTGGTACGCGATCTCGAAGCAGAATCAAGTGCTCACTGCCAAAGACGGCGCCAAACTAGGTTTCCTAAGCACTGCGCTCGGGACAGCGGTCGCGGCGGTGCTGGTGGATATGATCTGGCAGTTTTTCGATTATCAGATTTGGCGGGAGCAAAATGGGCAGTTCACGCTGGCGATCTTCCGCTCGTTTGTTAGCGATCTGACGTTGGACGCTATGAAAGACAAAATGGCCGAAGACGCAGCGAAGGGGTTTGCCTGGTACGTGATCATCATCCAAGTGATCGCGATCCCGATCATCTCCGGGATCTTTGGCACTCTGAGCGGTTTGATTACCGCCAGCGTAATGCGCAAAAAAGCGGTCGCTCCGACCGCCTAAATCACAAGCCAACCGGGTGTCTGGCCTCGAAGCCGTGCGGTGCACGCGGAACCGGTTGCCACGCCGGTGCCCAACGCTCTCGCCCGGTGACGAACGGGGTGGTGTCGAGTCTCAAGCCCGCGATAACCGCGAAAGTGTGGCCGTTTCGGGCGTAAACCGTGATCCATTTTCCCCGGCCGCTCTCGCCGAACCGGCGGAACTCGGACGAACTCATCGGGGACTTGATCAGACCGGCCCCACCGAGCGCATAAGAGACAGTGCCGGAACAATCGTAAGCACGATCGGTAAAGGAATGATGGCCGCCGCCATAGCGGTAAGGTTTGGAATGAAGTTCGTTAGCGGCCCAGATGGCGCGCTTTACCGCCAGCGGCGCATTCACCGGAGCGCTGGCCAGTTTTCCCCGGAGGCGAGCCGTCGATCCGGGCACCGTGGGGCCGGAGGCAGGAAAGACGCCGGCGAAAATGGGAGTAGTTGCCACAGCGGTAATCGCCGCCACTAAAAATGTTTTGCGTAGGTGCATCATCAGTTTCTCAGCCTTTGCTATGCCAAAAAATGGTATCCGAATTGGATTCGCCCATTCAGGTAGCAGGGATGTGTAGGAAGTGCAAGCCCGTAGACCCGGTCCGTCCCTGCCGCGGTGTTCTTATATATATAGATATAGGGGCCGAGCGGCAGGCCGGGCGGCAGACTGGCCGGGTCGGCGCTTGAGTTGGCGGTTTCGGCGGCGTCGCTGCCGGCGATCGCGCGCTCTCGAAAATGACAGATGATAATTAATCATTCATACTTTCTGTCCAATGAGCCGTTTCCTGCGTTTTCTCGCTGTCCCGTTACTCGCCACCTTCCTTGTTTCCGCCGTCGACGCCAAAGGCAAGCCGCGTTTGCCTTATCCGCGGCCGGAGAAGAGCGACCAGTCCGATGAGTACTTCGGCGTCAAGATCGCCGATCCATATCGCTCACTGGAGAATGCCGATTCTGCGCCGACGCGGAAATGGATCGAAGCCGAGAATGCGCTCACGTTCAGCTACCTCGCGACGATTCCGCAGCGCCCACAGATTAAGGAACGGCTGACCACGCTCTGGAATTACGAGCGCTTCGGGATTCCGTTCCACGAGACCGGTAATTATTTCTTCACCAAGAACACCGGGCTCCAAAATCAAAGCGTCCTTTTTGTTACCGCGCAGTTGCCGGGTGCGCCGCGCGCGCTTCTCGATCCGAACACTCTTTCGAAGGACGGTACCGTCGCGCTGGGCGGTCTCGCTGTGACCAACGATGCAAAATTGCTTGCTTACGGACTCGCGGCCGCCGGCTCAGATTGGCAGGAGTGGAAAGTTCGCGACATCGCGACGGGCAAGGATCTGAGCGACGACCTGAAGTGGGTGAAGTTTTCCGGCGCGGCATGGAGTCACGATGGCGGCAGTTTCTTCTACAGCCGCTACGACGAACCGAAGGGGGAGCAGCTCAAACAGACCAACTATTTTCATAAGCTCTATCGGCACAAGATCGGAACACCTCAATCAACGGATGAATTGGTCTACGAACGCAAAGACCACAAGGACTGGCTGTTTAACAGCGAGGTGACTGAGGAAGGCGACTATCTCATCATCAACATCTCGCAAGGCACCGACCCGAAGAACCGCGTCTTTTACAAGGATTTGCGCCAGCCGGATTCGAAAGTTGTCGAGCTGCTCGACAAACAGGATGCGGCCTATCAATTCATTGAGCACGACGGCCCGCTCTTTTGGTTCAAGACCAACTTGAACGCGCCGAAAGGACGAATCGTCGCCATCGATGTCGATCATCCGGCTGAGATCAAGGAAATCGTCCCGCAGACGGAGGACAAACTGGAGGATGTCAATGTTGTCGGCGACCGGTTCGTCGCCACTTATCTCAAGGACGCCCATTCACTCGTGCGCTTGTTCGAATTCTCGGGGAAAGCGGCGGGGGAGATTTCGCTGCCGGGTCTGGGCACCGCCGATGGTTTTAACGGCAAACGCAAGGACACTGAAACGTTCTACTCCTTTGTCAGCTTTACCGAGCCGGCCACGGTTTATCGCTACGATTTCAAGACCGGCCAGAGCACCGCGATGTTCCGGCCCAAGGTCGATTTCAATTCGGACCCGTTCGAGACCGAACAGGTCTTTTACAAGAGCAAGGACGGCACCCGCGTGCCCATGTTCCTCATTCATCGCAAAGGACTGGAGAAAAACGGGAATAACCCGACGCTCCTTTACGGTTACGGCGGGTTCGATATCTCAATTACGCCATCGTTCTCGGCGGCGATCGCCGTCTGGCTGGAGATGGGCGGCACTTATGCGGTGGCAAATCTGCGCGGCGGCGGCGAATACGGCGAGGACTGGCATCTGGCCGGAACCAAGCTCCACAAACAAAATGTGTTCGACGATTTCATCGCGGCCGGCGAATGGTTGATCGCGAATAAGTACACTTCCACGCCGAAGCTCGCGATCCACGGTCGCAGCAATGGCGGCCTGCTTGTCGGCGCGGCCCTCACCCAGCGTCCGGACTTATGGGGCGCGACGATTCCCGGCGTCGGCGTGCTCGACATGTTGCGGTTCCAAAAGTTCACCATCGGCTGGGCTTGGACCTCCGACTACGGTTCGAGCGAAAACAAGGAAGAGTTCGAAGCGCTGCGCAAATATTCGCCGCTGCATAACATCAAACCCGACACGAAATATCCTCCTACACTGATTACAACCGGCGATCACGACGATCGTGTATTCCCGGGGCACAGCTTCAAATTCGCCGCCACGCTGCAACAAGCGCAGGCCGGCCCGGGACCAATCCTAATCCGCATTGAAACCCGCGCCGGTCACGGCGCCGGCAAACCGACCACGAAAATCATCGAGGAACAAACCGATCAATGGGCCTTCCTCGTGAAAAATCTCGGAATCCAAGGCACGTTCTAAGTTCCCTTGGAGGGCGTCCGCGCCGTCGGCGCCCACTAAATAAGGTCAAGCCATCTCAAACGTTCAACAAACGCACAATGAAGAAGGCGATACCACCGCTCACAAGTATCCATCCCCACCACGGTCTCTTCCGAACACGCGCCGCCGAATCTGGCGACATCTTGCCTTCGCGCTCTAACCGATTCAGGTGTTTTGCTCGGTAAAGTTGCCGACATCCTTCTCCTACAAAGACAATCAATCCGAGTAACGCAATAATTAGATTGCGGTCGTCTAAGTGAATCCCCATTCACTAGAATCATCCGAGCGTTCGCTCTCAAAAGCGACGCTTTTCACCCAATTGGCTTCAATCGCCCTGCCTCAGGCGCATCGGCCAAAGCAACGTCCCCTGATTTAAGATCGAGCTCAACTTCTTGCGGTGTCCCGAAGACCTGCGCCCGTTTGTCGTCGAACTCGCCTTCCCACCGCGCAATCACGACCGTGGCCAGACAATTGCCGATCAGGTTCACACAGGTGCGTCCCATGTCCATCAGTTCATCCACTCCGAAAATTACGGCGACACCGATCGGGCCGAGTCCGCCGGGGAGAAATGTGTTCAATGTCGCGAGCAAAATCACCAGCGAGGCGCGCGGGACCGCGGCAACGCCTTTAGACGTGAGCATCAGGGTCAGCATCATGGTGATTTGCTGACTCAATCCCATGTGCCAGCCCATGGTCGTTTCGGCGGCCTGAGCGACGAACACCGACGCCATCGCCAGATACAAGGTCGAGCCGTCGAGGTTGAACGAATAACCTGTCGGCATCACGAAGCCGACAATGTGTCGCGGCACGCCGAGGCGTTCCATCTGTTCCATCGCTTTGGGCAACGCCGATTCGCTGCTAGTGGTGGCGAACGCCAGCGCAGCCGGCTCGCGCACCGCGCGCACAAATTGCCGCAACGGGACACGCGCGATCGCGATGACAGTCCCAAAAACGAACACGATGAAAATGACCAGCGCGAGGTAGAGCGAAAGAATCAGGCTGCCGAGGTTAACGAGCACGCCGAGGCCTTGTGTGCCGACGGTGTGGGCCATGGCCGCGCCGACACCGATCGGCGCGAACATCATGACATAGTTGGTGAACTTGAACATCACCTGCGACAGGCTTTCCATTGCTCGCACAATCGGCCGTCCTTTTTCACCGACTGCCGATACCGCGATGGCGAAGAGCACGCTGAAGGCAACGATTTGCAAAACGTCGCCGCGCACCATCGATTCGATCACACTCGACGGGAACGCGTGCACGAGCGTTTCAATCAATGTCTTGGGATGACTTTGCCCGATGGTCTTGACGACATCGGTATTGCCGGCGACGAGCGTGACGCCAATACCAGGCTTGGTGAAATTGACGACCGCCAAACCGATTACGAGCGCGGCCGTGGTGACGATCTCGAAATAGATCAGCGCCTTCGCGCCCATGCGTCCGACCTTCTTCAATGCGCCGGCGCCAGCGATCCCGACAACGATGGTTGAAAAAACCAGCGGCGCGATGATCGATTTGATCAGGTTGATAAAAATATCGCGGAGAAAATAAACGTTATTTCCCCAATCAGGCCGGAGCCAGCCGATCACGCCGCCGACAACGAGACCGATCATAATCTGCGTCGTTAGCGACGGCCGATACCATGGCCGGCGCGTTTGGGTTGCGTTCATCGGCGCTGTTCTAGCACAAAGCGCAAATTCGAGACAGCGCGCGTTTTGATCCGGGTAGCGCACGCGTCTCGCGTGCCGGTTTCGGTGTCTCGCCGAAACGAACTTAACTTTCGGCAATATTTCGCGGTGAATCGCAGACCTTAAAAAAGTTCGCGATAGCGAGGACGCCATGCCAGCACGCGAGACGCGTGCGTTACCCAGACATCTGCGCTCCATTGTGATGTGTTCCTGACCCATCTCGAATGCACAGCGTGCGGGCTGCGCCACGATTGGACGCGGCTGCAAAATCTGTGCACCGCCTGCCACAAGCCGCTGTTCGCTATTTTCGATCTCGCCGCGGCGGGCCGGGAGATTACTCGAGACGGATTGGAGGGTGGAGCTCTGCGACGCCAGACTCACGGAGCTCGCCCCTCCAATCCCGACCGTTTAAACCGGTCAGGTTTGCGCGAGAGCCTGGCGGCGCGCGAGAAATCGTTATGGCGGTATCGTGAATTGTTGCCGCTGCCGGCGGATGTCGATCCTGTTTCGCTTGGGGAAGGCGGGACGCCGTTGCTGCGGGCGCAGAAGTTCGTCGAAGATGTCGATCTTTGGATCAAGGACGAATCGCTCAACCCCACGCAAAGCTTCAAGGCGCGCGGGATGAGCGTGGCGGTTTCGATGGCGAAACATCTCGGCGCGAAAAAGCTCGCGGTGCCGAGCGCCGGGAATGCCGGAGACGCGCTGGCTGCCTATGCCGCGCGCGCCGGGCTCGAGGCGCACATCTTCATGCCGCGGGACACGCCGCGCGCGAACATCATCGAGTGCCGGGAGCTCGGCGCACATGTCGATCTTATTGACGGACTCATCACCGATTGCGGCGCGGAGATCGCAAGGCGTAAAGAGAAGGAAGGCTGGTTCGACATGTCCACGCTCAAGGAGCCGTATCGGATTGAAGGAAAGAAAACGCTCGGTTACGAAATTGCCGAACAGATGGATTGGGAACTGCCCGACGTAATTCTTTATCCCACCGGCGGCGGCACCGGTCTCATCGGAATGTGGAAGGCGTTCGACGAAATGGAAACGCTTGGTTGGATCGGCAAGAAGCGGCCGCGCATGTTTTCTGTGCAGGCCAGCGGGTGCGCGCCAATTGTTCGCGCCTTTGATTCCGGTGAGAAATCTGCCGCCGAATTTCCAAACGCGCACACGGTCGCTTCCGGCTTACGGGTTCCAAAGGCGATCGGCGATTTTCTTATGCTGAACATTCTGCGCGAGTCGAAGGGCGGCGCGATTGCCGTCGACGACAAAGAGATGATTCGCGTCACGCGCGAAGTTGGAAAAAGCGAGGGATTATTCGTCGCGCCGGAAGGCGCAGCCTGCTTCGTTGCGCTCAAATCACTTCGGTCCAGCGGCAAGATCGACCAAGGCGAGCGTGTGGTCATTTTCAACACCGGCTCCGGCATAAAGTATCTCGATTGCTACGAGCCGTAGGCGTGCGTTTCAGGAGCGCCCTACAGTTTTAACGCGATATTCGTTCCGATGTTACCCAGCCAGCAAATACATCGCGATTAACGAGAGGAGGAAATAAGGGACGAGCACAGCGGCGCCGGCGTATTCTTTCGCCAGGCGCTGACCGAGAAATAGAGCCAGGATCGAGATCGCGGAAATAACTGCGCCGTAAAAGGCGATGGTCGAACCGCGCGAGAGAACGATCAACACGCAGCCGATTGCGCTCAGCGCTCCGGCAGCGATTTCAAGAAGGGTGATGACCAATACCAGCAGCGGCACTGCTCCGGCGAGCGGACTCTTGGCGAAATGCCCTTTCAACCAATCGAGGTTACCGCGCCGGTCGAAGATCTTGTCGAGCCCCGACTGCAGAAAGAGGATTGCCAGGAACGCAGAGACAAGGATCTGCATTAGAAACATTGCGCCTTCAGGGGTATGCAAATTTGGCATCGCGCGATTGTATCACGGCGATCAAGCTCCGCGAGCAGAGGGTTTCTCAGTAACCCGCGGCTTGTCCGTCTTTGCGCGATTCGCTCGCGCCGACGTAAACACGCTGGCCATCGTGCATTTCCACCTTGATCGCCTGATATCCACCGTAACCGCCGACGTCGAAACGGACATCGTGCCCGCGTTTCTTTAGTTCGCGCACGGTTTCGTACGGCACGCCGCTCTCGACTTCAACATATCCGCCGGACGCCGTCATTTTCTCCCCGGTCGGTTCGTTGTCGCCTTCGTGCTGCCAGCGTGAAGCGTCGCCGGCTTCCTGCACGTTCATACCGAAATCGATTTGGTTAGCCAGGACCTGGGCATGACCTTGGGGTTGCATCCCGCCACCCATGACTCCGAACGCTTCCCACGGTTTGCCGTCCTTCATCACAAATCCGGGAATGATCGTGTGGAAGGGTCGCTTGCCCGGCGCGTAAACATTCGCGTGCCCGGGTTCCATCGAAAAAAGTTGGCCCCGGTCTTGAAACATGAATCCAAGCCCCGGAACTACGATGCCGCTGCCCATCCCGCGATAATTGCTCTGGATCAGCGAGACCATATTGCCCTCGTCATCGGCGGTGCACATGTAGATCGTGTCGCCCTGATCAAGCGCCGGATTTCCAGGCGCGACTTTTTCGCTCGCGCGGTGCGGATCGATCAATTTTCGCCGCTCAGCCGCGTATTCTTTCGAAAGCAAACTTTTGAGCGGAATCTTCGTGAACGCGGGATCGGCGTAAAACTTCGCGCGATCGGCCCACGCGATCTTTTTCGCTTCGATCATTGTGTGCAACGTATCGGCTGAGTTGTGGCCCATCGCTTTTAGATCGAATCCTTCCAAAATGTTCAGTATTTGAAGCGTGGCGATCCCTTGCCCGTTCGGCGGCAACTCGAAAATGTCGTAGCCGCGATAATTCGTCGATACCGGCTCGATCCATGTGCTGGTGTGTTTTTCAAAATCAGCTTTACGAAGAAACCCGCCGTTCTCCTGCATGAACCTGTCGATCTTATCGGCGATCTCGCCTTTGTAAAAAGCGTCCCGGCCTTTCTCGCCAATCAGGCGCAGCGTCTTGGCCAAGCCCGGATTTTTGAAGATGTCCCCTTTGCCCGGCGTCCGGCCTTTGCCATCAAGAGTGTAGGTTTCGAGGAACCCGCCGGGAATATCTTTGTAGATCTTTGGTCCGAAAGACCAGTAATAGGCGATTAGCTCGGTGACGGAAAAGCCTTCTTCGGCATAACGAATCGCCGGAGCGAGATCGTCGCTCAATTTTAGTTTGCCGAATTTTTTGTGAAGCTCGGCCCAGGCATCGACCGCTCCCGGCACGCTGATCGGCAACATGCCGGTGGGCGGAATGGTTTCGCGTTTCAGTTTGGCGAGCTCAGCCTTCATTTGGTCGTAGGTCAAACCGAGCGGCGAGCGTCCGCTGCCGTTAATTCCGTAGAGTTTGTTTTCTTTGGCGCTGTAAACGATTGCGAACAGATCGCCGCCGACTCCATTTGAGACCGGCTCCATTAAACCGAGCGTCGCGTTTGCGGCGATGGCGGCATCGACCGCGTTGCCGCCGCGCTTCAGGATATCGAGCCCGACCTGCGTTGCCGCCGGCACGCTGGTGCAAACCATTCCATGCCGCGCCAGAACTTCGGATCGTGTTGCAAAATTCTTACCGGTAATCCGATCCACCTGGGCCGAGGCATCGGAAATGAACCAACTGAGTGCAAGGACGAGAAGAACGCGCATGGTGGAACATTATCATCGTTGTCATTCGGAGCGACTGGAGATGACGGGTCGTGCAACATGCTTGTCATCCTGAGCGAAGCGAAGGACCCCGCGATTAAGAGGCACGCTCACGATTAGAGATGCGATCGCGCGCTTAGTGCTGGTTCGAGGGCAATTAGCGCGTAGGCGGGGTCCCTCGTCGTCTTCGCGACTCGGGATGACTTATCGCGCTTTCACCACGCACGTTCCGGCCAGCATGTCGTGCAAGGCGCGCTTGCGCTCGGTAAATGCGGCCATGAGATAACCGATGCCGAGGGTTAGCGATGACAACCCCATCGCAAACAGGCGGCCTACCGCGCGGGCGAACGAAATGCGCGGATTATCCGTTTCGGTGATCACGCGCAGTCCGCACATCTTTTGCCCTAACGTGGCTTGCATCGGCGACGCCCATAGGACGGTGAAATAAAGAATCTTGAGGGCGACGACGGCACTCGCGGCAAAATACAGGTTACCGGAGCCCGGATCAGTCGGGTCCGGCCAGAATACAAACCAGAGGATGCCGATCGGAATTGTCAGGATGATGCTGTCGAGGAAAAGAGCAATCGCCCGGATCCAAAAGCCGGCGTAGACCGGCGACTCGGGAGGGATGGGAGTAGCAATGCCGATGGGAGTGGTCGAAGCGGACGCAGCTCCGGGCAGGATCACGCCCGCGATCGTGAACAACGGTTCCCAGCCGGCCGCCTTCTCATGCCAGGCCAGTTCCGAAGGATTGAGCGCACCGGTGGCCAGTCGTCGATTTATTTCGGCCACCGAGTATGGCCCCAACCGCTGGCCACGCCCCTTAATGTAAATTTCCATTTCGCCCGGTCGTTGTCTGACAAATAGGCGCAGCGGTCAAGCACCGCTTCATCCCCTCGAATCCCCCGGCGAAATTGCTTCCACGCCCGCCGCGCGGGCAATACATTCGGTGCATTCGCCTATGGATGAGATTGTTGGCAAACTAACCACCGGCGAGCCGTTGAGCATCGATCAGCTCATCGAATATCTGCCGGCGCTCAAAGAAGTGGCGCGGGCCCAGCTGGAAAACTGGGCCAAGGGAGCCGCGGTCGTGCATCGTTTTCGCAAGGGTGAAACCGTCTGTGAGGAAGGTGAGTTCGGTTCCACCGCTTATTATATAGTATCGGGAAGCGTCGATATTTTCATTGGCAATCCGCTGGCCCATTTGCGCACCCGCCCGCACGCCGGCTTTTTCGGCCGCCGTTTCGCGCGCATGAAAAGTTTTCTCACCAATGACGCCGAGACTCCTCGCGCCGGCGCCCATCAGCGCAAATTCATTGGCATCGATGCGAACGTCGATCTTCCGGTCAATCGTCCGCTGGCCCAGCTCGGGCCCGGCGAATTGTTTGGCGAGATGACCTGTCGCACTTATCAGCCGCGGTCCGCCACGGTACAGGCGCGCGAGCCGTGCGTGATGGTGGAGATGCTGCGGGTTATTCTCGATATGCTGGTGGGAAACCGGCAGGTCTCGGAAGCAAGCAAGGCGACTTCGAAAGTGAAAATGCCCACGTTCAAGGGCACTTCGTTTAAGACCGAGCTGGAAATGAAATATCGCGAACGCTCGCTCAGCAATCACCTTCGCAGCGTTCCGCTCTTCGCCACCGTAAGCGAAGAATTCCTCGATCACCTTCGCGAGAATGTAGAGTTGGATTCGTTCAATCAAGGGCAGATCATCTGTAAAGAGGGCGAAGATGCCGACGCTTTTTACCTGATCCGCTCCGGTGTGGTGCGCGTTTCTCAGGCCATGCCCGGCGGCGAAATCGTGCGCACTTATTTGAGCCGCGGCGATTATTTCGGCGAGATCGGATTGTTGCGCTCAATTAAACGCACCGCCACATGCGCCGCGCTCGATGCGGTGGATGTCGTAAAAATTCCGGCAAGCGAGTTCAGTCTCATGCTGGAAAAATTTCCCGATGTGCGCGCGCAACTCGAACCAGTGGCCGCAACGCGACTTACCGCCATCAAAGAGCGCACCATCCCGGCTGGATTACGGCTCGACGATTTTTTAAACCAGGGATTATTCGAAGCGCAAAATCTTCTTCTGATCGATCTGGATAATTGCACGCGGTGCGATGCCTGTGTTCGGGCCTGCGCGCAGGCCCACGACGGCGTGTCCCGTCTTTTGCGGGATGGTTTGCGTTACGATCACTTTCTCGTCGCTACCGCTTGTCGATCTTGTCGCGACCCTCTTTGCATGACGCAATGCCCCGTCGGTTCGATTCGGCGAAAGGAAAATCTCGAAATCATTATCGAAGACTGGTGCATTGGTTGCGGAAAATGCGCCGAGCTTTGCCCCTACGGAAACATCAACATGCACCCGCTCGAAGTGATCAAGGAAATCAGGACCGAGGTTAAATCGACGCAGGAGGGCGTGCCGCCGCAGGTTAAGATCGAAAAGAAAAAGACAACAACTTACAAGGCGAACACTTGCGACCTTTGCACGCAATTATCCACTCCAAGTTGCGTGTACGCCTGCCCACACGACGCCGCCAAGCGAGTCGATCCGCAGCAGTTTTTCGGTGATGCACTGGCCGGGCACCACGATTTAATCGCCGGCGGCTGGTCGCCGGCCCGGCATTATCAGACGCACCACACGCACTGACGTGGAAATCCATGCGCATCATTAATCGCGCGCACCTTCCCTGGTTTGTTTTCGTTGTGGCGGCCACGCTGTTCGCCGCCTGGCTCTATTTCGGGAATTTCGGCAGTACGCCGTCAGCCTTTCGACTGCCTGCATTTCTGACCCAGACGCCTTCCGGCCATCACAGTGTCGGCGGCACGCCGCTCGGTCTCACTTTTGGCGCCACCGCATTTGGGATTTTCATTTTTGCCGGGCTTCTCGGAATACGGAAAAAGGTTGTTCTGTGGCGTTTGGGAACCTTGCAACGCTGGATGCGCGCCCATATCTGGCTGACGCTGCTCACGATCCCGCTCGTTCTTTTTCACAGCGGATTTCGAATGGGCGGCCCGATGACAACGGTGCTCTGGTTTCTCTATGCGATCGCGATGGTGAGCGGCATTTACGGACTGGCATTGCAACATCAGCTGCCGCGAATCATGAAGGAGCGGCTTCCCGCTGAAACCGTTTACGAACAGATCCCGCACATCCGGGCACAACTCGCCGCTGCCGCGAAAAAGATGCGCGATTCGTTCGCGCCTGCGCCACCGAAAAAGATGGATGCCGGCGCGCCCGCGCCGAACGCATCCAAGAGCGTCACGACAGGATCGACCCCGATGGCTTCGACTGCAGCCGAGCTGAGCACGCCCACTGCCCGGGCCAAGACAGCGACAGGATCGACAATCGCCGCCGAAACCGTGGCGGCGAGCGTTGACCGCGCACCGGCAACATCTACATCGGTTCCACCGCCGGCTGCGGCAACGCCTCCATCTATAGTCCCGGGGTCAACGACCACGGCTACAGTTGCGACTCCGGCTACAGCAACGCCCCCGGCGACAGTTGCGCCTGTGGCACCGCCTGCGCCTGCGGCTCCCGAGCACGATGTCGATTCGGAGACTGTGCTTGTCGCGTTTCTTGACGAGCAAGTCCTTCCTTACCTCTCCGCCCGGCGTGGCGATCGGCTTCGACTCGGGAAGAATCGCTATTCCGAAGATTTTTTCCGCCTGGTGAAGTTGCGAGTGGCGGAGGTTTATCGTGGGCGTGTGGATGAAATCCAAGCCTGGTGCGATGAGCGACGCACTCTCGATTTGCAGCTACGACTGCAACATTGGCTGCACGGCTGGCTTTTCGTGCACGTCCCGGTTTCCTATTTTCTGATTCTATTTACGGCGTGGCATGCCTACGTCACGCTTTTCTACTATTGAGCGACCCCCATGGCTGCGCCGAGCCGAACTCAAAAACAAATTGCCGAGCGTTACAAAGGTAACCTCGGTTATTACAACAAGGTTCATCCGTGGCGGCGCGCCCGCCGACTGGCGACTTTGATTTCAATCATTGGTGGAATTATTGCCATTGTTCTTTTCCAAATGCGCGGGCGCGAAACATTTTTCAGCGCCGGAAAGATTTCCTCCGAGCACGCTACCTTCGGCAACAATTGCGCAAGTTGCCACGACCAAACAGTCGGGACCGGCGGTCCACGCACGCCGGGGAGATTCAAGCAGGTCCTGAGCGAGAGTTTCCACCACGGCGTCCCGTTCGATCTCATCGACCGAAAATGTGAGAAGTGTCATAAACTGCACGCCTTCCACGAACCCAACGTGGTTCAAGAACGCTCGTGCTCGGCCTGTCATCAGGAACATCACGGCCCGGCCCGGATGGATCCGGTTGCGAGTGCGCAATGCGCAACCTGTCATAACAACGCCGAGACAATGCTGGCGGCAGGAAACAAAGGAATGCATCTCGACCTAACGAGATTCGACCGGCACCCGCATCCACCACAGCGGGTGGTTTTTCAGCTCCCGAGGCCTGCGAGCGGTTACACGAAAACGTTTGCTTCGTTTTGGGACGAGCATCCGGAATTTCAAATCCATGTCGAGAAAGCCGCGCATCCGGAGAAGGTGCGCGACCCGGACGTGCTCCGATTTAATCATCAGCGTCATTTCGCCACCGACATTCCATTGGTGAACGGTCAGAAACTCGATTGCAATTACTGCCATAAGCCGGACGCCGACGGCCGTTACATGCAGCGAATCAGTTTCACGGCGAATTGTCAGGCCTGCCACTCGCTTCAGTTCGATCCGAAAAATCCCGAGCTCACGCTTCCTCACGGGGACGCCAGCGCGGTGCGCGCGTTTTTGAGGACCCTGCCTACGCAATATGCGGAGCTCGCCGTGAAGAAAGGAATCACTTCCACGCGCGAGATCCAGGATTTCGCGGGCAAACAAATGGCACAACTGCGGGATCGTGTTCGTTCCGGCGAAGAGTTCGAGCGCCAGGTTTTCTTTACGAGCGATCCCTACAAGCCGCAGCGGGGAAGCCCGCCGGGCACGCGCGCCTCATTTTACGGCTGCGCCTTTTGTCATGAGGTAAAACCGGTGGCGAATGCAACGCCGCTGATCACGAAACCAGTGTTAATCGATCGCTGGATGCCGCAGTCGAAGTTCGATCATGCCAAGCACCAGATCGATCCTCACACTCAACAGCCGTTGGACTGCAATCTTTGCCATCAAGCCAGGCAAAGCCACGAGACGTCCGACGTTCTTATGCCTGCGAAGGCGAGCTGCGTTAGCTGCCACAGTCCGCAAGGCAAGGTGGTGGCCGAATGCATCACCTGCCATACCTATCACGCTCCGCGAGAAGTAGCCGGCCGTTTTCACACCGGCGCAGAAAAATCGCTCAAACAGATGGTGTTGGGCGCGAGATAGAAACTATTGGGCCAAGGCGGGCGTGGCCGGTTCCGAGCTGCCGCGCCGCCCTTCCTTGCCTAACAATACCTCCGCGATTGCCACCCGCAGCCTGTGTAGATCCACTGGCTTGATCAGATGGGCCGCGAACCCGGCCGCTTTGCTCGCTTCCAAATCCTCTTGCGTGCCGAAACCGCTCAACGCAATCCCGCTCAGGCCGTGCGCCTCTTTCAAATGTCGCATCAACTCTAACCCGCTTCCTTCGGCCAGCGCAATGTCGCTGATAACGAGATCGAATGGGTGTTCGGCGGCGGCAGCGCGCGCTTCGTCGACACTCTTACAGAGCTTCACTGCATAACCGGCGTTTTCTAAAATGCGGCGCAAAACATTGGCCGTGTCCTCGTGGTCCTCCACGACAAGGATCTCCGCCAGCGCACTTTCCAGAATCTCGGCTGGAGACGGCTGCGGTTTCGTTTCATTTCGCCGGCCGGGAATGGTCTTTAACTTGATTCGGAACGTTGAGCCCTTCCCGGAACCGGCACTCTCTGCCTCGATCGTGCCTTCGTGCATATCGACGATTCGTTTTGAAATTGCCAAACCAAGCCCGAGTCCTCCGTAGGCGGCGGTGTTTGGGCGCCCGCCTTGTTCGAAGGCATCGAAGATTTTTGATTGCAGTTCGGGCTCGATGCCGATGCCGTCATCGCAAAATTCGATGATCGCGGTGTGATCTCCATCGTTTTTTGTAACGATGTCGATCTTGCCGCCTTCGGGCGTGAACTTCACCGCGTTGCGAATGATGTTCCAAAAAACTTCCTGCAATCGCGCGGCATCCGCGTGGCAATAGTGTTCCGTCGCGTCGAAGTGCTTGATGACCTGTATCTTTTTCGTTTTCAGATCGGGAGCGGAAATGTTCAAGGCGCGTTCGATCGCCCCGTGAATATCAACGTCTTCCTTCTGGAGCTCGAGCTTGCCGTGCGCGATCCGGCTGATGTC
>JBDTZF010000104.1:0-9813 GCA_040005265.1 Verrucomicrobiota bacterium
AACCCTCGTATGCAGCTTGGGAAGCTGCCGTTCTACCATTGAACTACACCCGCGAGAGTTTTCGATCTTCGATCGTCAGTTCTCGATTTGCAAGACGCGAATGATCACTGCCAGGAAATCACGTCGTCGGACTGAATACCTGTGGCTGTTCGGTAGATATTATCGCCGTTATGGCCTGCTCCGATGTCCTTGCCAAATGACCGCACCACCACGCCTTGTCGCAGCGGATCGGAACCAGCTCCACCACCTGAGCCGTACGGGTTTGCGATTTGATTATCGTAGTCCCCATCAATCGCAATTTTGTATGGAGTGCCCCAGGGATCATAGAACTGTCCGTCGATTCCGATTCCTGCGCGCGGTTTGGTTATGTCTCGTACATCAGGGACATTCATGAAAACAATCCTGCGGGGGTTCGTCGCGTCGCCGGCATTTGCTCCGTTTGAAACTGCCCGGAGAGCATAAAACACGTCTCCACTATTGGTGATCGGAGTATCGTCGGTGACGACAGGATATTTGCCATATTCGGTGTAGAACGCGTTTATCGCAGTTACGATTTGAGTGAGATCGTTCTTGGCCTGGACTTTTTTGGCGCGATCCAACGCTCCGCGAAATGCCGGGAACGCCAGCGCCATCAAAACGACGATGATCGAAACGACGACGAGCAACTCGATGAGAGTGAAGGCGGCGCGGGGTCTGGGAAGCATTCGCATTTTCAGAACAAAACGTTCAACGCTCAACGTCGAAGGTTCAACATTCATTTTCACTACTCAATTACGGGTTGCTCCACGCAAATCAGGTCCATTTTCGCATTTGTTCCGGAAAGGGACATTGCGTGCAATCGGAGTTGTCTTGCAGGCAGAAGTCTTCGTAAATCTGAAGTAATCCTTGCTGATGCAGCACTGTCTTTAGAAATTGCGCGCGGCGCGGATCGTCGCCGAAAAGGCGGGTCGCTGCGGTCTCGAGGCGGCGATTCGACAATCGGGCCGGCAGTTTGGCGTAATCCGGCCAGAGGTCCGCTTGAGTCCGAGGCGGACCCGACTCGCCACGGTCGCCATCTTCTGCCAGCCAGAAAGGAAAGAGCACATTCGCTGAAATTTCCGCAACTCGCGATTCACCAATGAGCGCCATCTCCTTCGGCGTTGGCGCAGCTGTGAGGGTATAATGGGATTTCCAAAATGAATGGCTTAAAGCCTGAAGAAGATCGCTCGCGACGACGGCGCTGGTCTTGCCCATGGCGCGCTGGAAACGCGGCCACTCGCGGACCAGCGTGGCCAGTGCGGCGACGCGTCGCTGCGGATGATTTAACGGTCGCGAACTGCTCAAACGCCAGAGTTTTGACGGCAAAATGATTCTTTGCAGTGCGTCGCGATGCGGCCACCACCAGTCCCATAAGCCGCGGACGTAGTCTCGAGTCGATTTTTTGTAAACATCAAGATCCGGTGTTTGTAAAAATCCAGCGACGCCGAACAGCAACGCCTCGCAATTGCCGATTTCCTTACGCAACAGCACGAGCGGAAGACGCTGGGCGAGCAGCGTGAACGGTAGTTGATTTTGTTTGTAACCAAGCGCCGCGGCGATCTCTTGAAAGAGGGCTTCGTCGCGCCCGTGGCTGTCGATCTTGCGACGAATGCGAGCGGCCTTTTGGTGCAGACGAAATTGAGCGGCTGACTCGAGAATGTTATGGACACGATCCCCCGGCAAATCTTTCAACGGCGCCTGACATCGTCCAGGCCGGGCCAGCGGAATATTTGTGCTAAAATTTTCAGAGAGCGTATTTGGATCCACACGTAACTGAAGAACTTCGCGGTTCGATTTCGTTCGGGTAAAAAACTCACGCTCGCTTTTGTCGATAAAGACATGAAGTACCGTATCTTCAAAGGCCGGATTAATCGCGTGTCCGTGCGTCTCCCAGTTACGATCGGCCAGATCGAACTCAATGGCGCCGCGAATCGGGTCGCCGTCATTTAGCGAAATTGCCGCGTCGCGGAAATCCGGACCCGACTCACGGTTCCAGGTGCCGAATTGGATGATGTCGATCTTATCGCCTGATGCCGTAATAAATTGTTTCCCAAAATCTCCGGCGAACCAGCGCGCTTGCAGTTCCAACTCACTGGGCGTGCGGACTGAAGGAAAGAGCGCGCGTTCCTGGACGCGGGTCGTCGCACGCATGGCTGCGTATTCGTCTGTCATGTCGAGCATCATTATGAGAAAGCAGAAGATTCCTCGACTCCGCTCGGAATGACAAGACGGCTAAACTTGCACCAACGGGGCGCTGGGTTTTTCTTCGACCGAATGTTCGCTCAACCGCTCGCGCAGGGACTCCACGATCCGCTCGACAAGCGCGGCATCGGGCCGCGGGAATACGAACAAATATTTTGGACCTTTGCCGACTGCCGGAAAAATCGTGAGATTTTCGGAAAGAAATCTCGGTTCGTGCGCGATCAAGGAGCCGTTCAGATCGATCGTTTGCGAAAAGGGGCGTCCACTTTTTCGCGCTATGAATTGGAGCTTGCGCGGCTCTTCGTTAGTCACAACCAGGGCTCCGAAAAGGTTTGCCGGAATGCGCCGGCCGCGACCGCTGACGCAGGGCGCGGCCCAGACAATCGTTTCGCCGAGGGTATTCTGGTGATCAAAGACTGAGGCAAGTCGCGAAGGCAGCGTAAGGGGAAGCTTTACCGGCACACTCGCATCGGCAGGGCCATTTAGTTTGTTCCAGGCCAGCCAGATCTTCGCCTTTAGTGCGCGCAAGATTTTCGGCGCGAAATAAAGGAAGGCCGCGATGGCGAGAGCGAAAACGAACAAGGCAACCAGGGGATTGTAATGGATAAGCGCAAGGCCGCCGAGGACAGCTGCGTCTTCCCCGAGACTTAGCGCGATGTTCGAAAAAGGTTCCGGAGAAGCATTGCTGGTGAGTCGCGTGGCGGCCTTGACCGTATGAGATATGAGACTTGTGCCACCAGCGAGCAACGCGACAATTACCGTGAAGGCGGGACTGGGATGGCCGAGCACTTGAATTGCGAGAAGCGCGCCGCCAATCGGGCGGATCACAGTGTGAACTGCGTCCCAGGCTGAATCGACCCAGGGGATTTTGTCGGCGAAAAATTCCAGAAAATAGAGGACGCCGGCGATGATAATAACAGCGGGGTGGCCAAGAACTTCGAGTGATTGATAGGCCGGGGCGAGCGTGATCCAGTGGAAGTGAATGGCGAGGCCGGAGGCGAAGACCGTCAGGTAGAGGTTAATTCCGGCGAGATACGCCAGACCCAGAGCAACGCCGAGAAGACTAAGTTGTTCCACGATCAAAAATTATCGGCGCGTAACCGCGAATGTCACGCGCGTTTCAATCTTCCACGCGTGTCATGCTGATCCCGCAGGCGCGGGGGAAGGACCTCGTAGAAGCTGGTTAAGCTCGCAAGCTAGCACGTGCATCGCTCGCTGCGCAGGCGAGGCCCCAGTCCGATCCGGACTTGCATTCTCTACGCGGTTCGGGATGACTGTGGAGGCGATTAGACATTCGTCATTGGTCATTTCATACTGGCGCCATGCTCGATATCCGCCTCATTCGCGAGAAACCGGATTTTGTCCGGGAGCGACTCGCTACACGATATGGCAGCGACGAAATGAAAATCGACGATGTGTTGCGCGTCGACGCCGAACGAAGGAAGGCCGAGACAGAATTGCAGCAGCTGAATGCCGATCGCAAACGATTGAGTAAGGATATCGGCGGGAAAAGATCGCGCGGTGAAGCTACCGACGATTTGGAAGCGCAAGTGCGAAAGATTGGCGACAAAATTGTCGATCTTAGTCAGCGCACAACGAACTTCGACGAGCAGCAAAAAAATCTGCTTCTGGAAATTCCGAATCTGCCGCATGCGAGCGTGCCAGTCGGAAAGGATGCGAGTGAAAACAGAGTGGTGCGGAGCTGGGGCGAGAAGCCGAAGTTGGGTGACAAGGTTCTCGATCACGTGGCGCTCGGGGAAAAGCTGAAACTTTTCGATCTTGATCGTGCGGCAAAACTAAGCGGAAGCGGGTTCATTTGTTTCACCGGAATAGGCGCAAAACTGGAACGCGCGCTCATTAATTTCATGATCGATTTGCACACCGGCGAGCATGGTTACCTGGAAATAAGCCCGCCGTTCCTGGTCCGGCGCGATTGTATGATCGGCACGACACAATTGCCAAAGTTTGAGGCCGACATGTACGGATTAGAGAACGGCGAGCTTTTCCTCGCCCCCACTGCCGAGGTGCCGGTGACGAACTTCCATCGCGAGGAAATTCTGGCGGTTGCCGATCTACCGAAAAAATTTGTGGCTTACACACCCTGTTTCCGGCGTGAAGCAGGGTCTGCCGGCCGCGAAACGCGCGGGATCATTCGTGTCCATCAGTTCGACAAGGTGGAACTGGTGAAGATTACGATGCCGGAAGAATCCTATAAAGAACAGGAGGCTCTAACGGCGGACGCAGAACGAGTCTTGCAACTGCTTGGGTTGCATTACCGGGTCATCGAGCTTTGTACCGGCGATTCGAGTTTCGGTTCGGCGAAGACTTACGACATCGAAGTGTGGTCGCCTGGACAAGATGCGTATCTCGAAGTTTCGAGTTGCTCGAACTTCGAGGACTTCCAGGCCCGTCGAATGAATCTGCGTTACAAGGATGCCGACGGAAAGAACCGGTTTTGCCACACGCTCAACGGTTCGGGGCTGGCGTTGCCGCGATTGTTTGCCGCTCTAATCGAGTGTGGCCAGCAAGTGGATGGATCGATTCTGATCCCGGAAAAATTGCGCCACTATTTCGGCGCGAACGAAATTCGTTGAAGAGAACGGGACCGTCGCTACAACAATTCGAGCTGGGAGCGATCCTGCCCGGGCGCAATTGTTTCTCCTTCCGAAGGTAGCACCAGATCGTAGCCGAGCCGTTGAGCCAGCCTTTGGGAGGTTTCTGGAGCGAAGCCTTCGAAATGGTTGCCCACGAACGCCCAGACGTTGCGTACTTCTCCGAGGTGACGTTCGACTTTTACCGACCAGCTTTCGAGGGCGGCCTCGCGTTTCCAAAGAAGTTTCTCGTATCGATGGAGGTGTTTCCCGTCGCTGGTATATTTGGTGGCGTAGTCGCCGAGGAGCCGCAGATAGAGAAAATCGCTGGTGAGTGGGAGAAATTCGAAGGGAGCCAGGTTACGCTCGTTGAGAGGGGTGGTATCAGCCCAGACCCAGCAGACTCGATGTTTTTCCAGAAGGTGGATGATTTGCGGCCGGTGCCAACCCGGATGGCGGAACTCGACTGCGAATCGAAACGTTTTGGGCAATTGCGTCAGAAATTTTCGCAACGGTTGGCGGCC
Organism: Verrucomicrobiota bacterium; assembly: GCA_040005265.1. Lineage (GTDB taxonomy): Bacteria > Verrucomicrobiota > Verrucomicrobiia > Chthoniobacterales > UBA10450 > JBDTZF01. The sequence goes on from JBDTZF010000104.1 coordinate 5,336, forward strand.
ATCTTTAGGCGCGAATGAAGGCGGGAGTTGAATGAGGATAACCTGCAACTTGGTTGCGAGAGGTTCGACAGCGCGGAGGAACGCGCTCATCTCCGCACTGCAATCGTGCAAGCGGCAGGCGTGAGTAATTTCGCGTGGCAGCTTGCAAGCAAACCGAAAGCTAGCCGGTGTGGCGTCCATCCACCGCCGCACGGTTTCCTCGCCGGGCGCACCGTAGAAGGTCGAATCGACCTCCACTGCCGGGAAGTAGCGCGCGTAAAACTCAAGCCAGTGAGATTCCGGCAAACCGGGAGGATAGAAAAGACCACGCCAATCCTCAAAACTCCAGGCGCAAGCGCCGATTCGTATTTTTTGCTGATCGGTTAGCTTCACAGAATTGGAATAAGGAAGTGTGGAGTTGTGGGCCTCTGAACCAATACTTCAATACTCCACCACTCCAATGCGGTAAACTTGACGGAATTGATAACTAAACTACCCTGCCAAGCCCAATGAATTTCAGAGTTCGCGCCCTCATTTTCTGCATCGTCGCCCTGGTCAGTTTTCCGTTGGCGATGAAAGCTCCAGTGGTGTTTAAGCCGAACGATAACACGAAATATGTGGCTCCGGGCGAGGAGGAATTGAGTGGGAACGCCAAAGAACTTTTCGAGGTAGGACAGAAGGCGGAAAAGCAGGGGAACTTCAAACGCGCAATATCCGCTTACAAGACGCTGGCGCGGCGCAATTCAAGAGATGCGCTCGCACCAGGAGCACTTTATCGCGCGGCCGAATTACAGGAGAAATTGCGATTCTACATGCCTGCGGCGGAATCGTACCGGATGCTCATGGAGAGGTATTCAACCAGCCCGCATTTCAACGAGGCAATCGAAGCTCAATTTAGAATTGGCGAGATTTATCTGGCTGGCAGAAAACTCAAGGTTTTGGGAATACCGGTGGCGTCGGCGCTGGATCACGCTGTGGAAATTTTCGCCGCGGTAGTGCGAACGGCCCCTTACGGGAAATACACGGCGCGGGCTCAGTTCGATATCGGTCTGGCGCGTGAGAAACAAGGAGCCAACGATGCGGCGCTGCAAGCGTATCAAGCGGTAATCGACAAATTCCCGAACGAACCGATAGCAGCGTCCGCGCAATATCAAATTGGTTACATCTGGTTCACAGCTACGCGTGGCGGAACGCAAGATATCGCCGCCGCCACTAATGCGAAGATTGCTTTTCAGGATTTTCTGTATCGTTATCCCAATAGCGAAAAAGCAGCGCAGGCCCGCTCAAACTTGAAATTGCTCGAGGGCAAACAAACAACTAGCTCGTTCCAAGTTGCTCAGTTTTACGATAAGCAAAAAAATTACCGCGCCGCAGTCATTTATTATAACGAAGTGATCAAGCAGCAACCTGGGTCCCGAGAGAGCGAGAATTCGAAGAGGCGCATCGATCAGTTGCGCAAGAAATTCGGCGAGGCCGCGCTTCAGCCCGAGTTTGTAACCGAGGAAGCGAAAAAGAAAAAGGATTCAGAGAAGGGAGAAAAGCCGGCTGAGGGCAGAGATGGAACGCAAACAACCAAGCCGGTTCAGGAAAATCAGGCGTCTGGGAGCACGCCGGCACCGAGCGAGCCGCCGCGCAGAGAGGAGCCGACGTCATCATCGACAATGCAACCAGCTTCACCGCCTCCGGCGTTAGACTTGGCGATGCCGCCATCTTCGTTAACGCCGGACCGCACTTTGGAAACGTCGACCCCGCCCGAGGCAACGGCGCCGCCCGAACCCGCGGCGACTCCTGAGGCAACCGCTACGCCCGAAGCGTCTCCAACACCGGAGGAATCCCCGACGCCGGAAGCGTCCACTTCTCCGACGCCGTGAAAGCTCTTTCGGGGCCGGTCGTTATCGTCTGCCTATGCCTGGTTGGCTGTCTTGGCTACAGGATCGGCCCGGCCAAACCATATTATCTCAGCGAGGTTCACTCGATCGCGGTGCCGACTTTCAAAAACGACACGCTCATTCCCAGAATTGAGGTGTTAATTACGGATACGGTAATCAAGCAATTCCAGCAGGATGGCACGTTTCGGATCACCGGCGACGACAACGCAGATGCAACTTTGAAAGGTGAGATCATTCACATTGGCCGGTCGCCGGCGCGCTCGGTGCGGGGCAATGTGCTCGCGACGACCGAGTTCAATCTAAGTATCCGGGTGAGATATACACTGGTCGGGCGTGACGGAAAACCGTTGGCCCCGGCCGCGGAAGCTACCGGCACGACGAATTTCTTTGTGGGTACGGACGTGACAACTGACGAGCGACAAGCGTTGCCCCTGGCAACGGAAGAACTCGCGACGCGGTTGGTCAGTCAGCTGAGCGAGGGCTGGTGATGTTCGATGAAAGGCGAACAAAAGCTTTGGGCCATCCTCAACGACAAGCTCGACAACCTTCGCGCAAGTAACCGCCTTCCCGAAGCGATCCGGGTTGCCGAAACCGCGCTCGATCTGGCCAAGCGTGCCTTCCCCGACGACGATGGGTCGCTCGCTTTAAGTTACGAAAAACTCGGGCAAATTCTTGATCAAGGCGGCGATCGAACCGCGGCGAAAGCGCATTTGCTGAAAGCGCACTCCATTCTGGAGAAAGCGAAAACACCTGACGGGCGCGCGCTGTTTGGCTCAGCCCGGCGGCTGGCATTCTTATGCGACAACCTCGGGCAATCCGAAGAGGCGATTCGTTTCTACGAGAAAGCCATTGCGGCGGGGACCGAACTGGAGGACCTGCCCTACTCCGACTTGGGCACGATGCTAAACAATGTAGCGTTGATTTTTCGCAAGTCCGGCCGGCAGAAAGCGGCTGAGCCGTATTACTTGCATGCTTTGGAGATTTACGAGAAACAGCTCGGGCCGAACCATCCTGACGTGGCTTCCGTGCTCAATAATTTGGCGGTGTTTTACACGAACGAACGCCGGTACGCCGAGGCGGAAAAGATTCATCTCCGCGCGCTGGAGATTCGAGAAAAAGTGCTTCCTCCGACACATCCCGATATCGCGCAATCAAAATGCAACCTGGCCGTGGTCTATCATTCGCGCGGCGATTATGCCAAAGCGGCCGAACTGTATCGCGCTTCCTTGCAGAGTTGGGAGGAAGCCGTCGAAACGCCGCCCGAAGATTACGAGATCGTCGCTTCCAATTATGCCGATCTTTTGCGGTCGCTCGGGAAGGTTCGCAAAGCGCAGCAGCTCGAAGCCCGGGCCCGCAAACGGCGACGCGGCTAGCGTCGCGTCGGGCGAGCAGCAGGGCGCTTCACAAAATCTCCAGGCGCTCGTTTCTCATCGCCCGGAGCTGCGCCCGCGGCATTGCCGAGATGTTGTTCCTCGGCAGGCAGGAATGCTTTGAACCGGCTCTTGTCGATCGCTTTCATGAACGCTTCGTGCGGAGTAACCGTTCCCTGTTGAAGCAGCGTCCAAATGGCGTCGTCCATAAATTGCATGCCTTGTGCCTTGCCGGAAACGATCACGTCCTGAAGTTTCTGGGTCGCGCCTTCGCGGATGATGGCGGAAACCGCTGCGTTTGAGATCAGGATTTCGTTAACCGCAACCCGTCCTGATCCATCAGCCTTTTTCAAGAGCAGTTGCGCTAGAACGCCACGGAGAGAATTCGCGAGCATGGCTCTGGCCTGCTCCTGGCGAGCCGCGGGAAAAACGTCCACCATGCGATCGACTGTCTTACGCGCATTGTTGGTGTGGAGTGTGCCGAAAACGAGCAGCCCGGTCTCGGCTGCGGTAAGGGCAAGGGAAATTGTTTCCAAATCGCGCATCTCACCGACCAGTACGATATCGGCATCTTCCCGAAGCGCGGCTTTGAGGGCGACGGGAAAGGATTCGGAATCGCCGGGGACTTCGCGCTGCGTGATCATACTGCGCTTGTTGTCATGCACGAACTCGATCGGTTCTTCGATGGTTACAATGTGGCGGGAAAAGTTTTCGTTAATGTAATCGACCAGCGCCGCGAGCGTGGTCGATTTTCCGGAACCGGTTGGACCAGTGACCAGGATGAGACCGCCGCGCAAGTGCCCAAATTCCTTGACTACCAGCGGAATGCCCAGCTCTTCGAGCGTGGCAATTTTCCTCGGGATCAAACGAAATACCGCGCCGTATCCGTTGGCTTGTTTGAGGTAGTTGCACCGGAAACGTGATTGCTGATCCATCTCGTAAGCAAAATCGAGATCGCCCCGCTCTTCGAAGATCTTCCAATTACGACCGCCGCAAACTTCGCTTAACATATACATCGCCTCATCGCGCAAAACCGGCTCATCGCGGATGGGCATTATGTCGCCATGCTTGCGCATCTTTGGTGGCTGCCCTTCGCCAATGTGCAAATCGGATCCGCCTTGATCGACAATCACGCTCAGAAATTGATCCAGATAAGCCATGAACGTTAGGGACGAGCGACCAGAAATGAAGAATCGAAACAACAACGGCGGCAGTGTGTCAGCGATTCATAGCCCATCTT
>JBDTZF010000105.1:0-9790 GCA_040005265.1 Verrucomicrobiota bacterium
CGCCGAAATCGATCAATGAACGCTGTGAGTCTGGTTACTTTTTTCCGCCGACTATTATTACCGACTTGCCCGTTTCATGCCGCACCAATCGCGAAGAAATCTTCGGCCCGGTCGTCACCATCACACCGTTCGACAGTGAAGAAGAAGTAATCGGCTTCGCCAACGACTGCGATTACGGCCTGGCCTCAAGCGTCTGGACGCAAAACCTGAGCCGCGCCCATCGCGTTGCCGAGCGGATTTCCACCGGCACGGTCTGGGTGAACTGCTGGCTCGTGCGCGACCTCCGCGTTCCATTCGGTGGAATGAAACAAAGCGGAATGGGTCGTGAAGGCGGCATCGAAGCGCTAAGATTTTTTTCGGAGGCGAAGAACATTTGTATCGCGAAATAAACAGTTATTCGCGGCGCGGAGCCTGCCGCGCCGTAGCCTCTCGACCCGCCGTAGCTTTATGCGAAGGCTGGTTGGCGAAGGCGGGCTTCTTCACCGAACCGAAGAATGTCTGCATCGCGAAATAGTTGATCGTTGATCGAGAATTGCCGATTGTCGGTCATGTGCCGAAACATCAAGACCCTGCATAACTTCAGCCCGCCGGCGACGGACGACGAAATTCGCGCGTCGTCGCTTCAATTTGTTCGAAAGCTCAGCGGATTCACTAAGCCATCACAGGCCAACGAAGAGGCTTTCAATCGCGCTGTCGACGAAGTAACACATATCGCACATCACTTACTCGATTCCTTGGTGACGAATGCGCCGCCGCGCGATCGGGAGACGGAAGCTTTAAAGGCGCGCGCCCGCTCGGCGAAACGCTTTAGCCATTCCAACGGCGACGCTGCCGTTCATCACCATCACTAAGAAAACAGGTAGCCACGGATTTACACGGATTATGAAACCTGGGATTCTGATCAGTGTTTAATTTGAAACTCGTTCGGCTCCCGCCTCGCTCGGCGGTACCCTGCGCGACCTTACCTTCTATGTCGCTCATTCCAATTCGCTCCATTGTGCTAATCTATGGCGAAGAATCCGTGCTGATATGAAGAAATTGTTCGTGGTCACAAGAACCAGAGGCAACGCCTGGAATCTGGCAAAGCCGATGAGAGCTCAGGCAGGTTGGCAGGAACACGCTTTATTCATGGACGACCTTTCCAACGCCGGATTTGTCGTTCTGGGTGGACCGCTCGGCGAAGGTGAGAAAACTCTGCTCATCGTTGATGCCGCTGACGAGAATGAGATCCGCCAGACTTTCGCGCGCGATCCATGGAGTAAATCGTCCATTCTGGATGTGCGGTCGATTCAGCTCTGGACCGTCTTGCTCCAGGCAGCAGGACCCAAATTGCGTGTCATGCCACCACCTGAAGAGAATCTTGAGTCCGACGCGCGGGCCTGATCGCAGGAACTGAATCAAGGAAGCGCGAAAAACAAAAATCCAGCCACGGATGGACACGGATTTCCGAAGAAGCAGAATCCCTCTTCTTTTTCCATCTGTGTTTCATCCGTGTTAATCTGTGGCTAAATAATCCCATGGGCACAACAAATACTCTCTGCTGGACCGATATCCCGGTGGTCGATCTTGACCGGGCCGTGAAATTTTATTCGGCCGTGCTCGGCACTGAAGTTTCAAAAATGTCGGAGGGCGGTGATGAGTATGCGCTCTTGCCCCACGAAGAACAGAACGCGTCGGGTTGTTTATGTGTTCGCGGCGACAGCGCCGGGATCAAAAACGAACCGTCGCAGGACGGGCCGCTCATTTATTTGTCGACCGAAGGAAGGCTCGACGACGCCGTGAAAGCGGTGCGAGCTAACGGCGGCAAGGTCCTGCAAGATCGACAACAGATCGGGCCGCACGGGTTTCGCGCCATTATTGTCGATTCGGAAGGCAACCGAATCGCGCTGCATTCGTCGGGGTAGATTGGTGTAGAGGCGGCTGTGTCAGCCGCAGGATTGAATGTTTGCGCGACTTTGCGGCCGACACGGCCGCCTCTACACAAGATTCGCGAGTACGAATCTGTAAATCAAACCGAGCAAGCCGCTGACGAGCACGACTGGAATGATGCTCCATTTCCAGCGGAGCATCCCGATGAAAGCGATTGTGCAAATCACGATGGCAAACCAATCCACAACGCCCGTTGTCGGAACGATAACGTGAACACCAAACCAGACTGCGAGGTTCAGAATTACACCGACGACGGCTGCGGTCACAGTTGAAAGAGCGGCGGTCAGTCGTTTTGCGCCGCGCAATTTTTCGATGTAAGGCGCACCGAGAAAGACCCAAAGGAAACAAGGAACGAATGTTGTCCAGGTTGTGATCAATGCGCCGATCGTGGCGGCGAGAAGGGGCGGCAGATTGCCCGGCTGATTCCAGGGCCCGAGAAACCCGACGAATTGCAAGACCATGATGAGCGGACCGGGAGTTGTTTCGGCAAGCCCGAGGCCATCGAGCATCTGGTCCGCGCGAAGCCAGTGATAATGCTCGACTGCCTGCTGCGAGACGTAAGGCAGGACGGCGTAGGCGCCGCCGAAGGTCACCACAGCAGTTTTGCTAAAGAAAATTCCTTCGCGAAAAATTGTGTGATCGGTCCCAAGGAAAATCCCCGCGCAAACCAGCGGCAACGACCAAATCACGATCCAGGTTACCGAGGTCTTCAGCGCGCCCAGTAAAGTTGGAGGCGAAGACGTCGGCGCGCCTTCTCCGACTGAAGATGTCGATCCTGTTCCAGGATCGGTCGCGACAGAAAAATATTCCGGCAAAATCTTGTTGCCGATGAGGCCGAGCAGGCCGGCGCTCAAAACAATTACTGGGAAGGGAACATGAGCAAAATAAATCGCGACGAAGGCGCCGGCAGCAACCGTCCACATGACAGCGTTCTTGAGCGCCTTGCTTCCGATGCGAATGACAGCAGCCCCGACAATTGCGAGCACGGCCGGTTTCAATCCGTAAAAGATCGCGGCGATCGCCGGCACATGCCCGAATGCGACGTAAACATAACTGAGCGTCCAAAGAATGAAGATGGACGGAATGACGAACAACGCGCCGGCCGCGATGCCGCCCCGCGTCTTGTGCAAAAGCCAGCCAATGTAAATCGCGAGTTGTTGCGCTTCCGGACCGGGAAGCAGCATGCAAAAGTTGAGGGCGTGGAGAAAGTGCGCTTCGCCGATCCATTTCTTCTTCTCGACCAGCTCCGTATGCATCATGGCGATCTGCCCGCTGGGACCGCCGAAACTGATGAAGCCGAGTTTAAACCAAAAACGAAATGCCTCCGCAAACGTCGGCGAATGCCCCTGCTCGCCACGCCGGAGCGAGGGGAAGGCGGACCGATCTTCGCTGTTGTTATTGGCCGCTTGGTTCATGGGCGACTCAGAAACGAACAGGACATTGTAAATGAGGCAAACTCCGGCGGCATTGCGCCGACATCACGTTCAACCCCATTCTGAACGAATACGCAACCTCACGAACCCGCAATTCGGCTCAGCCGCGTAAAAATTCCGTGCGCGAGTTACAGCAACTGATACAACTGCGGACGAGACCAAAGTACCATGCCGCAAGATGACAACCTCCCATCCGGCAGCGCGCAAGCGCCGGCCCCGCCGCGAGACAATCGCCGGGTCGCGCGCCTGGCCGAATTTTTCGGTCTCAAGCGCAATCTGGTCATCCTGCTCATCACCCTCTTCGTTATTGGAACCGGCGAGGAACTCTGGATGCGTTTCGTGCCGAAATATCTGCAGACGCTGGGCGCCAGCGTTCTCATCATCGGTCTCTACGACGGCCTGCGTACCTTGCTCGGCGCGCTTTACGCGTATCCGGGTGGGATCGTAGTCGATCGTTGGGGACACCGGCGCGCATTCCTCGCGTTCAACATCGTGTCGATCGTCGGATATGCGGCGGTGCTGCTCGTGCCGCATTGGGGCGCAGTCATCGCGGGAATGTTTCTGTTTCTGTCGTGGACCTGCTTTTCTCTGCCCGCCACGCTTTCCCTGGTGGGAGCGACGCTTACGGCGGAGCGGCGCTCGATGGGCATCGGCGTTCAGATGGTGATTAAGCGATTGCCGATAATGATCGCACCCTTCCTTGGCGGAGTGCTGATCGACCATTTTGGAATTGTGACCGGCGTTCGCATTGCATTGGGCCTGTCGATCCTGTTCTCGGTGGGAGCAATTCTTGTGCAACGACAGTTGCGCGACGAACCAGTCCCCGAAACGGAAAAAAAAGAGAGCGTGGGACTTGTGGAAAGTTTGCGCGGATTCAACGCCCCGCTGCGTAACCTCCTCTTGAGCGATATTCTCGTCCGGTTTTGCGAACGCCTTCCGTTCGCCTGGGTGGTTATTTTTGCCATGGATTATATTGGCATGACCGCGAAACAGGTCGGTGTGTTGATCGCGGTGGAGATGTTGGCGGCGTCGCTCTGCATTATTCCGACTTCGTATTTTGCCGACAAGACCCGGCGCGAGCCATTCGTCATCGCGACGTTTGTCATGTTCACACTTTTTCCAATCTGGCTGCTGATGTCCCGTAATTTCACGATGCTTCTCATCGCCTTTGCTATACGAGGGCTCAAGGAATTCGGCGACACTTCGCGCAAGGCGCTGATCATTGGATATTCCGAGCCGGAGCGGCGCGGCCAAACGGTGGGCGCATATTATTTAGTGCGTGATTTGATGGTGAGCGGAGGCTCCATCGTGGGCGCTTATCTCTGGTTCCTTGGGCCGCGGCTCAATTTTCTTGGAGCGGCAGCCTTCGGAATTGCCGGCACGATCATTTACCTGAGAAGTGTCCGCCAGGCGCGAGCCGATGCACCGCCGGTCATCCTTTTTTACGGGCGAAAACCACCGCCTAAATAACGATGTCGATCTTATTGTTTCGTCTAGCAGCTTTGCTTTGTTTTCTGGCGGTAGCGCTTGGCGCGTTCGGCGCGCACGCCTTACGACCGACACTTGAAAGCCACGGGATGCTCGATGTTTGGAGCAAAGCGGTGTTGTATCATTTCGTTCACGCCATCGCGCTATTGGCGCTGGCATTGTTCGGAGCGAGAAATCGCGGCGGGTGGTGGCTGCTCTTTGCCGGCATTCTTCTTTTCAGCGGCAGCCTCTACCTGATGGCGTTAACAAATCTGCACTGGCTCGGCGCGATCACTCCTCTGGGCGGCCTTTGCTTTCTGGCGGGGTGGGCCTGGCTGATCATTTCACCCTCACTGAGTAGGGGCGATTGACTCGCTCGCTTCCCGCTTGCTCGCCCTCTCGAGCCGACCCGTCCATGTCGCTCGACTCCCGTCGGCTCCATTGACCTCAATCGCCCATCACAGACGTTGGCATAATGGCGGGCGGTTCAGGTGAACCGCCCCTACCTCGAGGCAGACAACATTGTTTCCGGTCTGACAACTCTTTGATATAGTCCGCAAGATGTTTGACTGGCTCGAGACGCAGAAAGCGGCCGTTACGGTTGTCGTATTCGTCGGAACATTTTTCGCAACGGTTGCGATCGGTCGTCTACTCAAGCAGCGCGCGGGCGTACGGCTGGGGCTCTTCTTCCGCCTTTTTTGTCTGACGCTCGCCTTTTACGCCGCCATCGCGACCTGGGGTATCCATACCGACTGGCGAAATCACATCGGTGCCCTGGTCATCCTTTTAAGCACGGCCGTCCTAGTCGCCCTGATTAACCGTTACATCTGGGACCTTTATTTCGAAAAACGAAGAAAGACACCGATTCCGCATTTTTTACGTGAAGTGGTGGCGGGTCTGATTTTTCTAATCGTGCTGCTAATTATTTTAAGCGCCGGTTACCACGCGGAGCGCGAGTTGAAAGGTTTACTCGCCGGCTCGGGCATCGCCGCGATCATCCTGGGATTCGCGGGGCAGAATTTGTTTGGCGGCATCATTGCCGGCATGTCGATACAGATCAACCGGCCTTACAAAGTAGGCGACTGGTTGCAAGTGGGAGACCGGTTCGCCGAAGTAATGGAGATCAACTGGCGCTCCACCCGGCTGTGCACCAACGACGCCATCTATCTCGATATTCCGAACAACGAGATCGTTCGCACAACAATCGTTAACCTCCATTATCCGACCGAAGTCCATGCCATGCGGATCCGGGTGGGGATCGATTACAATGTTCCGCCAAATCTGGTGAAAGACGTGTTGCTTCGGGCCGCCCAAAGCGCAAAGAACGTTCTGCCCCATCCGCCAGTGAGAGTTTTCCTGGTCGATTTCGCCGATCACGCCCTGACCTATGAGATCAAGTTCTTCATGGGAAACCACGCCCGAATCAATGAGACCAACGATGCGGTGCGCACCAACGTTTGGTACGAACTCAAACGGCAGCGCATCACCATCCCCTACCCCATTCGCACCCTGCATTTGCAGCGCCAGACCGGGCGGCCCGCTGATGAAGGCCATGAGGAAGCGCGACAAATTTTGCGCGGCGAACCAATTTTCGAATGTATGACCGATGCGCAATTGGCGAATCTGGTGCAACAGGCGCGTCTCGATCACTTCGGGCGCGGCGAACGTGTGATCGCGGAGGGTGCCGAGGGCGATTCAATGTTCATTCTCTTGCGGGGAGCAGCCGGCGTTTCGGTGACGAAGAATGGCGCGAACATTCAAGTGGCCACTTTGAATGCGGGCGACTGCTTCGGCGAAATGTCGTTGTTAACCGGAGAGAAACGCAGCGCCACGGTGCGGGCGGACGGCGATTGTTACGTCATGGAAATCGGAAAACCGGTCATGGCCGAAGTGATTCGCGAGTCACCCGGTTGTCTCGAGCAGCTCAGCGATTTGCTGGCCCAGCGCAAAATGGAAACCGAAGGCATCGTCAAGGATGTCGGCCCTCAAGAGCAGACAGACAGCACACAGCGCGAGTACAAGGCGAATTTCATGCAGCGGCTCAAGACGTTTTTCGAATTGTAGAGTCGCGAATCGGTTTCATTGTTCAAGATAACTGCTCCATTCTGTCGATTCTGCGAGGTGCTTTAATACCTCGTTGCGTTGCTTAAGGAAACGCCGCATGTACGACTCCAGAAAAATCCGATCAACAATCGCGCCGAAAATGCCGAGTGGAGATTGGAATTCGAAGCGGTCGCTCATTAATGTCCCCGCCGGATGCTCTGCAAAGTCATGGTCATGAGCCATGCTCTTAAACGCTCCGGAAATCATGACGTCCTGAAAACGAATGGGGCGATCGAATGCGACAATGCGAACAGTTAATCGCTGTCGCACTCCAAAGTGCCGCGCCTCCCATGTCACCTCCTCATTCATGCCAATCAGCCCCTTCGTGACGCCGGCGATTGCACGCTCTTCAGTTCCTCCGGTCGAGTCCTGATGCGCGTCAATGCTACGAGCGAGGTCGAATACTCGCTCCCGTGGGGCGTGAATTAGAGTCGACAGTTTAATTACTGGCATCGTGCGGGCGCATCTTTTTCTAAACCGCCACCGGATCATCTGACGGTGTGACGACGATTCATCGCTCCGAAAAAGTCAGTGATTCCTCCCGCCACGGCGGGCAAGCTGGTCCTTCGCTCGGAATGACAACGGAATGCCAACGTCACGTTGCTCGCAGGCGACGCGCGGGCTTGCGCGCTGAGCGGGAAACGGTGACCGGCGCGGCGTGGCCAGTATTTTCCGGAAGATCTTCGGATTTTTTTTGCAGTCGGGCCATTTCACGGTCGATCTCCTGGATCTGGGCCATGAGCGCTTCCTTGCGCTCGGTGAGCTTGACCAGCTGCCGGAGTGTCGCGCTCGGAATGTTGGTCACCATTCCGATATCCTGACGGCGCAGGATTGACAATGCAACTCCCGACTAATCTCCGAGAAACACAAAGAAAACGGAATAAGATTAGGAATATGAATAGGATTTCTGCAGAAAATTTCTGGACTCCTGATTCGTTAGCCCTGTCGAGGGCGATGCAGGGGAAATATTTGGGCGCCGACAGCGCGGACGCCCTCCAATTAGGATTGCGATTCGCGCACCTTGGAAACCGCGGCGGCGAGACCGAGTGACATGATCACCAGTCCCGTGCCGAGGGCGAGCGCGAAAACCCACATCATGGGCAGGACCGCAATACGTTCGAGAGTCCAGGGAACGAAACGGCCGGAATCGGAAAGGACGTAGGCGAGCCCACTGGCCAGCAAAGTGATCCCGAGAAGAATGACCGCGCGTAGCGATTCGCGATGCGGCCGGGGCGCCGGCAATTTCTGCAACACGCGCGCCGTGAAGCCTGCATCGTCGATGTAAGGCGCGGCCTCGCGCAATTGTCGATCCAGCGAATCTTCCATCTCATCCATACTCTAGCTAGTTCGATGCCCAGGCCGCAAGTGTGCGTTTCAGTTTCTCGCGTCCGCGCAACACGTTGGTTTTCACTGTGCCGAGCGGAATCTCCAGGACACGCGCCGCTTCGTCATGCGACAAGCCATTCTGGCAACAAAGCACAACCGCGCTGCGCTCGTTCAACGGAAGCAGATTCAGCGCATGCATTAGATCGTGGCGCAGACCGGCATCCACCGTCTGCGGATCGAGTTCAGTTTGGAGTCGCTCTTCATCGATGCCGACCAGTTCCTTGCGGCGGCGCGCATCTTCCCGAAAACAGTTGTAAGCGATCCGATAAAGCCAGGTTGAGAAACGGGCTTCGCCGCGAAAACTGCGAATGTGTTTGTAAGCGCGAATAAAAGTTTCCTGAGCGAGATCGTCGGCCAGGGCAAGGTCGGTGCGAGTGAGCTGGCGGAGCAGGCCACGCACGGCCGATTGATGCCGACGGACCAGCTCGCCAAAGGCGTGCTGGTCGTCATCGACAAGAACTCGTGAGATGAGATCCGCATCAGTGAGCTCCACAGTCCCACTTTACGCCGTCGGCGGCAGCGGGGGAATGTCCTTCTTGTTGCCTTCCAGTTTCCAAACCAACAGGTAACCGGCGCCGATCAGGAACGGGATAATACCGAGCGCCCATGCACCGCCGTCCCAATCGTTTACCGCACCGAAAAACACCATCAGACCGATTCCAACCATCATTAGCACCACACCACGGCGCATATCGGAACGCTGGCGGACTGCCGGAGGCGGCGGGGCGAGCAAAGCGGCCGGAACTTCCTGACCTTTCTCGACCATCATACGAACGGTCTTATGTAACTGGCGCGACCTGGACATACTGAAGTAGAGGATGACAGCAACGATTGCCACGGGCGCACCGAAGACTGCCATCATCACGACCGCGACGATAGGAAACACGGCCCTGGGAATATCGTCATCGCCATGTACCCCGATCGATTCGTTGTCTTTGTCAGGATCGATGTGGATACCGAAGTGATGGCGCTTTGTTTTATGCTTGATGGAACGCTCGAGGTCGCTTTCGGTGGGGCTCGGCGAAACCGCGTTCGCCGGCGATACTGAGGCGACCGGGCTAGCCGGGCTGGCCTGCGCTGAAGCAGAAACGTTAGGAGACTGGCCGATGACACTCCAGGCAAAGAAGGTCAAGAAGACGCAGATTAGGAAAAGAGACTTAATAGCATTCATTTGAAAGTGAGATGGGGCCAGGAGCTGGTTTGGATTCAAGAATTTATGCCTCTGGCAATCCACTGACCTTCAAGGTGGACCGCGATCTCCGAGCGCGATGCTAACTTTCCCGGCGCAGCCGCATTTGTTTTGCGCCTTCGGCGATTGGTTGGCATCGCCCGCAGAGCGGCCGATCCAACTTCGCTCCCGATAACGACGGCAGTTTGTGGTTGCGTTAACGGGCCCGCTGGACATTATTCTCCCTCCAAAAATGCGGGTGTAGCTCAGTGGTAGAGCACCTCCTTGCCAAGGAGGACGTCGC